>NZ_JAVSNJ010000001.1:0-528482 GCF_032144095.1 Sphaerochaeta sp. PS
GCCCCACTCCGGCTTAGATGCCGGTTCAATATAGATGGAAAAGGACGCCTAAAGCGTCCTTTTCTTGTTGTTGGGCAACAAGATGGTTTTTCCCTGAATTTGGTTCTCTCTATATTTCCCCCATTACTCTTGTCCAATGTACCCCTTTTTACTATGATGGTAACAATTCAATGAGTACTGAGGGTATATTTATGCAGATTACGTTGGAAAATTTACAAAGGTCATACGGAAATCTGCACGCTGTCAACGGTGTGAGCCTTTCAATACCTTCGAATACCATCTATGGGATCATTGGAAAGAGTGGGGCAGGAAAATCCACCCTGGTCAGGCTGATCAGCCTGCTGGAAAGCCCTGACGGCGGTGAAGTCTATTTTGACAACAACCGGGTCGACAACCTTACCAAGCAAGCCATGATCGATCGCCGACGCCGGGTCGGCATGATATTCCAGAACTTCAATCTCTTCACCTCCCGAAATGCCGAGCAGAACATAGCCTATCCCATGGAAATAACAGGGATGAGCAAACCTGCCATCAAGGCAAGGGTCGATGAACTGCTGGATTTGGTGGCACTCCAGGGACGTGGGAAGGCTCCTATCAGCACCCTCAGTGGAGGGCAGAAACAGCGAGTCGCCATCGCACGGGCCCTGGCATGCAATCCTGATATCCTGTTTTGCGACGAGGCCACCAGTGCCCTGGACCCACAGACTACCCATGCAATACTCTCCTTGCTGAAGGAGATCCAGAAGAAGATGTCCCTCACCGTTGTCATGATCACCCACCAGATGGAGGTCGTTCGCGATGCCTGTGTGCAGGTTGCAGTCCTCAACGATGGGAAGGTAGTCGAACAGGGCCTTGTCACCGACATCTTTGCAAATCCCAGCAGTGAGGTTACCAAGGACTTCCTTGCCCATCTCGTCGGGCTTGACGAAAGTGCTAGCCGGCAGGACAAGATGGTGCAGTGGTCCAAGAAGCGTGGTACCTATACCCTCAGGTTCCGTGGGGACACCACAGACCAGCCCATCCTCAGCAGGATTACCCAGAGCATCGGTGTTGAGTTCAACATCAGGGCCGGTGGTGTACAGAAGGTTGGGGATGTGGAGATCGGGACCATGGTGGTTGACATCAGTGGCGATGAGGAGACGAAAATCCGGGCCCTTGAGGCTCTCAGGATTGCTGGTGTACTGGTGGAAGAGGAGGGCAAGCTATGAGTAAACTTTGGATGCTTGTGCTCCAATCCACAGGTCAGACACTCAGTATGGTTCTCTTTTCCACACTGTTCTCCCTTCTGATGGGACTGCCCTTGGGTATCCTGCTCTCTGTCACCTCAGGGGTGGAACAGGGAGGGATCATTCCCAAGCCAATCCTCAACAATATCCTTGGAAGGATTGTGAACGTGCTTCGTTCGTTTCCTTTCATAATCCTTATGATCCTCTTGTTTCCCCTTTCCAGGATTCTTATCGGAACCAGTATCGGTACCACCGCTACTATCGTCCCGCTGTCGATCGCGGCAGCACCGTTTGTGGCTCGAGTGATCGAGACCGCACTGAAGGAGGTGGATCCGGGGGTCGTTCAGGCCGCCCGCGCAATGGGATCCACAAACTGGCAAATTGTCCGTAAGGTACTTATCCCTGAAGCCTTGCCCTCACTGGTAAGTGGGGTGACCCTTACCATCATCAACCTCATTGGGTATTCGGCCATGGCCGGTGCCATCGGTGGTGGTGGATTGGGAGATCTCGCGATCCGGTATGGCTACCAGCGCTTCCGTGGGGATGTAATGGTTGTTGCAGTAATAATCATCCTGGTTCTCGTTGAGATCATCCAGGTGATAGGCAACAAGATCAGCTCTCATCTGTTGGCAAAACGCTGACCTCTATTTCACATAGCTCTCGCCGTAGGGGAGAGTAGGAGAAGATATGAAAAAGATTCTGACGATCGCACTGGTGATTCTCGTAGCGGCAACCCTATTTGCTGCCGGAACCAAGGAACAGTCTACTGCAAAGGTACTGACCGTTGGTGCAACCCCTGAACCTCATGCAGCTTTCCTCAACCTTGTGGTTGATGACCTCGCTGCCCAAGGCATTACCCTCAAGATTCGTGAGTTTACCGACTATGTGACTCCCAATGAAGCACTTGAGACTGGCGAACTGGATGCAAACTTCTTCCAGCACGTCCCCTATCTCGAATCCTTCAACAAAGATCGTGGCTATCACCTTGCTAACGCCGGTGGCATCCATGTGGAGCCCTTCGCCCTCTACTCAAAGAAGTACAAGACCCTTGCAGACCTGCCCCAGGGTGCAACCGTTGCAATCCCCAACGACCCCACCAATGAAGGGCGTGCACTGCTCCTTCTGCAGAGTGCAGGCCTCCTGACTCTTGGTGCAAATGCTGGACTTGAAGCAACTCCCATGGATATTGCCAAGAACCCCAAGGGCCTGAAGTTCCGTGAAATTGAAGCAGCCTCCCTTCCTCGCGTACTGCAGGATGTGGATGCAGCCATCATCAACGGAAACTACGCCATTCCTGCCGGCCTGATCGCAACCCGTGATGGCCTCTTGGTAGAAGGTTCTGACAGCCCCTACGTAAACGTTGTGGCAGTCAAGCAGGGCAATGAGAATGATCCTCGCATCGTCGCTCTGGTCAAGGCCCTCCGTGGCGATAAGATCAAGGAGTATGTAGCCGCCCATTATACCAATGGCGAAGTCGTGCTCGTTTCTAAATAACCATTCTTTTGTCTGGTGAGCCCTCCTTCCTTGTGTTGGAGGGTTTTTTTGTATCAAAATACAATAAAACAGGATTAATTCTGCATAAAATTGCAAAAACATTGACTTTGAATGCATAAATATTTATTATTTTCGCAGTACGGAGGATAACATGCATACAGGCATTACACTGAAAGGACGGAGTTTCCTTACACTCAAGGATTATTCCACAGAAGAGATTCACTATTTGCTGGACCTGGCCAAGGAGCTGAAGGCGAAGAAGAAGGGAAAGGCATATGCCAAGAACCTCGAGGGTTCCTTGCTGGACAAGAAGAACATTGTCCTCATCTTCGACAAGACATCAACCCGTACACGGTGCTCATTCGAAGTGGCAGCCTTTGATGAAGGGGCTCAGGTCACCTTCCTCACAAACAGCCAGATGGGCAAGAAAGAGTCCATCGAGGATACTGCCAAGGTGCTTGGTCGCCTCTATGATGGCATCGAGTACCGCGGATTTGCGATGCAAGTTATCAAGGACCTGGCCACCCATAGCGGGGTTCCTGTATGGAACGGACTTACCGATGATGACCATCCTACCCAGGTGCTTGCCGACTTCCTTACAGCCATGGAGCATACTGGCAAGCCCCTGAACCAGATGAAGATGGCATACCTCGGTGATGGAAGGAACAACGTATCCAACGCCCTGATGATAGGGGCTGCAAAGGTAGGGATGCACTACGCTATCGCCTCCCCAAAGGAGCTCTTTCCTTCCAGGGCCCTCATGGACGAACTTTCGGGTGTGGCAAAGCAGAGTGGGGCTCTCCTTTCCGTGACCACAGACCCCTATGAAGCGGTCAAGGGTGCGGATGTCATCTACACCGACATCTGGGTCTCGATGGGGGAGGAGGACCAGACTGAAGCCCGTATCTCCCTGCTCAAGGAGTATCAGGTGACCATGGACCTCCTGAAGGCCTCAGGGAACGAGCATGTACTCTTTGAGCACTGCCTGCCCTCGTTCCATGACCTACACACCTCCGTGGCACAGCAGATCCATGCCCAGTACGGGCTTACGGAGCTCGAGGTCACCGACGAAGTGTTCAGGAGCAAGCATTCGGTAGTATTTGATGAGGCTGAGAATCGGATGCATACCATTAAGGCTGTCATGGTCGCTACCATGAGTGACAAGCTCTAAAGGCCAGTTTTTGGCGTATTGGTCCGAAATTTGCTGGGTTTGTTGGAGAATGGGTCAATTTGACACAATTAGGATAGGACATCCGAATCCCTCTGTCAGATTGACCCATCACTCTCTGGTAGGGGTGTGTGGATTGTTTTCTGTAGGGAGAAAATACCAGGAAAACCGTTGATTTTCAGCCCTGGAGAGTGTTTTTTTTTCAGATATATATAGTTGGCACGCTTTTTGCATGTATGTTGGTACGACCCGAAAGGGCATGAGCATATAACATACAAGACACATGGAGGTGTAACATGGCATATCTTACAACTAGAAGCAACTATCGGACGCCGATGGTATCGCCTTTCGATTCACTGTTTGGCAACATGCTCGGTGATTGGGGTGTGACCTCAAGGAAGGTCCCTCCTGTAGACATTACCGAGACTGATACGGCATACATCCTTGAAGCTGAACTCGCTGGCTACAAGCAGGAAGACGTCAAGGTAAACATCGAGAAGCATGTCCTACGTCTCAGTTCCACCAAGGAGAGCGTGAGGGAAGAGAAGGATGAGAAGAAAATCCTCATCTGCGAGCGCAGGTACCAGAATTTTGAACGGTCCTTTTCCTTGCCTGAGGATGTGAACGAAGAGAAGATCGAGGGTGAGTTCTCCAACGGAGTGCTTACGATTACCCTTCCCAAGAAGGAAGTGGCACAGCCGAAAAGCATTGACGTGAAGATCAAGAAGAACTAAGAGGCAAATCATCCTGTACACAGAGGCCCCGCATGGCGGGGCCTTTGCCTGTCTTTACCAGCTCTTCAGCAGGGAGTGGAAGAACATGACCGCTTTCTGGATGTTGTCCGTGTGCATCCGCTCGTCGGGAGCATGCATTCTCAGCACCTCAAGACGGTCCATCTGGGCCGGGGTAAAGCGGTAGACAAACTGGCAGAGTCTTTCATACTTGCGGGCATCGGTTGCACCCAACATCAGGTATGAGGTTACGATTGCCTCGGGGAAGGTCTTTGAGATGGTGGCCTTGATCATTGCAAACGCCTCCTGGGAAGCAGGGGACTCTTGCGACGGCGCTGCATAGCGGCTGACGGTGAGGCTCACATCCCCATCATTGATGACCTTGGCAAGATGGCTGGTGACACTTGCCTGGTCATCACCGGAGAGGACTCGGGTGTTGACCACTGCCTTCGCAGTCTGGGCGATGACATTGCTCTTGTCGCTTGCCTGGATCATGGTGGGTACACTGGTTGTCCTGATAAGGGCATTCAGCGTGGGACTTTTGGAAAAGATGACCTTGATGAGGGGTTTTGTGAACCAGAGGTTGAGGAAGAGGAAAGCGAAGGGGAAGGGCGCTTCCTCCCCTATGTTCCTGAGCATGGCCTCTACGGGTTTGGTAATCCTTGCTGGGTGTCTGCTCTCTTCTATTGCAACTACAGCCTTTGCGACCTTCCCCAAAGCGGTGGGAACCGCTGGTGTGGAGGAGTGCCCAGCATCCCTGTTGCAGCTGAGGGTTGTGTCCATGTATCCCTTCTCGGCTACCCCGACCACCGCGATGGGACGCCTGATCCCCTTGATGTAGTTTTCCGATACCACACCCCCTTCATCGAGGAGTAGGGAAAAGGTGAGGCCCATGCGCTCGAACTGCTCTGCGATGAGTGTGGCACCCTTGTTGCCCCCATTGATCTCCTCGTCGCAGCCGAATGCGGCATACCAGGTACGCCTGGGCTTTTCATGGTTTTTTACCATCTGTTCAAAGGCCTCGAGGATGGCAATGAGCTGCAGCTTGCAGTCGAAGCTTCCCCGTCCCCAGACATATCCATCCTGCTCTGTCTTGCCAAAGGGGTGATGGGTCCACTCCTCCTCGTTGGCCGACACCACATCCTGGTGGGCTGTGAGCAGGGCTGGTTCTGCTTGGGCATCCTCTCCCTCGAAGCGGTAGATGAGGTTATACTCGGAGTCGCAGGTGATTTTCAGATGCTTCTCGCATAGGGGAAAGGCCTGGGCAAGAAACTCTGCAAATTTGGCAAACTGCTCCCAGTCGGTGGTTTCTCCCTCGGGACGGCTCACTGTCCTGAAGGTGATGGCCTCCTGCAGCTTGGCAATGGCAGGCAGTGTATCGGGTGAGGGACTTACCCCCTTGGCAGGGACCTTTTTTTCCCTAAGAACCAAAGTTCTCACTATTCCTATAGCCAATGGTGATGCTATTACTATCAAGGGTACAACTATTGCTGTCATGAAATCCTCACGATAATGTAGTGTTTTTTACAGTATAATGGTATATTGTAATATAACAATAGCGTACAGAAAGGTTTAGGGGGGAATTTAGGACATGCCCAAGAAAATTGACCATGAGGAAAGAAAGGAAAAGATACTGCAGACAGCGTTGAAAGTATTTGGACGCGAAGGGTATCGGGACTCCAATCTTTCACTCATTGCCCAGGAATGTGGAATTTCCCGACCCACCATCTATCAGTACTTCAAGGACAAGGAAGAGATCTACTACTACGCTGTAAAGCTTGTAACCGGGCGTATGTTCTCCAAGTATGCAACCCTGGCCTGGGAAACTGAGGACAACTACATGAGCAGGATCAAGAAGATCTGCTCCGAGATCATGGATACGGCGACGGCCCACGAAGGGGAGCTTACATCCCTGGTGGATGTGATGCTCCAGATGAAGAAGGAGGGCCGTGACTTCAACGAGATCGTACTCAGAAGGACAGCCAAGCTCACCATCCTCTTCAAGCGGCTGCTTCGGGTAGGTATACACGCAGGGGACATCATCCAGTGCGACATAAACAAGGTTGCAGACCACATCCTCCTGCTTCTTGAATCCTCCTGTTTCCAGGTAGCCTTCCTCGATACCTTTGAGATGTCCCTTTCCAAGGAACTCATCGCAAACTATCTGGAGTTCTACAAGACAAAGCCCAGGACAACACCGGTCATCACCCGTTCCTAGTCGACAGAACATTTTATCACTATATTTGACGTGTACAGGATTTGGTCCCCTTGAGGGGATCGTTGCCTCATATCTAGCCATCATGAGGGGTATAATATGAATATAGACAAAATGACCATCAAGCTTCGCCAGGCTGTTGGTGACGCTGACCTTTTGGCGAACGAACAGGGCAATGCCGAGATTACCAGCGAACATCTCCTGTTGGCACTTCTCAACCAGAAAGAGGGCCTGCTCTCCCCGTTGTTTGAACGGTTGGGAGTTCCTCCCCGCCAGGTACAGGCTGCACTGCAGGCCCTGGTAGACCGTCTTCCCAAAGCCTATGGAGGCACCACTCAACGCTCCATATCTGCCGCCTTGGGCAATGAGCTCTATGCAGCAGACAAGATTGCCGCGGAGTTCAAGGATGAGTTTCTCAGCGCCGAGCATGTGCTGCTAGCCATCCTCGATGATTCCTCACCTGCCAGCAAGGCCATGAAGAACCTTGGCATCACCCGCGATGGGGTGATGCAGGCCTTGCAGACCATAAGGGGAAACCAGAGCATCGACAACGAAGATCCCGAAAGCAGATACCAGGCCCTGGAAAAATACTGCAAGGACATGACAGCCCTTGCCCGCCTGGGCAAGCTCGACCCGGTAATCGGACGGGACGAGGAGATCAGGCGTGTGATGCAGGTCCTTTCCAGAAGGACGAAGAACAACCCGGTTCTCATTGGGGAGCCTGGGGTCGGAAAGACTGCCATTGTCGAGGGGCTTGCCCAACGTATCAGCAGCGGCGATGTCCCCGAATCCCTGAAGAACAAGCGAATCCTCTCCCTGGATGTCGGCTCCCTGGTGGCCGGTGCAAAGTTCCGGGGGGAATTTGAGGAGCGGCTCAAGGCCGTGGTCAAGGAAGTGACCTCAAGCGAAGGGGCCATCATCCTCTTCATCGACGAGTTGCACACCATTGTGGGTGCAGGAGCGAGCGAAGGCTCCACCGATGCCTCAAACCTCATCAAGCCAGCCTTGGCAAGAGGGGAGCTGCATGCCATCGGGGCGACAACGCTGGATGAGTACCGGAAATACATCGAGGTTGACAAGGCCCTTGAACGCAGGTTCCAGCCTGTCTTTACCAAGGAACCCACCGTTGAGAGTACCATTGCCATCCTGCGCGGGCTGAGGGAACGCTATGAGGTGCACCACGGGGTGCGCATCAAGGACGAGGCCCTCATTGCAGCCGCGACCCTAAGCAACCGCTACATCACCAACCGTTTCCTTCCTGACAAGGCGATCGACCTCATAGACGAGGCTGCAAGCCAGCTGAAGATGGAGATCGAGAGCCAGCCGGAGGAGCTGGACCAGATCGAGAGGAAAATCCTGCAGCTGAACATCGAGGAGCAGGCCCTGGCCCGCGAAACCGACCCAACCAGCCTAGAACGTCTGGCGAAGATCAGAAATGAGGTGAGCTTCCTCAAGGGGAAGCGGGACAGCATGCACCTGCAGTGGGGCAATGAACGAAGTGCCATCGACAAGCTGCGCGCCAAAAAGGCGAGCCTTGAACAGCTGAAGGTGGAAGAGCAGCGGGCAGAGCGGGATGGGGACCTTGCTAAGGCCGCCCAGATCAAGCACGGCTCTATCCCTGAACTGCAAAAGGAGATCCAGGCCCAGAGCGAGCTCCTTGCCCAAAGTCATTCCGAGGGCAAGCAGATGCTCCGTGAAGAGGTCAGCGAAGATGATATCGCCAGGATCGTCAGTAGCTGGACAGGGGTTCCCATCGCCAAGATGAAGAGCAGTGAGATGCAGAAGTACCTGAAGCTTGAGCAGATACTCTCCGCCCAGGTGGTAGGACAGAGGCAGGCGATCACCGCCCTCTCCGATGCCATCAGGAGAAACAAGGCAGGCATCGGTGATGAGAAGCGACCTTTGGGTAGCTTCCTGTTTGCAGGACCCACGGGGGTGGGAAAGACCCTGCTTGCCAAGGTATTGGCCTCCTTCCTCTTTGATGATGAGAAGGCCCTTACCCGCATCGACATGAGCGAATATATGGAGAAGTACTCGGTGAGCAGGCTCATCGGTGCCCCTCCAGGATATGTCGGCTATGACCAGGGTGGACAGCTGACCGAAGTGGTCAGGCGCCGGCCCTACTCAGTGGTGCTCTTCGATGAGATCGAGAAGGCCCATCCGGATGTCTTCAATGTCCTGTTGCAGCTCCTGGATGACGGAAGGCTCACCGATGGGCAGGGAAGGGTTGTGGACTTCACCAATACGGTGATCATCCTCACCAGCAATCTGGGTAGTTCCCTCCTGCTGCAGGCCAAGAACCAGGAAGAGGGACGCAAGCAGGTGCTCTCTGTCATCCATGATTCCTTCAAGCCTGAGTTCATCAACCGTCTTGATGAGATCATCATCTTTGAGGGGCTCGGCCCAGAGCAGGTCAGGAAGATCGTAGACATGCAGCTTGCCCAGCTTGCCCAGCGGCTGGAAAGACGCGGGTATACCTTGCATTGGGATGAAGCTGTCGTGGACCTGGTCTTCAGGGAGGGCTTTGATGCGACCTTTGGTGCCCGTCCTGTCAAGCGGGCAATTCAGCGCCTAGTGGAGAACCCCCTCTCTGTTCAGTTGCTCAGTGGTTCCTTTGCCCCTTCCTCAGCGATTCGCCTGACGGTGGATGGTGATGAGGTGGTAGCCATCAAGGCCTAGGGTGTATCAGGAGTTCTGCGTAGGCGTGTATGGTGTCGATGTCACGGACAAAGGCCTCATCATCGACAACGCACAGCTCTACATGGAACTCCTGGAGCAGCCCTTGCATGGTGAAGGGGATGGGCTGGGCAAGGATAAGGGCCTTGAAGTTTGCCCTCAGCAGCACGGGATGCCCTATCTGCCCTTGGTAGATGGGCCGTAGGGCGTCGGATGAGGAGAACTTTTTCGCAAGCAGGTGGTAGTGCTCTGCCTCTATCAGGGGCATGTCTGCCAGGGAGATGAAAAAGTCCTCATTCTCCCGCAATGCCTTGGCTCCCACAAGGGTGGATGAGCCCTGTCCCTGGGTATAGTTGTCATTGTGGACAAGGACTAGGTTCGGGCAAGCCATCTCCTTGAGGGCCAGCTCGACCTCTTCGTTCCTGAACCCTGTAACCACGATGGTGAAGAGCCCGGCCTTGAGGGACTGCTGGGCTGCATGTGCAACCAAGGCCTGTCCCTTATAGGGGAGAAGCAGCTTCTCTCCTCCACTTCGTGTACCCAATCCTGCCGCCAGAAGGATGTTTTGCATATTCGTTCCTTGTCCAAGTCTTTGGAACCCATTATACTCCTATTCATTATGTTTGCTACCTATATCAATTGTCTGACAGTTATTCTGGGGTCCCTGCTGGGGCTGCTGGTCAAGAACCGGCTCAAGGACTCCTACAAGCAGGTGGTCTTCACCTCCTCGGGTCTGGTCACGTTGGTGATCGGAATCTCCATGGCCTTGCAGACCGGCTCTTTCCTTATCCTGATCTTCTCCACCATCCTGGGGGGCTTCATCGGCTATGCACTCTCCATCGAGGATGCTGTGCTCAGCTTGGGTACCTGGATGGAGTCTCGCCTGGGAAGGAAGGGTAGGGATGAGGAGGCGGCAAAGAATTTTGCCCTGGGCTTCCTCAATGCTTCCCTGCTCTTCTGTTCAGGGGCGATGACTGTTGTCGGTTCCATCCAGGCCGGGACGACAGGGGACTACCAACTTCTCCTGGTCAAGTCGGTGATGGATGGGTGCATGGCGATCATCTTTACGGCAGTCTATGGCCCCGGTGTCATGGCCAGTGCGCTGGTCATCCTTGTCTACCAGGGGTTCTTCACCCTTGCCGGCGGCTTTATCTCCCCTATCCTGGGAGAGAGTGGGATCAACGAGCTTTCAGCTGTCGGTGGTGTGCTGCTTATGATGATCGGCTTCGGGTTGCTGGACATCCGCAAGAGCAAGACCGGGAATTTCCTTCCTGCAATGGTTGTGGCTCCCCTTCTGGCCATGCTCGCCCCCTATCTGGTGGCGCTGATGGCAAACCTGGTTAGCTAGGGCTTGGTGGTATGGGATTTCTGGATAAAGGTAAGGATGGAAAGGATGAGCTCCTGCTCCTCTTCGTTGAGGGTTGGCACTATCTGCATGATCGCCTTGTGCCTTGGGCAATGGTGCTCGGCTGCCTCGTCCTCTTCATAAGGCGGCTCCCAATCATACCCATGTTCAAGTTTCCCGAGGCTCAGACCTGTCAGTGAGGTGAGGGTCATGAGAACTTCCATGGGTGGACGGCGGTCATTGTGGATCCAGCTTGAGAGGGTGCTTCTTTTGACATCGAGCATTTTTGATAGGTCAACAACCGATGGTTCCCCCAATAGGGTTCTTACGCGATCCCAGAACTTTTGCATGCTAAGAATATAGCAGGATTTATTCCTTGTTTGGCAAAAATGCGTCACAAAACATAACTATTTCTTAAACTTAATGCAAACTACTGTAATGTAAATAATTATATATTTATAAAATGCTATTTATTTGGCATCTTTGTAGGATAGTGGCGCAGATGAAGCGACAGGCCCCTGGAAGGGCCTGCCGGATCGGTTGTCTCACTATTTTTTCATTGCGTCCTGTAGGGCTGTCTCTGTTCCATCATCTCGCTGCACAGGACACTGTTTGAGGGCCCATATATCCTTTGCATACTCACCGATGGTCCGGTCACTGGAGAATTTTCCACTGGAAGCGATGTTGAGGATTGCCTTCCGGTTCCACTCATTTTGGTCGCCTCGGTAGAGGTCGCGGGCACTCTTGTGGGCATCTGCATACATGCGAAGGTCAGCAAAGTGGAAATACCTGTCCCCATCTTCAAAGAGGCTCTTGCGTAGGGGGTCGAAGATATTGGGTTCGTTCACATTGAAGTAACCGGTGGACAGGAGTGCGACCGCTTCCTTGATCTCATTGTCACCCATTGCCCAGGCAAAGGGGTTGTAGGATTTTCCAAGCTGTGAGATCTCCTCTTCCGTGTGGCCGAAGATAAACATGTTGTCCTTGCCGACCTCCTCGGCGATTTCCACGTTTGCCCCATCCATCGTCCCGATGGTCAGGGCCCCATTGCACATGAACTTCATGTTTCCTGTCCCTGATGCCTCGGTTCCTGCAGTGGATATCTGCTCGGAAAGGTCGGTTGCAGGGATGATGCTCTCTGCCATGGTTACCCGGTAGTTGGGCATGAACTGGATCGAAAGGAGCTTGTTGGCCTGTGAATCCCCGTTGATGACCTTGGCGATGTTGTTGATGAGCTTGATGATGAGCTTGGCATTGACGTAGCCAGGGGCCGCCTTGCCGCCGAAGAGGAATGTCATCGGTGGCATATTCTCGGTCGCCTTTCCGCCCTTCTTTATGTCGTTGTAGATCAGCATGATGTTCAGGGCATTGAGCAGCTGCCGTTTGTACTCGTGGATACGTTTGACCTGGACATCAAAGAGGGTGTTTGGGTCGATGATCATGCCGCTGTCCTTTTTGAGGAATGCAGCTGCCTTGACCTTGTTCTCCAGCTTGATCTTTGCAAAATCGGAGACAAAGGCCTTGTCGGTGGCAAAGGGGGCCAGCTTGGCTATCTGGCTATAGTCGGTTATCCAGCCGTCCCCGATGGCTTCGGTTATCTTTTGTGCCAGTCTCGGGTTTGCATCAAGCAACCAGCGTCTCTGGGTTATCCCGTTGGTCTTGTTGTTGAACCGCTTGGGATAGATGAGGTTGAACTGGGGAAACATCGATCGTTTCAGAAGTTCTGAGTGGAGGGCAGCGACCCCGTTGGTGCTATGGCTTCCGATGATGGCGAGGTTGGCCATCCTGACCTGCTTGGGGTTTGACTCCTCAATGATGCTGATCTGGCCAAGCACCTGGGGCTGGAGGGGGAAGAAGGAGACAGCAGACTGCAAGAACCTGTGGTTGATCTCATAGATGATCTGCATGTGTCTGGGAAGGATCGACTGCAGCATGGGCAGTGTCCACTTCTCCAGGGCCTCCGGCATGAGTGTGTGGTTGGTGTAGCCCATGATGGCGACGGTGATATCCCAGGCTTCGTCCCAGCTGAGGCCTTCCTCGTCGAGGAGCAGACGCATCATCTCAGGGATTGCCAGGGATGGGTGGGTGTCGTTGAGCTGGATGGCCGCAAAGTCGGGGAACTGTGACCAGCTGAGTTTCCTGCGTTTGAAGGAACGGATAATGTCAGCAAGGGAGCAGGCCACGAAGAAGTACTGTTGCTTGAGGCGGAGTTCCTTGCCCATGTAGAGGGTGTCGTTGGGGTAGAGGACCTGCGAGAGGTTCTCAGCGGATATCTTGGATCGCACCGCTTCGGTGTAGTCGCCGTCGTTGAACTCATGGAAATTGAACTCCTCGGGGCTTGTCGCAGACCAGAGGCGGAGTGTGTTCACCGTCTTGCATCCATAGCCGACGATCGGGGTATCGTAGGCAACCCCATTGACCTGCTCCGAGCCGATCCACTTGAAGTTGTCCTTGCCTTTCTCCCTGATCATCTTCACTTCACCGCCAAACTGGACTGTGTAGACGACATCAGGGCGCTTGAGCTCCCAAGGGTTGCCGTTGCGAAGCCAGTTGTCAGGCTGCTCTACCTGCCAGCCGTTCTTGATCTGTTGGCGGAAGATGCCGTAGTTGTAGCGGATGCCGTAGCCATAGGCAGGGTATTCCAGGGTTGCAAGGGAGTCTAGGAAGCAGGCGGCAAGCCTGCCAAGCCCTCCATTTCCCAGTCCGGCATCAGGTTCCATGTCAGCTAGTTCCTCATAGGTATACCCTAGTGACGAAAGGGCTTCCTTCAGCTGGTCCTCAACGCCAAGGTTGATCACGTTGTTGGTCATCGCCCTTCCCATAAGGAACTCAAGGGAGAGGTAGTTTATGCGTTTGGCGTTTTCTTTGCGCTGGGTCTTTCTGCTCAGGTTCCACTGGTGGACGATCCTGTCCCTGATGGCGAGGGCCAGGGCAGTGTACCTGCCTTCGGCTGTGGTGTGGTAGATATCTGCATCCTGGCTATACTTGAGCTGTTCGGCAAAGTCTTGCGCCAGGTCTTTTGCTGTATGTCCAAAGCGAGTTTTCAGTTCGTCTTTCATGTGAAGAACTCCTTACAAATAGGATAATTGGTTCAATCAAAACTATATACGATTGCTGGAATATGGGCAACCAGCTCCAATAATACCGGTGAAAATGCTCAAGGCATATTGACAAAACATTCGTGCTCTGGTAAGTTAGCTTTTGCATGTCGCAGGTATGTTCCGCATGGAAAAATCTGCCTTGTTACCATCGCCCTTGTAGCTCAGCACGGTAGAGCACCACCATGGTAAGGTGGGGGTCAACGGTTCAAATCCGTTCGAGGGCTCTTTTTTTTTCTCAATCCCCTTGGGGATGAGAGTGAGGTGAATACTCACCGAGGAGCATGGAATGGGTGAAGCAAAGAAAAAAGGTCCCGTGGAGAAAATTGCTCTGCAGTGCACCGAATGTAAGCAGAAGAACTATACGACCGAGAAGAATCGTCGTAACACGCAAGGCAAGCTTGAGCTGAGCAAGTATTGTCCGTTTGAGCGAAAGCACACCTTGCATCGCGAAGCAAAGATCAAATAGGTCCGAAAGGACTTTTGTATCGAGAAGCAAATAGGCCAGTAGCTCCAATTGGTAGAGCGCTGGTCTCCAAAACCGGATGTTGAGGGTTCGAATCCTTCCTGGCCTGTCTGCTTCTTGATTTTTTTTACCCCAAAGGAGACTTTACATGAAGAAACTGTTCAAGTATTTCAAGGAGTCGCACCAGGAACTGAAAAAAGTTGTCTGGCCTTCCCGTGAAGCGGTTGTCTCTTCCACTAAGGTCGTACTGGTTTCTACTGTTATCGTCGCCGTATTCCTTGGCTTGGTTGACTTTCTCCTTCTCAAGGGTATACTATTCATCTTCTAGGACGGTGTCATGGCAAAGGGCTGGTACGTAGTACACACATATTCGGGATACGAACAGAAAATTGAGCGCATCATTAACAAGATGCGTGAAACTGATGTAGATTTCAGCATGATCTGCACAGATGTAAAGGTACCGCAAGAAACCTTAGTTGAAGTCAAGGATGGCGTCCGACGCGAAGTAAAGCGGAAGATACTCCCTGGCTATATTCTTGTTGAGCTCGACTTGCCGGAAAACAGCTGGAAGACCTGGTGTTCTCATATCAAGAGAATCCAAGGGGTTACCGGTTTTGTTACCCCCAATGACAGTGTGATGCCCAAGGCCCTCACGGCTGCAGAGGTAAAGGGGATTTTTCAGAAGACAGGTGACCTGCCTGCTGAGAAAGTCTTCAAGCCCAAACAGACTTTTGAGATTGGCGAGCAGGTGCGCATTGTTGAAGGCCCCTTTGATACCTTTACCGGTGTCATTGAGGAGGTGAACCTGGATAAGGCCCGCATGCGAGTGAGCGTCGGGATCTTTGGTCGCTCCACCCCTGTTGAGGTGGATTTCCTCCAGGTTGAAAAGATTCTCTAAGGGTTCCGGACTGGCCCTTGGAGCATTTGTTTGTTTTTGTTTTTTTATAACAAGTCCACTTATGCGTGCAATTACTCCCTCAGAGATGAGGTGGGAGCCTGATCGTATGACAGGCGTTAAAACCAGCGCGAGCCCGGAAAATCAGCCAACTCAGGCAGGGTGTCGCGTAAGGAGAGAAACATGGCAAAGAAAAAGGTAACTGCGGTAATCAAGCTGCAGTGCCCTGCCCAGAAGGCTACGCCGGCACCCCCAATCGGGCCCGCGCTTGGACCTCATGGTGTCAGTGCCCCAAAGTTTGTCCAGGAGTTCAACGAAAAAACGAAGAACTACGAACCTGGGCTCATTCTTCCAGTCATCATTACAGTGTATGGGGATAAGAGTTTTACTTTTATTCTGAAGACACCTCCTGCTGCAGTCCTCATCAAAAAGGCACTGGGCGTAACAAAAGGAAGTGGCTCCCCCAACAAGGTCAAGATTGGCAAGCTTACACAAGCCCAACTTACCGACATTGCGAAGACCAAGCTTGAAGACCTCAATGCCAATGACATTGATGCTGCCAAGAAGATCGTTGCAGGGACCGCCCGCAGTATGGGCGTAGAGGTGGAGCTGTAAGATGAAACACGGAAAGAAATATCGCGAAAGTATCAAGAAGATCGACCGTGAGAAGTTGTACCTCTTCGATGAAGCCGCTGCCCTGGTCAAGGAAGTTGCCTTTGCAAAGTTCGACGAGACCGTCGAAATCTCTGTAAAGCTTGTCCTAAAGAAGAGCCAGAGCGTCCGCGACACCGTCGTGCTCCCCAACCAGTTCTCCGCACAGAAGCGTGTCCTCGTTTTCGCCAAGGGCGAGAAGGTCCAGGAAGCTCTTGATGCCGGTGCAACCTATGTTGGCGATGACGACCTCATCGAGAAGATTCGTGGCGGTTGGATGGATTTTGATGTAGCTGTAGCTACTCCGGACATGATGAAGGACGTCGGTCGTTTGGGACCTATCCTTGGACGCAGAGGCTTGATGCCCAACCCCAAGACCCAGACCGTAACCTTTGACCTGAAGGGAGCTCTTGAGGAGCTGACCAAGGGCCGTGTCGAGTTCCGTTCAGACAAGACCAACGTCATTCACCTTCCTATTGGTAAAGTTTCGATGGACCCTGCAAAAGTCAGTGAAAACGCTCGTGCAGTTGTCAAGGAAATCGTCCGCAAGAAGCCAGCCGATGCAAAGGCAGACTTCCTGGTAAGCGTAGCTCTTTCCTCCACGATGGGCCCTGGTGTCCATGTAAACGTGAAGGATCTGACGGCTTCGGTATAATAGGAGATAGAGATTATGGATTATAAGACTCGTATTACACCCGCCAAAGAGGAAGCCGTAAAGGCCCTGAAGGATGAGTTCGCACAGTATAGCGGATACATCTTTACCGACTATCGCGGGATGACAGTGGAACAGATCACTACGCTGCGCAGAACCCTCCTGAAAAAGGATGCTGCCTACCGTGTTGTGAAGAACCGTTTTGCCAAGATCGCTCTCAAGCAGCTTGACAACCAGGCTGATGACCAGCTTGTTGGTCCTACTGCAATTGCTCTTGTACGCGGCGAGGAGGCCAACATTGTTGCCAAGGACCTGTTCCAGGCTGGTAAGGATGGCTCCCCTGTTATCGTCAAGGGTGCGATGATCGATGGCAAGTTCATGTCAGCTCAGGAGATTGAAGCTTTCAGCCAGCTGCCAAGCAGGCTCGAACTGATCTCCATGTTGATGGGAACAATGAAGGCCCCTGTGCAGAAGCTCGCAGCAACCCTGCTTGCCTATGTTGAGAATCATGGTGGTGCAGCAGTTGAAGAAGCTGCCCCCGTTGTCGAAGAAAACTAATCACAGTCCTAGTCTTCGCTCGTAACCTGCTATGACTGTGCAGTGAATAACAATTTTTAAGGAGAAGGTAATATGGCTACTAAAGAAGAAATTTTGGAATCGATTGCTAACATGTCCGTCTTGGAAGTCTCTAGCTTGATCAAGATGATGGAAGAGAAGTTTGGTGTTGTGGCCGCTGCTGCTGCAGCAGGTCCCGCAGCTGCAGTTGTTGCTGAAGCTGTTGAAGAGCCCACAGAATTCAACGTCATCCTTGTCTCTTGTGATCCTACCAAGAAGATCGCAGCAATCAAGGAAGTCCGTGCACTCACTGGTCTTGGCCTCAAAGAAGCCAAGGATCTCGTTGAAGCTGGCAATGCTGTCATCAAGGAATCCGTTAGCAAGGCTGATGCCGAAGCAATCAAGGAAAAGCTTGTTGCTGCTAGCTGTGCCGTCGAGATCAAGCCGGTTGACTAAGCCGATAGGCGGGGGCAGGCCCCTCTGGGTCCAGTTCCCCGCTGCTGTTTTTTGTGAGCGGGTGTAAACCCGATTCTATGAGCCACCGGAAAGACTCCGGTGGCCTATTGTGTCTTTCGTTTCCCTCTGTTGAAGGGGGGATTCTGTCTGTTTCTCAATTGACTCTGGAGGGTACATGATGGTTGCCAAAGGCAAATCCATAACACGCACGTACATCGGTTCTGATTTCCAAGAAGTCTGTGAACTGCCCAACCTTATCGGGATTCAGCTTGATTCCTATGAGAGATTCCTACAGCTCGAACGCTTTAAGAAGGGGTTGCCCCCTGAGCAGAATTCGGGTCTGGAAGAGGTCTTTCAGGCAACATTCCCGATAGATAGTCCTAATGGTGAGATGCGTCTTGCCTATAAGGGATACACGATTGATTTAGAAAACATCAAGTTCAATGAGACTGAGTGTAAAAAGAAGGGCCGTTCCTACAGTGTGCCCATCAAAGTTACCATTAGCCTTGAGTTTTCCACTGGTGAGATGAGGGAGAAGGAGATCTTCTTTGGGGATATCCCCATGATGACAGATCGCGGTACCTTTATCATCAATGGAGCCGAGCGTGTTGTTGTAAGTCAGATCCACCGTTCACCTGGTGTAATCTTTTCCAATGATAAGGATGTGTACTCTTCGAGAATTATTCCCTACCGTGGATCTTGGCTTGAATTTGAAATTGATGACAAGAAGCACCTGATCTTCACCAAGATCGACCGCAAGAAGCGTATCCTCGGAACGCTCTTCCTGCGTGCGATCGGCTTTGATACCCGTGAGAAGATCATCGAGCAGTTCTATAGGGGCGAAGAGGTCGAGATTGCTGATGACAGCGATCTGAAATCCAGCCTTGAGAACCGCTACCTATACAAGGATGTGTATGCTGTTGTAGACCGCGAGAACAAGAAGGTTCTCCGTGCCGGTGACAAGCTGCATGCTCACGAGATTGATGAGTTGCTTGCCTTGAAAGTAAGCCATCTGCAGCTGATCAATATGCGTGATGTCGACTCTTTGCACAGTGACATGATCCTCAACTGCTTTGAGATCGAGGATGCAAAATATACCCGTGAGGGATTTGATGAACCGACCAAGGAAGATGTGCTCAGCCCCATCTTCAGCGTCCTCATGCCTGGTGAGATGATCGCCATCGAGCGGGCAGAACGGGACCTCCCTGACATGTTCTTCTCCAGCCGCAGGTACGACCTCGGTTCGGTAGGCCGGTACAAGTTCAACAAGAAATTTGGTTCAGGAACAGAAGAGGAGGAGGAGAATGCCTCCACCGACCTGACTGTCCTTACAGCCAAGGACATTGTCAACACCATGGCTTTCCTCATCAAGGTTTTTATCCGTGAAGAGAACGTCGATGATATTGACCACCTGGGCAACCGCCGTGTCCGATCTGTAGGTGAACTGCTCCAGAATGCGCTCAAGAGTGCCTTTGCACGAATGGAACGCATTGCCAAGGAGCGCATGAACCTTGAGACTGGTAGCGTCAAGCCCCAGGACTTGATCTCCATCAAGCCGATTGTGGCTGCGGTGAAGGAGTTCTTCGGCAGCAGCCAGCTCTCCCAGTTCATGGACCAGGTCAATCCGCTAGCAGAGCTTACCCACAAGAGAAGGCTCAACGCCCTCGGCCCCGGTGGTCTCTCCAGAGACCGTGCAAGTTTCGAGGTCCGTGACGTTCACTACACCCACTATGGCCGTATATGTCCCATCGAGACTCCTGAAGGACCGAACATCGGCCTCATCGTCTCCCTGGCCAACTATACCCGGGTAAACCAACATGGTTTCCTCGAGTCCCCCTATCGCAAGGTGGTTGATGGGGTGGTTTCCAAGCAGTACCGTTTCCTTGATGCCAACGACGAGGAGAAATTCTTCATTGCCCAGGCTTCCGCAAAGTTGGACAGCGAAGGTCACTTCGAAGAAAAGGAAATCCCTGTCAGACGCAGTGGTGACTATTCAACCAAGCCACCGGCCGATATCAAGTATATGGACGTCTCTCCCAAGCAGGTCATCAGCGTCGCTGCTTCCCTTATCCCGTTCCTTGAACACGACGATGCCAACCGTGCATTGATGGGTTCAAACATGCAGAGGCAGGCAGTTCCCCTGGAATTCCCTGAGACTCCCCGTGTCGGAACAGGAATGGAAGGAAAGACAGCCTACGATAGTGGTGTACTTGTCAAGGCAAAGCGCGGTGGAACCGTCACCTACGTAAGTTCTGACAAGGTTGTCATCAAGCCTGATACCTCCACTATTGAAGGCGAGTTTGATGAGTATGCCGTACAGAAGTACCAGAGGACCAACCAGGATACCTGCTTTAACCAGAAGCCCATCGTCAGCTTCGGCCAGCATGTGGAAGATGGCGCTGTCCTCGCCGATGGCCCTGCTACCCAGAGTGCAGAACTTGCCCTGGGCCGCAACATCCTCGTAGGCTTTGTTCCTTGGAACGGCTACAACTATGAGGACGCCGTTCTCATCAGTGAGCGCGTTGTCAAGGATGATATCTTTACCTCTGTACATATCAAGGAATTTTCCACCGATATCCGTGAAACCAAGCTTGGACCTGAGAAACTCACCAGAGACATTCCCAATACAAGCGAGAAGATGCTTGAGCAGCTCGATGAGGATGGTATCGTCCGTATCGGCACAATGGTCAGGCCCGGTTCCATACTTGTCGGTAAAGTGACCCCCAAGAGTGAAAGCGACACGACTCCTGAGTTCAAGCTTCTCAACTCCATCTTCGGCGAAAAGGCCAAGGAAGTAAGGGACACCTCGCTGAAGGTACCCCACGGCACCGAGGGAACGGTCATCGACATCCAGAGACTGAAGCGAAGCAACAATGACGAGCTTCCTCCAGGTGTCGAGGAGACTGTCAAGGTCCTGCTTGCTACCAAGCGCAAACTGCGCCAGGGTGACAAGATGGCAGGCCGCCACGGTAACAAGGGTGTTGTAAGCCGGATTCTCCCCGAGGAGGATATGCCATACATGGAAGATGGTACCCCCTTGGATGTCTGCCTCAACCCGCTGGGTGTTCCTTCCCGAATGAACATCGGCCAGTTGATGGAGACCCAGCTCGGCTGGGCTGCCGTCAAGCTTGACAAATGGTATGCCACTCCTGTGTTCCAGAGCGCTTCAATGGCTCAGATCGAGGAGAAGATGCGTGAGGCTGGACTTCCTGAGAATTCCAAGACCGTGCTGTACAACGGCCATACAGGTGTTCCGTTTGTGAACCCCGTATTCTGTGGGTACATCTACTACCTTAAGCTGCACCACCTTGTAGATGACAAGATGCATGCCCGTTCCACCGGTCCCTACTCACTGGTAACCCAGCAGCCTCTTGGCGGTAAGGCCCAGTTTGGTGGTCAGAGACTCGGAGAGATGGAAGTGTGGGCCCTGGAGGCGTATGGCGCTGCCAATACCTTGCAGGAACTGCTTACCATCAAGAGTGATGACATGAACGGTCGTGTGAAGATTTATGAAAGTATCGTCAAGGGAGAACCCGCTACCACCGCAGGTATGCCTGAGGCATTCAATGTGTTGGTTCAGGAGATCCGTGGCCTGGCTTTGGATATGTCTGTATATGATTCCAATGGCAAGCAGGTTCCTTTGACCGAAAGAGATGAAGAGTTGATCGCCAAACAGTCGAAAGGCTCCCTCAACTAACCAGGAGAAGTACGGATGAAGGAAATTCAGGATTTCGATAGCATCATGATAAAGCTGGCTTCGCCGGAACAGATCAGGGATTGGTCTTACGGCGAGGTAAAGAAGCCCGAGACCATTAACTACCGAACACTCCGGCCCGAGAGGGATGGTCTGTTTTGTGAGAAGATCTTCGGTACCACCAAGGAGTGGGAGTGCTATTGCGGAAAGTTCAAGTCTATCCGCTATAAGGGGGTAATCTGCGACCGCTGTGGTGTTGAAGTAACCAACACCAAGGTTCGTCGTGAGCGCATGGGTCATATCACCCTTGCAGCCCCTGTCTCCCACATCTGGTATTACCGCTCGGTACCTTCCAGAATGAGCATGTTGCTGGATATTACCCGCAACTCCCTGCAGAGTGTCCTCTACTATGAAAAGTATGTGGTCATCAACGCAGGGGATACCAGCCTCAAGCCAAAGCAGCTGCTGAGCGAAGAGGAGTACTGGGAAGCCCGCGAACAGTACGGCGACTCATTTGAAGCCGGAATGGGCGCGGAAGCTGTGCGCAAGCTATTGATCAACCTCGACCTTGAGGAACTCTCCCGCGACCTTCGCGAGCAGATGCGTCTCAAGGCTGACAAGGCTGACAAGCGCCTGCTCAAGAGAATTGAGGTCTGTGAGAACTTCCGCGACAGTGGCAACAAGCCCGAGTGGATGATCCTCACCGTCATTCCTGTCATCCCACCAGATCTGCGACCAATGGTCCAGCTCGATGGAGGAAGGTTTGCAACCAGTGACCTCAACGACCTCTACCGTCGTTGCATCAACAGAAACAACCGTCTCGACCGTTTGGTGAAACTCAATGCACCCGATATCATTATCCGTAATGAGAAGAGGATGCTCCAGGAGGCAGTTGATGCCTTGTTTGACAACTCCAAGCGCAAGCGCGTAGTCAAGGGTGCCTCCAACAGGCCTCTGAAGAGCCTCTCTGACATGCTTAAGGGCAAGCAGGGGCGTTTCAGGCAGAACCTGCTGGGCAAGCGTGTCGACTACTCAGGTCGTTCGGTAATCGTCGTAGGGCCCGAATTGAGGATGCACCAGTGCGGTCTTCCTTCCAAGATGGCTCTCGAACTCTATAAGCCCTTCATCATGAAGAAGCTGGTCCAGGATGGCGTGGTCTACAACATCAAGAAGGCGAAGAGCCTTGTTGAGGAAGAGACCGATGCAGTATGGTCCATCCTTGATGATGTCGTACGGGAACACCCAGTGCTCCTGAACCGTGCACCTACGCTTCACCGCCTTGGTATCCAGGCCTTTGATCCTGTACTGGTGGACGGTAAGGCTATCAAGCTGCACCCCCTGGTGTGTCATGCATACAATGCTGACTTCGACGGGGACCAGATGGCTGTTCACGTACCCTTGACCCACGCCGCTCAGCTAGAGTGTTGGACACTGATGCTTTCAGTGACCAACCTGCTCGACCCTGCCAACGGCAAGCCGATCGTATATCCCTCACAGGACATGGTGCTTGGCATCAACTACCTGACCAGGGAGATGCCCGGTGCAAAGGGTGAGGGCAACTACTATGACAACCTTGGCGAAATTGAGATGGCAATCGACGTGAATGCCCTCTCATACAATGCCAAGATCAGATACAAGCTCGAGGATGGTACCAAGATTGAGACCACCCCTGGGCGTGTCATCTTCAATGCTGTCCTTCCGAAGGGCGTTCCTTACCAGAACACCTGTCTTGGTGACAAGGAGCTGAAGAACCTGATCGGGGATACCCTGAAGGTCAAGGCCAACTCCTTGGCTGTCGAGATGCTTGACTCCATCAAGGATGTCGGGTTCAAGTATGCTACTATCTTCGGTGCAACCATTGGGCTTTCTGATATGATTGTCCCTGTTGCAAAGGATGCGATGGTTGCCAAGGCAAACGCCGAGCAGCAACGGATTCTCGACCAGTACCGCCAGGGCCATATAACCCAGGAAGAGCGGTACAACAGGGTCATCGAAGTCTGGACACAGACCAATGATCAGCTCACCGATGAGCTGATGGCGGAACTGAAGAACAGCCAGGGCGGGTTCAACCCACTCTTCCTCATGGCCGACAGTGGTGCTCGAGGATCGAAGACCCAGATCAGGCAGCTCGGTGGTATGCGTGGTTTGATGGCAAAGCCCTCTGGCGACGTCATCGAATTCCCCATCAAGTCAAACTTTAAGGAAGGCTTGTCCATCATCGAGTTCTTCATCTCGACAAACGGTGCCCGTAAGGGACTTTCCGATACTGCATTGAAGACCGCTGAGGCAGGGTATCTGACCCGCC
This sequence comes from Sphaerochaeta sp. PS, assembly GCF_032144095.1. Classification (NCBI taxonomy): domain Bacteria; kingdom Pseudomonadati; phylum Spirochaetota; class Spirochaetia; order Spirochaetales; family Sphaerochaetaceae; genus Sphaerochaeta; species Sphaerochaeta sp. PS. Next base: position 23,628 of record NZ_JAVSNJ010000001.1, read on the forward strand.
GTCTGGTTGATATCAGCCAGGACGTTGTCGTCAACGAGGATGACTGCCATACCATCAACGGGATCTGGCGTACGGCTATCAAGGATGGTGACGAGATTGTTGAAGGACTTGCAGACCGCATTGTAGGCCGCTGTCCTGTTGAGGACATTCTCCATCCATTTACCCGTGAGGTCCTTGCCGAGGCGAACGTGGAGATTACCGAACAGGTTGCACAGGCAATTGAGGACTCCGGACTTGAGAAAGTCCTGCTCAGGACTGTATTGACCTGTGAGGCCAAGCATGGTGTCTGTCGCAAGTGCTACGGACGTAACCTTGCCACCAACCGCAGTGTCGTCATTGGTGAGGCTGTCGGTATCATTGCCGCACAGTCCATCGGACAGCCCGGTACCCAGCTTACGATGCGTACATTCCACGTTGGAGGAACTGCATCTACGAGCTCTGAGGAGAGCAAGCTTACCTTTGGCTATCCTGTTGTCCTTGGTTCCATCACAGGTTCACGTGTCATCCGTGCATCCGACTCGGTAAAGGTATTCACCCGTAAGGGACACATCGAATACTTCCGTGTCAACGCCGAGATTCGCCGTGACGAGTATGATGAGCTTCTCGTTGAAGATGGCTCGATCGTAGGAAAGGGAACCCCCATCTTCAAGAAGAAGGGTAAGGCTGTCCTCTCAAGGGAGAACGGTTCGGTAATGGTCATCGACGATCACCTGTACCTGGTCGGTCACTCCACCAGTCAGGTCGTCAAGACCGGTTCCGAGCTCCTGGTTGAGTCCGGTCAGTTTGTTGATGCCCATGTCCCGATCGTTACCTTTGACCCGTTCAGTGAGCCTGTAATTGCTGAAGAGGGTGGTTACACCTCCTTCATCGACATCAAGCTTGGAACTACCTTGCATGAAGAGGTAAATGAAGAGACTGGTAACATCGAGAAGAAGATTACCGAGCATAGCCTTGAGTCCCTGCAGCCCCGCATTGAGATTACCAGCGAGGAACATGGAAAGGGCGATACGCTTGCTGTCTATCTGCTTCCTGGTGGATCCTATCTCCAGGTAAATGACAACGTGAAGGTCGAAAAGGGCCATATCCTCGCCAAGTTGCTCAAGGAAGGAACAAAGACGAAGGATATCACCGGCGGTCTTCCCCGAGTTGGAGAGCTTTTTGAGGCTCGCAGACCAAAGAACAGTGCCTTCCTGGCACAGGTTTCAGGTCAGGTCAGCTTCGGCCCGATCGTCAAGGGCAAGCGTTCCATCCTGGTAACCGACCCGTACGGACATGAGTACAAGCACATGGTTCCCATGGGCAAGAACCTCTTGGTACGTGATGGTGACTCAGTGGAGGCTGCAGAGCCTTTGTGTGATGGTTCGGTCGATCCACACGATGTGTTGGATATCCTTGGTGAGAATGAGCTTCAGTCCTTCCTGGTCGATGAGGTCCAGGAGGTGTACCGGATGCAGGGTGTACAGATCAACGATAAGCACCTTGGCGTCATCGTAAGGCAGATGCTCAGGAAGATTGAGGTCGTGCATGTAGGCGACACCAATCTGATCCATGGACAGCAGGTTGACAAGTATCGTTTCCTTGAAGAGAACGAACGGGTCACCAATGAGGGTGGAGAGCCAGCTGTGGCACGCCCCCTGCTCCTTGGTATCACCAGGGCATCGCTGAGCATTGACTCATTCATCTCCGCTGCCTCCTTCCAGGAGACTACGAAGGTCTTGACAAATGCGGCTATTGCTGGTAGTAAAGATGAGTTGCGCGGTTTGAAAGAAAACGTAATTATTGGTCATTTGATTCCTGCTGGTACCGGTATGAAAAAGTATCGTGATATCAAGCTGAAGGACGAGGAGCTGCTGGTGCTGCAACAGAAAGTTGATGCAGTCAAGGAAGCAAGGCGTCAGGAAATGATCGATGACGATGATTTCGACGTGGAAGATCTCGGAGACATGAAATCCGTGGGTGATATCGATGATATGGACGAAGGCTCCGACGAAGAATAGGTCTTGCGCCTGTTGGCGTAACCGACTTTGACGTCCTTCGTTATGAAACATATTGTCGTGTCCATGCTGGAAACGGATTTTACATAGACGTGCTGCCCGTTGGGTGGCACAGGTCCCTGCTTTAGTGAGAGGTGGTGGATCAGAAAAGAATAAGGAGTGTATCGATAAGATGCCTACTATTAATCAGCTGATCAGAAAGGGAAGGAAGAGCGTTGCCAACAAGACAAAGTCTCCTGCCCTTGCCGGTTGTCCCCAGAAGCGCGGTGTTTGCACTAGGGTCATGACCGTTACTCCGAAGAAGCCAAACTCTGCCCTTCGTAAGGTTGCACGTGTGCGCCTTTCCAATGGCATTGAAGTAACTGCTTACATTCCCGGTATCGGGCACAACCTGCAGGAGCACTCTGTTGTGCTGCTCCGCGGTGGAAGGGTAAAAGACCTTCCTGGTGTCCGCTATCACATTGTCCGTGGTGCTAAAGACACCTTGGGTGTAGCAGATCGCAAGAGAAGCCGTTCCAAGTACGGCGCGAAAAAGCCTAAGGCTTGATGAGGGAGTAAAACTATGTCTAGAAGAACAACTGCTCCCGTCAGGGAAGTTTTGCCAGATCCAGTCTACGGTAGCGTAGTGGTCGAGAAGTTTATCCGCCGCATGATGGAGGACGGAAAGAAGTCCATCAGCACGAGGATCATCTACCAGGCCATGGCCACCATGGGTGAGAAGTCAGGCGAGAAGCCTTTGGATGTTTTCATGAAAGGTCTTGAGAACGTCAAGCCGGTCGTTGAGGTAAAGAGCCGCCGTGTCGGTGGTGCTACCTACCAGGTTCCTGTGGAAATCCGCGATAACCGTCGTGAGGCCTTGGCCATGCGTTGGATCATCGCTGCTGCCCGCAAGAGAAACGGCCACAGCATGAGCGAAAAGCTTGGTGCTGAGTTCCTCGATGCATTTGCCCAGACTGGTGCTGCCTTCAAAAAGAAGGAAGATACACACAGGATGGCAGAAGCCAACAAGGCTTTCAGTCACTACCGCTGGTAGTCCTGTATTGCCCATAAAACCGGTTGCTGGTAATAAGGCGGCCGGTTTTTGTTTATATTAATGGAATTAGGCATAATTGCTTGACACAAAAACACCTTTTCGCATATAGTGCAAAAGGTGTCCGTATTTAGGCATGCCTAGCGGTACTATGAAGAGCCAAACCGATTATTGGAATACAATGATAAGGTGGTTTTCAGGAAGTAAGAAGTTTTTTTTGAACTTATACTATGTCGACCGGATGGGTTCTCCCATGCCTGCCGACCTCTGGAATCCTCTTTAGCAATTTGTTTCCACAAAATTAGTTTGTCTCAACAGAAATGGTAAAGGCTTTGTGCCTTTATGAGCACATATTAATTTTTTGATTGTGACAGTTAATAGAACGTCACAAGGAGGAAATGATGGCAAAAGAGAAATTTCAGAGGACGAAGCCACACGTAAACGTAGGCACCATCGGCCACGTCGACCATGGTAAGACCACACTTACTGCAGCAATTACCATGCATTGTGCTAAGTTGTTTGGCGATAAGGCACTTGCTTATGATGCAATTGACAACGCCCCTGAAGAAAAAGAGCGCGGTATCACAATCAACACCAGACACGTTGAATACCAGTCCACCAACAGGCACTACGCTCACGTAGACTGCCCGGGACACGCTGACTACATCAAGAACATGATTACCGGTGCTGCCCAGATGGACGGTGCAATTATCGTTGTTGCCGCCACCGACGGTGCAATGGCCCAGACCAAGGAGCACTTGCTGCTCGCTCGTCAGGTCGGTGTTCCTTGCATTATCGTCTTCATCAACAAGTGTGACCAGGTAGATGATCCTGAACTCATTGACCTTGTTGAGGAAGAGATGCGCGACCTGCTCACCGCTCAGGGTTTTGATGGTGCAAACACACCAATCATTCGCGGTTCTGCCTATGAAGCAATGAACCACCCAGACGATCCCGAAAAGACCAAGTGCCTCGATGAGCTGCTTGCAGCTATGGACAGCTTCATTCCTCTTCCGGCTCGTGCAGTTGACCTGCCCTTCCTGATGCCGATTGAAGACGTGTTCTCCATCTCTGGCCGTGGTACTGTAGTAACTGGTCGTATTGAGCGCGGTATCGTCAAGATCAACGATCCTGTAACCATCATCGGTATCAAGGACAACAGGGAAACCGTTGTAACTGGTATTGAAATGTTCAACAAGCTCCTCGACGAAGGTCAGGCTGGTGACAACATTGGTGCACTGCTCCGTGGTGTTGACAAGAAAGACGTTGTGCGCGGCCAGGTTCTGGCAAAGCCAAAGTCCATTCTTCCTCACTCCAAGTTCCTTGGTACTGTCTATGTACTGAGCAAGGAAGAGGGTGGTCGTCACTCCCCATTCTTCGGTGGTTATCGCCCACAGTTCTATTTCAGAACCACAGATATCACCGGTACTGTAAACCTTCCTGAAGGCAAGCAGATGGTTCTCCCCGGGGATCACACCGATATCATCGTAGAACTCATTCACCCTGTCGCCATGGACAAGGGACTCCGCTTCGCTATTCGTGAAGGTGGTAGGACCGTTGCTTCTGGTCAGGTTACCGAGCTCGTACAGTAAGGTTTGTTGCGAATGTCTTGCCACCATCAAAGAGATGCTGGCAAGACCCGTTTTTTGGAGGAATTATGGCTAAAGAAAGAATTCGGGTAAGGTTGAGAGGCTTTGATATTGAGCTTGTAGAACAGAGCTCAAAAGCAATTGTAGAAACTGTTGTCAGGGCTGGCGCCACTGTGTCAGGTCCTGTCCCTCTCCCGACTCGTGTCAATAAGTACACTGTCCTGAGATCGCCCTTTGTCAATAAAACATCTCGCGAACAGTTCGAGATGAGAACCCACAAAAGGTTAATTGACATTTTGGATCCTACATCAAAAGTCATGGATGCCCTCATGAAGCTTGAGCTCCCTGCCGGTGTGGATGTAGAGATTAAACAGTAAGAGAGTTGAGGTAAGAGATGTTAGGGCTTATCGGCAAAAAAGTTGGAATGACACAGGTGTTTGATGCGCAAGGCAGGCTGACACCCGTGACGGTTATAAAAATTGAGGGCAATGTTGTTGTCGCAGAGCGGACTGAAGACAAGAACGGCTATGAAGCCGCGGTTCTTGGTTCTGTCGACAAGAAAAAAAGCACTGTCACCAAGCCGTATGCTGGTCAGTTCACAGATATCTGTGAACCGAAGCAGAATGTAATAGAGTTCCGTAATTTCGATAAAGAGGTTACGGTCGGCGAAGTGTTGGGCGTGGATATATTTAAGGACACCACTTTTGTGGATGTCACTGGGACTACCAAAGGTAAAGGTTTTGCCGGCGGTATGAAGCGTCATAACTTTCAGGGTGGACGTGCATCCCACGGTTCGAAGTTTCACCGAGATATCGGTGGTACAGCAATGTCATCAACTCCTGGCCGCACCTTCAAGGGCCACCGTATGGCTGGCCATATGGGTAACGAGAGGATGACCGTGCAGAATCTGAAGGTCGTACGGGTCGATGAAGAGATGCAGGTCCTTATGGTAAGGGGAGCGATCCCTGGTCCCGCCCAGAGTGTCGTCATCGTCAAGAAAGCGATAAAGAAGTAGGGGCGAGATAATATGGAAACCAAAGTCTTTTCTATCGACGGCAAGGAAGTCAGGACCATCGAGTTGAACGACAATGTCTTCAACCGCGAAGTCAGTGATGGATGTATCTATCATGCCGTTAACAATGAGCTTGCAAACCGCCGCGTCGGTACTGCATGCACAAAGGGTCGAGCTGAAGTTCACTACAGCAACGCCAAACCTTATAAGCAGAAGGGAACGGGTAATGCTCGAGCCGGTGACAAGAAGTCCCCGATTTGGGTTGGTGGTGGTACGATTTTCGGACCTAAGCCCCGCGACTATAGCTATGTGCTTCCCAAGAAGGTGAAGCGCCTTGCTATGAAGAGCCTTCTCTCACTGGGAATCCTGGAGGATCGACTTGTTGTTGTTGAGGATTTTACCACAGAGTCTGGCAAGACCAGGGATCTGAGTGCAATCATCAAGAATTTTGTGCAAGACGAGACCAGAACGATCCTTATCCTTAAGGATGATGATGTAATGATGCGCCGTGCTGCGAAAAATATTCCGTACCTACGCGTCCTTTCCTACAATAGACTTTCCGCTAAGGAACTTCTGTATGGAAGAAAGGTCTTGGTTCTGGAAACCGCCGCCAAGAATCTTAACGAATTCTACGGCGATAAATAGGGGGACCAGATATGAGAGCAGACCAGTTAATCATTGAACCCATCCTGAGTGAGAAATCAAACATCGCTCGTGAAGGTGAGACAAAGAAGTACACATTCAAGGTCCATATGGACAGCAACAAGTTTATGATCATGGCAGCCATCAAAGAGCTGTTTGATGTTGAACCTGTTAAATGTAATGTGATGATCGTAAAAGGCAAGCCTAAGTATTCACGCGGTAAGGGTGGTAGCATCCTTGGTAACACCGGTGACTGGAAGAAGGCTGTCGTAACCCTGGCCAAGGGTGATACCATCCAGGCCATCGAAGGCGTATAAGGAGAACTTGGAATTATGGCTCTAAAAACTTACAAGCCAAATACTCCCGGCCTTCGCCAGAAGACCACATTGGTCTTCAGCGAGCTGACTGCCAGCAAGCCCGAGAAATCACTTACTACCAGTTTGAACAAGAAAGCTGGACGTGATAGTCATGGGCGCATCAGCGTTCGCCGTAGAGGCGGTGGCCACAAGCGTGCTTATCGTATTATTGACTTTAAGCGCGACAAATATGGTATTCCCGGTATTGTCAAAACCATCGAATACGATCCAAACCGCAGCGCAAATATCGCATTGGTGTTCTATGCTGATGGCGAGAAGCGCTACATGATCGCTCCAAAGGGACTGACTGTTGGCACCTCGGTGCTTTCCGGTCCTGAAGTACCCATTGCAAGCGGCAATGCTCTTCCCCTGAAGAACGTTCCTCTTGGGTTGAGCGTACACAACGTTGAACTTACTCTTGGCCGTGGCGGACAGCTTGTTCGTTCAGCAGGTCTTGGCGCTACTGTTGTTGCGAAGGAAGGCGACTATGTTACCCTCCGACTCCCTTCAGGCGAAATGCGCATGGTATTTGGGGAATGCTACGCTACCCTCGGGCAGCTTGGTAACGAAGATCACATGAATGTCAGTCTTGGTAAGGCTGGTGCTAGTCGCCACCTTGGAAGAAGGCCTAAGGTACGAGGTGTTGCAATGAACCCTGTCGATCACCCACATGGTGGTGGTGAAGGTAAGACTGCAGCCGGACGTAACCCTGTAACCCCATGGGGTAAGCCGACTAAGGGTGGAAAGACCCGCTCCAAGAAGAAGCCTTCTGGTGCATTCATAGTAAAGAAACGGAAGTAGGAGTAGAAAGTGGCTAGATCAATCAAAAAAGGTCCTTTTATTGAGAAAAAACTTTATAAGAGGATTCAGGAGTCTCTCAAGACTAATCAGAAGCAGATGATCAAGACTTATTCCCGCTGTTCCACGATCATCCCTGAAATGGTAGGGTTCACCATTTCCGTGTATAACGGAAAGACATGGATTCCTGTATATGTGACTGAAAACCTGGTAGGGCATAAGCTCGGCGAGTTCTCCCCAACCAGAATTTTCCGCGGTCATACAGCTTCCGACAAAAAGGTCGGCTAAACGAGATGGGTACAATGATGGAAGATAAAAAAGGTTATTCAGCAACTGCAAAGTATCTGATGGTATCACCTTCAAAGGTTCGCCCCGTAGCTAATCTTGTTCGGAATAAGTCTTGTGCGGAAGCATTTGCAATCCTTGAAGCCATGCCCCAGAAAGGTTCTGGCCTGATACTCAAAGTTTTGCAATCCGCTTGTGCAAATGCACTTGATCAGAACAAGAAGCTCGATGAAGAGAACCTTGTGATCAAGGAATTGCAAGTTAACGAGGGTCCGAGGCTCAAGAGAGTCTGGCCGAGATCCCATGGGAGACGGGATATTCTCCTCAAGAGGATGTCACACATTACCGTCGTCGTTGACGAAAAAGCAAGCGTGAGGGAATAAATGGGCCAGAAAGTTAATCCGATCGGACTCCGTCTTGGAGTCAACAAGACCTGGAAATCCAAGTGGTATGTGGATCCCAGGGAGTATGCGGACACACTGCATGAAGATCTGAAGCTGAGAAAGGCTTTGATCGAATGCCCTGAAGTCCAGGGTGCTGAGATTTCGGATGTGGAAATCATCCGGAAGCCACAGCGCATTACTATCGTGATCACAACCAGCCGCCCTGGCATCATTATTGGTAGCAAGGGTGCAAACGTTGAGAAGCTCGGGACCAGACTCCAGAAGCTTACCAACAAGAAGGTTCAGATCAAGATCAAGGAGATCAAGAAACCTGAGGCCGATGCCCAGCTGATCGCCGCCAACGTTGCCAAGCAGCTTGTATCTCGCGGATCCTTCCGCAGAGCTATGAAGATGGCTGTTACCAAGGCAATGCAGAGTGGTGCACAGGGTGTCAAGATCAGATGTTCTGGTCGTATCGGTGGCGCTGAGATCGCTCGCTCCGAGTGGGTCAAGGAAGGTCGTGTACCTCTCCATACCCTCCGAAGCGATATTGATTATGGATTCACGACTGCGAACACTTCCTTCGGCGCCATTGGCGTTAAGGTTTGGGTATTCAATGGCGAGATCTATGATCGTTCAGTCAAAGAAGATGCTGGTGGACTTGTAAGGAAACCCGTTAAGTCCGAAGGCATTGAGACAAGGAGTTAGTAGGCCATGCTTAGTCCAAAGAGAGTAAAGTATAGAAAGAAGCAGCGTGGAACCACTGATGGTGTAGCACACCGTGGCATAACAATCGCGTTTGGTGATTTTGCTTTGTTGGCCCTTGAGCCCAAGTGGATCACAAACCGCCAGATTGAAGCCGCTCGTATTGCCATGACCCGTCACATTAAGCGTGGTGGTAAGGTCTGGATCAGGATTTTCCCTGACATGCCCTATACCAAGAAGCCCGCTGAAACAAGACAGGGTAAAGGTAAGGGTGCACCGGAAGGTTGGGTTGCCGTTGTCAAGACAGGTGCCGTCATGTTTGAGATGGGCGGTGTAGATGAGGCGTTGGCTCGTGAGGCTCTTACCCTTGCAGCTTCAAAACTCCCGATCAAGACGAAATTCGTTGTCAGAAGGGAAGTGGAGTGAGATTATGAAAAATTCATACAAAGATTTGACCCTTGACGAACTGGTTGCAAAAAAGGAAGCCCTTCATAAGGAGCATCTCAACCTTCGCATGGGAAGAGTACTCGGACATGTAGAAAATCCGCTTGCTGTTCGTACGATCAGGAGGAACATCGCTCGCGTGAACACCCTCATCCACGAATATGCCCTCGGAATTCGGAAAGCGGCTAACTAAGGGAGCGCGATTTAGATGGAAGCTAATAAGAAAAGTTTTACTGGACAGGTGGTCAGCGACAAGATGGAAAAGACTATCGTCGTATCCATTGCAACAAGAAGGCTGCACCCACTGTACAAGAAGTATGTGACTACCACTAAAAAGGTTAAGGCACATGATGAAAACAACGAGGCCAATATCGGTGATACAGTACGTGTTACCGAATGCCGCCACATCAGCAAAGACAAGTGCTGGCGTCTCGTTCAGATTGTCGAGCGTGCTCGGTAAACAGGAGAGACGTTATGGTACAGATGCAGAGTTATTTGAATGTTGCGGACAATAGTGGAGCCAAGAAGGTACAGTGTATTAAGGTTCTTGGTGGTAGTCACCGTTATGTTGCCGGAGTCGGTGACATCATCGTGGTTGCTGTTAAGCAGTCACTGCCCAATGGGTCCATTAAGAAGGGTGACGTCATGAAAGCCGTCATTGTTCGGACAAAGAAGGAATACCGCAGACCTGACGGTACCTATATCAGGTTCGATGATAACGCATGTGTTATTATCGATGCCAACAATAACCCGCGCGGCAAGCGTATCTTCGGACCAGTAGCAAGAGAGCTCAGAGAGCGCTACATGAAGATCGTTTCACTCGCGCCGGAAGTGTTGTAGGAGTGTGTGCACATGAAGCTTAAGAAGAACGACACCGTAAAGATTCTTGCTGGAAAAGACAAAGGTAAGACTGGTAAGATCGTAAAGGTAGACCGTGAAAGTGAGAGGGTCGTCGTCCAGGGTGCAAACATGGTCAAAAAAACCATGAAGAAGAAAAACCCCCAGGATAAGGGCGGCATCATGGAAATTGAGGCACCGATCCATGTATCCAATTTGGCATTCGTCACCTCAAAAGGCGTTGCAACCAGGATCGGTTACAAGTTCGATGAGAACGGTAACAAAGTCCGCTTTGCTAAAAAAACCGGGGAAGTGATCTAATGGAAAAGTTCATACCTAATTTCAAGACAAAATATCTTGAGAGTGTAGCCCCGGCTCTTTTTACCGAACTTGGCTATACCTCAACAATGCAGGTACCTACCCTGGAGAAGATCGTCGTCAGCGTTGGCGTCGGTGAAGCAATTGTAAACAAGAAGCTTCTCGATGCTTCCGTCAAGGAACTCGAGCAAATCACCGGTCAGCATGTGCTGAAGACCAAGGCCAGAAAGTCCATCGCTAACTTTAAGGTTCGTGAAGGGCAGGAAATTGGAGCCATGGTCACTCTCCGCGGTGATAACATGTGGATCTTCCTGGAAAGGCTGGTCAGCATTGCTCTTCCCCGTGTCAAGGACTTTAAAGGTGTTAAGGCTAACGCTTTTGATGGACATGGAAACTACTCCCTCGGAATTACCGAGCAGATTATTTTCCCTGAAATTGACTTCGACAAGATCGAGCGTGTCAGCGGCTTGAATATTGCCATTGTGACGACCGCTAAGTCCGATGAAGAAGGCTTTGCCCTGCTACAGAAGCTTGGCATGCCCTTCAGCAAATAAGGGGTAGAGACAGATGGCAAAAAAATCAATGATCGTTAAGGCAAACAGAGTGCCTAAGTTCAGTTCCCGGCAAGTCAACCGCTGCAGAATTTGCGGCAGACCCCGTGGCTATATGCGCCAGTTCGAGATGTGCAGGATCTGCTTCCGCAAATTGGCTAGTGAAGGCCAGATTCCTGGTGTTACCAAATCTAGTTGGTAGGAGAGAAAAATGGCTGTAAGTGATCCAGTTGCTGATATGCTGACAAAAATCAGAAATGCTAGCCTAGCTAAGCATGAGAAAGTAGATATTTCCACTTCAAAGATGAAGCTTCAGATTGTGAAGATTCTGAAAAATGAAGGGTACGTCAAGAATTTCAAGAAAGTAACCAAAGATGGAATCTCTTTCATCCGCGTCTTCTTGAAGTATGACGACAATCAGAGTCCTGTACTCCATGGCATTACACGTGTGTCTACTCCCGGTCGCCGGGTGTATACCGGTTATCGTGACATGCCCCGTGTGTACAACGGACATGGCGTCGTAGTAGTCTCCACTTCTACAGGTATCATTACCGGTAAGAAGGCTACTGAGAATAAGGTCGGTGGCGAACTGATCTGCACGATATGGTAAGGTGGTAAAGAATGTCCAGAATTGGAAAATTGCCAATCGTAGTACCTGCAGGGGTTAAAGTTGCCGTTGCCGATGGTGTTGTCATGGTTGAAGGTCCTAAGGGGAAACTCAGTTGCTCCTATAGGCCTGAGGTTGTGATTGATAACAAGGGTACCCAAATAACGGTTGCCCCTGTGGATGCATCCAAGGCAGCCAATAGCTATCAGGGCTTGTACCGACAGCTGGTCAGCAACATGGTTATTGGGGTTTCCAAAGGTTACTCCAAGACTTTGATCATCAACGGTGTTGGATATCGAGCCGAACTGAAAGGCAAGGCTCTGACACTCAACCTCGGGTATTCTACTTTGATCGAATTTGTGGTTCCTGAAGGGATTACGGCCACTCTTGATGGACCTACCAAGGTTACAATCAGTGGAATCGATAAGCAACTTGTTGGTCAGACTTGTGCTGAAATCCGCTCACTGCGTGGTCCAGAACCATACAAGGGCAAGGGAATTCGGTATGATAATGAAGTAATCCGTCGTAAAGCCGGCAAGTCCGCTTCTGCAAAGAAATAGTGGGTAGGTAATAGAGATGAATAGAGTTATCGATAAGAGAAGAAAGCTTGCACGTCGTAAGCACCATATTCGAAAGAGAATCACCGGTACTGTTAGCAGGCCGAGGATGAGTGTGTTTCGCAGCAACACCCACATGTATGTTCAGGTCATTGACGATGTAGCTGGTGCAACCTTGATTGCAGCTAGCACTGTTGAAAGTGAACTGAAAGGCTTGAAAAACAATGTTGAAGATGCAGCAAAGCTTGGTGAACTCATTGGAAAGAGAATGCTTGAGAAGAATATTGACACTTGTGTATTCGATCGTAACGGCTACCTTTTCCACGGGATCGTCAAGAGCATTGCAGACGGCGCCCGCAAAGCCGGCGTAAAGTTCTAGGGGGAAACTGTGGAAAGATCTAGAGTAAGAGATAAAGACAAGAGCGATGGTTATGTTGAAAAACTGATCAAGCTGAACCGTGTCGCCAAAGTAGTTAAGGGTGGTAGAAGGTTCTCTTTCTCAGCCCTGGTTGTTGTTGGCGATCAGAAAGGCAAGGTTGGGTATGGCTTTGGTAAGGCAAATGATGTAACCGAAGCTATCCGAAAGGCTGTCGATCGTGCCAAGGTAAACATGATTGCAATTCCTATGAAGAGGACTTCAATTCCTCACGAAATCGTAGGCAATTTCAAGAGTGCAAGCGTCCTTTTCCGCCCCGCAGTTCCTGGTACCGGTGTTATCGCCGGCGGTCCTGTGCGTGCAATCTGTGAAGCTTGTGGTATTACTGACATCCTGAGCAAGTCCCTCGGTTCCAAGAACTCAATCAACACCGTTAAGGCCGCTTTTGATGGACTCGAGCATCTTTTTGATGCAAAGAGCATAGCAAAGAACAGGGGCAAATCCCTGAGCGAGATGTGGGGTTAAGACGATGGCTGATGTAAAGAAGATCAAAGTTACCCTAGTGAAGAGTGTTGCAAGTACCCTTCCTGTACAGCGCAAAACTGTTAAGGCTCTTGGGCTTGGCAAGATTTCTAGCTCGGTGGTACACGATGCCACACCCTCCACACTTGGGATGGTTCGTGTCGTATCACACCTTGTGAAAGTCGAGGAGATGTAAGATGGGTCAGATTAAAGCACCAATTGGTGCTACTACCAAGAAGACTATCGTAGGTCGCGGAAACGCCTCTAAGGGTCGCTCCTGTGGTAGAGGTCATGATGGGCAGAACTCCCGTTCAGGTGGTGGTGTCCGTCTTGGTTTTGAAGGTGGGCAGAACCCTTTGTATCGCCGTGTCGCGCGCAGAGGTTTCTCTAATAGTAAGTTCAAACAGGAGTATGCAGTTGTATCCCTCGATGTTCTTTCCGCCAACTTCGAAGATGGTGATGTGGTTACCCTTGATGCCCTTAAGGACATCGGTGTGGTGAAAGGTCATGATGTTCAGGCGAAAATCCTGAGCAATGGTGAGCTTTCCAAAAAGGTGATCATTGATGGATTGAAGGTTTCCGCAAGCGCAATCGAAAAGATTACTGCTGCGGGTGGCGAAATCAGATAACAAAGAAGGGCTCTATGGCAAACTCCTTAGTTGAGATGTATAGAATTAAGGATCTTCGGAAGAAGATATTCATTACCCTGGGCCTGCTGATCGCCAGCAGGGTCGGGACAGTGATACCCATTCCAGGGATTGATCCTCAAGTTCTGAAACTGTATTTTCTTTCACAGAGTAATAGTTCCAACATCGGACTCACAGAGTATTTGAACTTTTTCTCCGGCGGCGCTTTTTCCAACTTCTCCTTGTTTATGCTTGGTGTCATGCCCTATATCAGCACGCAGATCATTCTGCAGCTGTTGATGCTGGTCATGCCTTCGCTGAAGAAGTTGGCTCAGGATCCGTCAGGCCATAAGAAGATCCAGCAGTATACCAGATATGGTACGATCCTCGTATGTCTGATTCAGTCATATGTGATCACCATTTATGCAAACTCCATCCCAGGAGTGATGACCATCGGTAAGGTTCCCTTTACCCTGATGGCCATGCTTACGGTTACCGCAGGTTCCATGCTTTTGATTTGGCTCGGCAACAAGATCACCCAGTGGGGTATCGGAAACGGTATCAGCCTGTTGATCTTCGCCGGTATTGTGGCAAGAATCCCCTCGGCAATGTCAACCCTGTTCAAGAATGTCTCCGCAGGCGTCCTGAACCCGATTGTAGTCCTTGTGGTTTTTGTTATGTTTATTGTGGTCGTGGCGCTTGTCGTCTATGAAGAGCAGGGTGTGAGAAAGATTCCCGTGAACTACGCTAAGCGTGTGGTAGGCCGAAAGATGTATGGTGCCCAGAGTACCTATATCCCCTTCAAGGTCAACCCCTCAGGCGTTATTCCTGTAATCTTTGCTTCTGCATTGCTCTCATTCCCGCTGCAGATTGCGACTACGTTGGGACCAGAGGTAAGGTGGCTTGCTGCCTTTTCCAATTGGCTTAATCCACAGGGTGCCCCCTATCTGTTTATCTACACCCTGTTGATCATAGCGTTTGCTTTCTTCTATACCCAGGTGTCTTTGAACCCGGTTGAGATGGCCAAGCAGATTCGTGAGAATGGTGGTTCCGTACCTGGTGTCCGGTCCGAAAAGCTGGAAGAGTACCTGACAAGGGTTCTCAACCGCATAGTTCTCCCTGGCTCTGTTTTCTTGGCTTTCATCGCCCTGATCCCTACGCTGGTACAGAAGTTCTTTAACTTCCCTTCGTCGGTTGCTATGTTGTTCGGTGGAACGTCCCTCCTGATCTTGGTAGGCGTTGACCTGGACACCATGAGACAGATAGAAGGTGTTATGAAAATGCACCACTACGATGGGTTCAGTGTGGGTAGCAAGAAGTCAAAACACATTTAGGCTTAGGAGCTAGAACATGAAAGTAAGAGCAAGTGTCAAACCGATTTGTGACAAGTGCAAAGTAGTCAGACGGAATGGGGTTGTCCGCATCATATGTGAAAATCCCAAGCACAAGCAGAGACAGAGATAACAGGGTTCGGCGCAAGCCTTCCAACTCTATAAGAGAAATTCAGGAGGCCATGAATGGCGAGAATTGCAGGTGTAGATTTGCCGAACAAGGCAGCTAAAATTGCCTTGACCTATATTTACGGTATCGGCAGGGTTTCAGCGGTTGATATTTGCGAAAAGACGAGCATCAACCCTGATACGAACATCAACACCCTTTCCAATGATGACCTTGCGTTACTTCGTAAGGTCATTGAGGAAGAGTACAAGGTTGAGGGACGTCTGAGAACAGAAGTCGCTCTAAATATTAAGCGCCTTATGGACATTGGTTGCTACCGCGGCCTTCGTCATCGTAAGGGTCTTCCCGTACGCGGTCAGAGGACTAAGACCAATGCCCGTACTCGCAAGGGTAAGAAGAAGACCGTTGCGTCTAAGAAGAAATAAGGAGCAGGTAATAAATGGCTAAAACTAAACGTAAAGTGAAGAAAACGGTATATGAAGGAAACGTCTATATTCAGGCGACTTTCAATAATACCATTGTCACTGTTACCGATCTGAATGGTAATGCAGTGTCCTGGGCCAGCGCAGGCGGCCTTGGATTCCGTGGAGCCAAGAAGTCCACTCCTTATGCAGCACAGACCACCGCTGAGAAAGCAGCCAAGGCTGCTATGGATTCCGGACTTCAGGAAGTGAACGTGTTTGTGAAGGGGCCCGGTGTCGGACGTGAGAGTGCTATTCGTACTTTGGGCGTTCTTGGGTTGAAGGTCCGGTCTATCCGTGACGTTACACCCATCCCGCACAATGGATGCAGACCTCGTAAGAGTAGACGAGTCTGATGAGGAGCTAGAGGACAAATGGCAAGATACACAGGACCTAAATGCAGATATTGTAGGGCCGAGAGGACTAAGTTGTTCCTTAAGGGCGAAAGATGTCATTCCGGCAAATGTCCGATGAATGATCCCAAAGCTACTGGACTTCCTGGAAAGGACCCCCGGGCCCGTGCCAAGAAACCAACCAACTATGGTCTTCAGCTTCGTGAGAAGCAGAAGCTCAAGAGAACTTATTGCATGCTTGAGAAACAGTTCAAGCTGACCTTTGACGAAGCTGTCAGAATCCCTGGAAAGACTGGTGAAAACCTCATCATGTTGCTTGAGTGCAGACTTGACAACGTGGTATTCCGCTTGCATTTCGCAAGCAGTCGTAGCCAGGCCGCCCAGCTCATTAACCATGGACACGTTCTGGTAAATGGCAAGCGCGTTGACATCCCTTCCTACCGCCTGAAGCCCAGTGACGTTGTCTCTGTAGGCCCACACGGACAGAAGATGCTTACGATTAAGGAAAATCTGAAGGAATACACCAAGTCCGGAGTCTACCAGTGGTTGACCTTGGATGCGGATGCCATGAAGGGTACCTTCGTAGCTGTTCCCAGAAGAAGTGAAGTCACCGAACTCGAAAAGATTAACGAGCAGCTGGTGGTCGAGTTGTATTCCAGATAAGGAGTAACCATGGCACGCAAAAACCTTCTGAAGGGCTTTAAGAAGCCCAAGGGGATTACCTTTGAACACAACGCAGTAGAGCCTAATTATGGCCGGTTTATTGCCTATCCCTTTGAGAGAGGCTTTGGAACCACAATCGGCAATACGCTGCGAAGGGTGCTTCTCTCATCTATCCAGGGGTATGCCGTCACTGCTGTGAAGTTCACCAGCTTCAATGAAGATGGTGTCCCTCATATGATCTCGAGCGAATTCGAGCAGCTACCCGGAGTCCGTGAGGATATCTCCGACATAATTGCTGCTTTGAAGAAGCTGCAGATCAGCATGCCTGAGGACTCGGAGGGGACTAACCTCCTCATTGAGTGCAAGGGCCCTGG
This sequence comes from Sphaerochaeta sp. PS, assembly GCF_032144095.1. Taxonomy (NCBI): domain Bacteria; kingdom Pseudomonadati; phylum Spirochaetota; class Spirochaetia; order Spirochaetales; family Sphaerochaetaceae; genus Sphaerochaeta; species Sphaerochaeta sp. PS. The sequence goes on from NZ_JAVSNJ010000001.1 coordinate 40,569, forward strand.
CGTTGTGACAGGTGCAAACTTCGAGCGTGACCAGGTTGAGATCACCAACAAGGATCTGGTACTCTTTACGATGATGGATGATGCCAACATCGAAATGGAAGTGCAGATAGACCTTGGTAGGGGCTATGTCCCGTCTGAAATCAACGAGAAGTACATAGAAGAGATTGGGACTATCCCCATCGATTCCACTTTCTCACCGGTTACTCGCGTAAAGTATTCGATTGAACCCACCCGTGTTGGCTATCGTAGTGATTATGACAAGCTCACACTGGAAATCTACACCGATGGAACTATTGTTCCTCAGAATGCCTTGGCTGAAGCTGCGAAGATTGCGAAGGATTACTTCCAGATCTTCATCAACTTCGATGAGACTCTGATCAGTAGCAATGATGAGGTAGATGAAGAGGAAGAGAGAGTCAGGAAGATTCTCAATACCTCTGTTGAGGAACTGGAGCTGACCGTAAGGTCCAGCAACTGCCTCAAGAACGCCAACATCAGAACTATTGGGGATCTGACCAAGAAGACTGAGGAAGAGATTGCTAAGACGAGAAACTTTGGTAAGAAGAGTCTTTCTGAAATCAAGGACAAGCTAAAGGAATGGAATCTCAGCCTTGGGATGACAGACTATAGCGTTTTGAAGACAGCAATCAGAGTACCAGGGAACAAGGAAGAAGAGAATGAAGCATAGGATTGGATTCAATGCGCTGAACAAGACCTCCTCACATAGGAAAGCAATGAAGCGCAACATGGTGACCTCCCTTTTCAGGTATGAAAGGATCGAGACCACCAAGTCAAAGGCTCTTGAAGTTCGTAGAATGGCTGAGAAGATGATTACCCGTGCAAAGACCGACAGCGTTGCAAACCGCCGTCAGATCGCAAGGGATATCGCTGACGAGGCTATCGCTGCAAAACTCTTCACAGAGATCGCTCCCATGTTTGCTGAACGGAAGGGCGGCTATACCCGCATCCTGAAGACCGGCAACCGTCTCGGCGACGCAGCTGAAATGGTCATCCTCGAGCTGGTGGAGAAAACCGCTAAGCCCGATAAGAAGGCTAGCAAGAAGGCTGAGAAAGCTGCTGCAAAAGCAGAAGATAAAGTAGCTTCCAAAAAAGCTGCGACAAGCACAGAGGCCTAGGCCAATGTTGCTGAGAAGCGTGCAAAAGAGGACAAACAAGACTCGCTAGCGCACCTTCACCAAACGTACTGCCCGAAAGGGCTAAGCCGCTGTTGTAATGACAGCGGTTTTTTCTGTTTTATGGTGTTCCTGTGAGGTTTTATGGGATGGAATTATGTCAAATTGTCAGGATATATATACTTATAGCCAAGATTCTTGACAAGATGTGCCTTGACAAGTACTACATCCATTCGTATGATTGTAACATTACAATAGGGGGTAGTATATGAATCTTATACTAACAATCCTCCTTAGTTGTTTTATTGGTATCATCTTAGGTTGGTTAAGCCGTTGGCTGTATGCGAAATTTAAGCTTACCTCGGTCGAACAGAGAGCTGTACGACTGAATCAGGAAGCAATAAAGGAAGCGGAAGCAAAAAGCAAAGAGCTTTTGCTTGAGACTCGTGACCTGTTGTTGAAAGAACAACAACAGCAGGAACGGGAAGCTAGAGAAAGGCGAAGTGAATTGCAACGCTCTGAACGACGACTCTTGCAGAAAGAGGAGAACCTCGAGCATAAGCAATCAGAATTGGATGCTATCAGAAAGCAATTGGGAGAAAGGGAAGCTGGTCTTGCCCAAAAAGAACTTGAGGTTGTCGCCAAAGAGGGCAGCCTGATTACTGAACTTGAACGCATAGCAAGCATGAGCTCGGAAGAGGCTAAGAATTCGATCATGGAGAGCATGTACAACGAAGCTCGACGTGATGGACAGTTGATGGTCAACAAGATCGAACAGGAAGCCCAGCTTTCTGCAGACAAGAAGGCCCGTGATGTTATCATTACCTCAATACAGCGCCTTGCTACTGAGGTTACCAGTGATGTGACGATTAGTTCTGTGAGTTTGCCAAGTGATGAGATGAAGGGAAGGATCATCGGCCGGGAAGGCCGGAACATCCGTACCCTCGAGACCCTGACGGGTGTGGATGTCATCATTGACGACACCCCTGAGGCTGTTGTCATCTCCTGTTTTGATCCTGTTCGCAAGGAAATTGCCCGTGTCTCCCTGGAAAGGTTGGTTCAGGATGGAAGGATCCACCCAGCCCGAATCGAGGAAGTGGTCAACAAGGTTACCAAGGAAATTGGACGGATTATCGCTGATGAAGGCGAAAAAGTCATCTTTGAGCTTGGTGTGCACAATATGGGACCTGAAACCATCCGTGCTTTGGGTAGACTCTACTTCAGGACTAGCTATGGCCAGAATGTGCTCAACCACTCCAAGGAGGTCGCAATCCTCTCCGGAATGATAGCGAGCGAAATTGGGGCGAATAGCGAACTAGCCATGAGGGCTGGCCTGTTGCACGACATCGGTAAGGGTATCGAGACCGAAAGTGATGCCAACCATGCTGAGCTTGGAGCTGAGATGGCAAAGAGGCTTGGGGAAGATCCCCGGGTTGTCAATGCGATCCTTGCCCACCATAACGATACCGAACCGACCACCATCGAGGCGGTCATCGTCCAGATTGCTGACGCCATCAGTGCCGCGCGCCCCGGTGCACGTCGTGAAACGTTGGACAACTACATCAAGAGGCTCGAATCCCTTGAGCATATTGCTGAGAGTTTTGCCGGCGTGGATAAGGCTTTTGCCATCCAGGCAGGTCGCGAGCTGAGGATTCTGGTCAACAACGACCAAGTTTCTGATGACGGGGCCAAGGATATTGCCAAGGGGATCGCCAGTCGCATTGAGGCTGAGCTTCGGTACCCTGGCAGGATCAAGGTGACCATCATCCGAGAGATGAGGGTCGTCGAGTATGCTAGGTAGGGTAGAGAGTGTCTGATACGAAAACGTTTGTGGCCCTGTTGCTAGGGGATGTCTGCGGACAACCCGGATGCAGGGCGCTTTTTATGGGCCTTGGCTCCCTGGTCAAGGACTATCGTGCTGATATGGTCATCGTCAACGGCGAAAATGCAGCCAATGGCTTTGGCCTTTCGGCATCTCTTATGGAACAATTTTTTTCCTTGGGCGTCGATGTCATCACCAGTGGAAACCATATCTGGCAACAGGATGACCTGCGCCCCTATCTTGATAGCGAGAAGCGGTTGCTTCGCCCTGCCAACTACCCGCCCCAGGCTCCTGGCCATGGGTCGGTGGTGGTGGATGTGAAGGGGACCAAGGTCGCAGTGCTCAACCTCCAGGGGCGCATGCAGCTTCCTTCGATCGACTGCCCCTTTAGGATTGGGCTGGAGCAGGTGCAGAAACTCCGCAAGCAGACCCCCCTGATCTTCGTGGACTTCCATGCGGAGAATACGGAGGAAAAAGAGGCCCTCGGCCTCTACCTGGATGGAAAGATCTCTGCCATGGTAGGGACACACACCCATGTGCAGACCGCCGACGAGAAGATCCTTCCGCAAAAGAGTGCCTACATCACCGACATCGGCCTTTGTGGTCCCTCTGAGAGTGTCATAGGATCTGATCCTGGGATCTCGATAGCCCGGCAGCTGACCCAGATGCCCATGCGTAGCGAGATCGCAGATACACCTCCTGTTTTGCAAGGAGTCTGTATTACGGTGGAGAGTGCGACAGGCAATGCCCTGAAGATTGAACGCTTCAGCAGGAATTTCCTCATCTGATGAAACAGAGGAAGAGGCCGTTGTTGCAGTTGCTCGCTCAGCAGTATGGGACAGCGTACACCAAAGACCAGCTCACCGCCTTCATTGCCTGCAGGAATGTCTATGCCAATGGGGAGCTCTCTACCGATCCCAAACAGCTGTTCGCTGAGGACAGCACCCTTTCCCTAAGCTTCGAGAAGTATGTCTCCCGTGGGGGCTTCAAGCTTGAGCAGGCCCTGGATGCCTTCGGCCTTTCCGTCGAGGGTCTTGTCATGCTCGATGCGGGCTCGTCCACCGGTGGGTTTACCGACTGCCTTCTCCAGAGAGGGGCCAGCTTGGTCCATAGTGTCGATGTCGGCTACAACCAGCTTGACTGGCGACTCAGGACCGATGGCAGGGTCCATGTCCATGAAAAACAGAATATCATGACGCTGGAAGGCCTCGATCCGCCGGCAGAGGCTGCGGTGTGTGACCTGTCGTTCCGCTCCATTGGAGAGGCCGCTTCCCATATCCTGTCCCTATGCGGGGATACCTGGCTGGTATCGCTGATCAAGCCTCAGTTCGAGGTACCCAAGAATTTGGAGAATTTTACCGGTGTCATCACCGATGTCGGACTCTTGGAGGAGGTCATGCTGACAGTCTACTCCTTTCTTGCTGAGGAAGGGGTAGGTTTCCATGGCCTGGTATTGAGTCCCATAACAGGACACAAGGGCAACAGTGAGTTCTTGGCTCTGCTGAAGAAAGGTGAGGGGTGGGACCTTCCTACCTTCACCGAACGGCTGGCAGGGCAAATCTCTCTCCCTCAATGAGCAGGACCAGATCCTTGACCTGGGGGAAACCCGTTGCGGTCCTTCTGAGCTGTTCGTAGGCGCCATCAAGGTCGGGGCTCTGGAGAAACTCCTTGCTGATGTCTACAAAGAGCACCTTGTTAGAGAGGGTGAGGCCGATGAGTCTGGTCCCTTTCTGGATCGAGGAGACAGCGCCTTCCTTGAGCGCCTGCAGATCGGGACCCCCAAGCAAACTCTCGAACGTGTCATGGTAGGCCGAACCTCCCTTGCGTTGCTGTCTTTGGCGGAAGGCCCGTATCGTCCTGTCCGCGGTGAAGAACCAGACGCTCACCGATTGTGTCTGCGCCTTTGGCCCTTCTGAGGCTGTGCCCAGCAAGTTGAGGACTCCGCTTTTCTGGATGGATTGGTGCACGATGGGCAGTCCGATCGCCAATACGGTCGCAGTAAACAGAATCCAAGCCACAAAGATGATGAGGGCTCGCCTATGCATCCCCCTCCCTTTCCTTGGTCCCTGTGCCGCTTCTTCACCGTTCATACGCCCATTCTAGACGAATTGGAGTTGGGTTTCCAGCTTTACATGAGAGGATAAAGCCCGTATAGTACATTACATATGAGGATATTCAAGGGTATTGCAGCTTCCGAAGGACTCTCCAAAGGAAAGGCCTTGTTGCATGTGCGTTCGTCCATGGTTGCGGAAAAGCAACATATCATGGCCAAGGATGTGCAAGGGGAACTGCAAAAGATCCATAAAGCTGTTGAACGATCGAAAAAGGCCCTGGAAGAGCACCAGGGTCCTGACATCTCCGCAGAGCCTGCAGAAATTTTGCAGACTCATCTGATGATGCTCAGCGACCCTGAGTATCTTGGCCAGATTGCACAGTACATCTCAACAAACCTGGTATGTGCACAATGGGCTGTGGAGGCAGTGACCGAAAGCATGGTCTCCCTGCTGGAGAGCTCGTCCGATGAGATGCTCAAGGAACGGAGTGTGGATTTTAGGGATGTGTCGCTCCATCTTCTTGATGCGCTGAGCAACAGGAGCCAACGTACGGTGAAAAACCTTACCGAGGATGTCATTCTTGTTGCCGATTCTTTGATGCCCTCCGAGCTCTTCTCGATGGACAAGAGCCATATCTTGGGGATTGCCCTGGACGGGGGAGGGAGGGCGAGCCATGTTGCCATCCTTGTCAGGGCCTTCAACATCCCCTCAGTCATTGCCTTGGGATCTGCTTCACAAAAGGTACATGACGGAGATGAGATTATCGTGGATGGCAACTATGGTGAGGTGTTTGTCCGACCTGACCTTACTGCCGCCCAGAACCTGAATGAGCGCTATGCCCGTTGGCAGGCCCATGAACAAGAACTGAGACAGATGATCGATTTGCCCACCAGGATGACCGATGGTCATGAGGTGCTGCTTAAGGCAAATCTCCAGACAGTCTCCGAGATCGGTTCTGCCAAGGAGGTCGGCGCCTCCGGTGTCGGACTCTTCCGTTCTGAGTTCCTGTTTATGGACAGCGTTGGAGGGTCCACGGAAGAACAACAGTTCGAAGCCTATAAAGAGGTGATCGAGGCTATGGCACCATTGCCGGTAACCATCCGAACCATTGACGTGGGTGGGGACAAGGTTGTACCGGGGATGGGCATTGATGAGAAAAACCCGATCCTTGGCTGGAGGGCCGTTCGCTTCTGCCTGTCACGAAAGGACATCTTCTCTGTACAGTTGCGCGCGTTGCTGCGGGCAAGTGTCTATGGGAAGCTACAGATTATGTTTCCGATGATCAGCGGTGTGGAAGAGTTGAACGCGGTGTTGCATCTTTTGGAACATGTGAAGGAAGAGTGCAGGACCGAACAGATTCCCTTCGATCCTGACATCAAGGTCGGCACCATGATAGAGGTACCCTCTGCTGCATTGTGTGCTGATATTCTCGCAAAGAAAGTTGATTTCTTCTCGATCGGAACCAATGACCTGATCCAGTATACGATTGCTGTCGATCGGGGGAACGAGAAGATTGCCCATCTGTTTCAGCCATTTCATCCGGGAGTGTTACGCTCCTTGCAGATGATCGTGGAGAAAGCCCACCAGGAGAATATCCCTGTGAGCCTCTGCGGAGAGATGGCTAGTGATCCTCTCTGTTCTGTGCTGTTGGCCGGACTGGGGATGGATGAATTGAGTATGGGGTCCCAAAGCCTCCTACAGGTCCGCAAGATCCTCCGCGACGTCTCGTTTGCCGAGGCTAAGCAACTTGCCGACCATGTGATGGAAATGGATTCCTATCTTACGATTACAACCTATATAAGGGAGTGGATGCATGACCGATTCGATCATTTCACCACCATCTGAGCTGGATATTGAACAGTCTGGCGCTGTCGAGGCTAAAATGCCTGTCATCGCTATCATAGGAAGGCCCAATGTGGGCAAGTCAACGCTCTTCAACCGCCTGATCGGCAAACGAAGGGCCATCACCGACCCGACTCCAGGAGTAACGCGCGACCCTATTCCCGAACGCTGGCTTCTGGGTAACCATCCTGTCACCATCATTGACTCAGGTGGAGTCAAGATCGACCGTGAAGGCCTCGATGGCCTGGTTGCGGAAAAAAGCCTCTCGCTGCTTGCTACCTCTGACGCCATCATCTTCATGATGGACATTACCGAGGTGACGGCCGAGGACCGGGAGCTGCTGGAATTTATGCGCCCCTTTACGGATAAGATGGTCCTGGTGGTCAACAAGGTTGACACCCCTTCCCGTGACGACCTGCTTTGGGAGTACTATGAATATGGGTACCAGCGTGTGCTGGGTATCTCGGCTGCCCATGGGCATGGCATCGAGGAACTGGAAGACATGCTGCTCGGCATGTTGGACATGGTCAGCCTCGACGAGGCTCCTGAGGAGAAGGAAAGCGTAAAGCTTGCAATCCTGGGAAAGCCAAATACCGGGAAAAGCACCCTTGCAAATCTGCTGGTTGGGGAGGATATCTCCATCGTCAGCAATATAGCCGGCACCACGCGTGATGTCGTCATGGGTGCATTCACCTACAAGGGCAGTGACTTCACCGTGCTCGATACTGCAGGCATACGCAGAAAGAACAAGGTTGATGACGATGTCGAATACTATTCGGTAAACCGGGCGATCAAGACCATCGACGAGGCCGATGTGGTGTTGCTGATGATTGATGCGATCGAAGGCCTCTCCGACCAGGACAAGAAGATCGCCCAGCTCATCGTACGCCGGGGAAAGGGTGTCATCCTTGTACTGAACAAGATTGACCTGCTTGCAGGGGTTGGCAACCAGCTTGACGCCATCAAGGACAGGATGCGCTTCTTGTTCCCTATCCTCAGCTTTGCCCCGATCTCCGCCATCAGTGCAACCCAGGGCATAGATATCGGAAAGTTGCTCGATACCGTCTGGGGCGTCTGGAAACAGCTGAACAAGCGTGTTGACACGTCAACGCTGAACACTGCCATCAAGGAGTGGGGCGAGGCGTACCAGCCTCCCCGTGGCTCTACCGGACACTTCAAGGTCTATTATGGAACGCAGATCAGTGCAAACCCCATCAGGTTCCTGGTTTTCGTCAACAAGTTCAAGGATTTCCCTCCCATCTATGTCCAGTATATGAAGAACTGTATTCGTAGGGATCTTGGGTTTACCCAGGTACCTATCGAGATTGACCTTCGGGAGAGAAAGCGAAATCCTTCCCTCAACGATAGGCCCAAGAAGTTCAATACTTCAGAGACTTCCCCCAAGGGTCCTGTTTCACGCAAGCTTACCGGAGGCAGGGCCGTGGCCAAGCCCAAGGGAACCAAGCCTGGGAACAAGGCCTCTGTGACCAAATCGGCGAAACGTACTGCAAAGCAGACCCGAAACGCCGGTTCGAAGAAACGGGGTTAGGATGGGATTCCTTGTAGACCAGGATATCAAGGTGCTCTGCCTTGATATCGATGGGACGCTCTATCCCAAACGGATGCTCAACGCTCGGATGCTCCGCTCTGCATTCCCTTCACTCCCCCTTGGCCTGGGATTCAACCAGGTGAGGCAGGAGTATAGGAGGGTGCAGGATAGCGAGCCGACGGTCCCTGCCGACCGGCAGGGATTACTGCAGCGACAGGCCCACCTGATGCTCAGCCACCTGGGCAAGAAGCATGATGCGAACAGTGTTGAAGCCATGATGGCTAGGCTAGACCGTCAGTTCTACCAGGCATGGCAACGCTCTTTCCTTTCCATCAAGGGCTCTGCCCATATGCGGGAGGCCCTTGTGAAGGCCAAGCAGCAGGGGCTGAAGATTGCGGTCTTCAGCGATTTTCCCGTTGCGAGGAAGCTGGAGACCTTGGGCATTGATTCCCTGGTGGACCTTGCCCTCAGTTCCGAGGACAGTGGGTATCTCAAACCCAGCCCCAAGGCCTTTTCCTACCTGCTTGCACATCTAGACGGCTCGCCTTCAGAGATGCTCTATGTGGGGGATAGCTATAGCAAGGATTGCCAGGGAGCAAAGCGGATGGGCATGCGCAGCTGTCTTCTTACCCGCTCCCGGGGTGAATTTTCTGATGCTGATCTGGTGGTCAGTTCTTGGAAGGAGTTCATTTCTCTGTTACTCTAGTGCAAGGGGGTCTACTATGGGTTTGGAACTGTTATTGCCGGTTATCCTCTTTATACTGACACTGGTCATCATCTATCTCCTTCGCGCTGATGACAAGCGCAACCAACGTATGGATCTCATGAAGCAGAGGACCCAGCGGTTGGTAAGCGATGTGGAGAACAGCCAGTCCCAATTCAAGGAGACTGCCCAGAAGGTCGAGGAACGCATCAGCGCCAAGATAGAGGAATCCCATCAGCTCATGGTGCACATCGATACCCAGCTTGCAGATCTTGAGGCCCGCAGCGAAGATCTCGCCAAGCTGCAGAAAGTGCTTTCCACCTATCAGGAAGCCTTGACCCAGCTGGAAAGGACCACCACCCAGGTGGAGGGCCGCATAGTGCAGGTTAAGGCGGAGGTTACCAACCTCAACCGTGTCCAGGAGACCCTGGATGGTTTTGACCTGCGGTTTGTCCAGTTCCAGAATACCCTTGAAAAGAGGATAGGTGAGGGAGAGGAGGGTCTGTACGCCCAACAGCTGAAGCTCAAGCAGTTGCAGGACGCTTCCTTTGCCAAGCTCGAGGAGTATGAAAGGGAAGTCCAGCAAGCTGAGCAAACCAACCTCATGCGCATCTCCGCACACACCGAGACCCTCAAAGGCAACCAGGAAGCATCCCTTGCCCTCGTATCGCAGCAAGCGAGCAAGTTACGCCAGCTTGCAGATGAAGGCGAACGGCTGATGCAGGAGTACAAGAAAGCGCTCCAAGCCTCTTCCGACCAGGCCACTGGCATGCTGAGAAACCAGCAGAAACAATATGAGGAACTTGAGGCAAAGCATACAGAGCGTGCAGAAAAGCAGCAAGAGACACTTTTGGCCATCGAGCATGAATCGATTCGTCACGTCACCGAGGAGATGGAGCGTTTTGTCCAGCAGTGCAATGCCCAGATGACGCAGATCTTTGAGGCAACACTCAGAAGAACCGACATCTCCTTCCAGAACATGACCCGGGTGCTCTCACAATATCTTGGGGAGATGGCTTTGCGAATGCAGAGTGCCAAGGAGTTGCTGCGCCTGTTGCAAACCAATGAACACACTTCCTTGGTCTCCTTCGCCGACGAGGTAAAGACCCTGCTGGCAGAAACTGAAAAGTCTGAGGATGCATTTCAATCCATGCAGAGCTTGCAGGAAGGTGCCCATGCTGAGATTTCCCGCCTGAACGATGAGGCCTCTCACTTGAAGGATGAGATTGAGGGGATGAGAAAGACAAAGCTCTCCCTCCTCGAGGAGTTGGCAAACAACACCCACATTCCAGAAAGACAGGTTTCTGTTCCTTTTGCCATGGCCTTGGAAGAAGCTGAAAGCCTGGAAGAAGCTGGACCACTGGAAGAAGCTGGACCACTGGAAGAAGCTGAACCCTTGGAAGAAGCTGAACCACTGGAAGAGGCTGAAAGCCTGGAAGAGGCTGAACCCTTGGAAGAAGCTGAACCACTGGAAGAGGCTGAAAGCCTGGAAGAGGCTGAAAGCCTGGAAGAGGCTGAACCCTTGGAAGAAGCTGAAAGCCTGGAAGAGGCTGAACCCTTGGAAGAAGCTGAACCACTGGAAGAGGCTGAAAGCCTGGAAGAGGCTGAACCCTTGGAAGAAGAACCGCTTGTCCCTGAGGCCCGGAAGGTCGAATACCTTCCTGAAGGGGAGGAAGAGGTAATTGAGCTGGACGAGGGTGATGACCTGACTGTGTGACCTCGCTTCTGAACTTCGGTATACCCTCCATTTGTAGGATGCCTGTCTGTGCTTATCCTCTATCCAGACATTGTGATGCATGCATGGGAATATGCTCTTTTCCCTCAGAAAAACCACTTGACCCTTGCAATCCCTTATGAGTATGTTATCGACGTACCCAAAACGGGGCTACTCATTACGTTGTACTAGATTAGAAAAATTAGTTCAGTTGCTGAGAGATCTTTGCAGTTGGACTTGAAATATCCATGTGCTCGTGCTCAGGCCGTGCATGGGGAAAATTGAGGGATTGGAATGGAAAAGAAACAGGAAAAGAAACAAAGCGCCGTAGACGAAGCTAAGGAAACCAAGCAGGAAGCGGTCACATCCCCTTCCGAACCGGAACAGAAGGAGTTGGAGATATCCCTTCTCAAGGAGCAGCTTGAGGCTGCCCAAGCTGAAATAAGCTCGCTGGAGAATCTGATGCTCCGTAATCGTGCCGACCTTGAAAACACTCGCAAGCGTTTGGTCCGGGACAAGGATGAGGCGGTCAAATTTGCCAACTCTTCCCTTATCAAGGATCTCCTGGAGCCTCTTGACGATTTTGGCAGGGCTCTGGATGCAGCTGATTCCACACATGACTACAAGAAGATCCATGACGGGGTGCTGATGGTCAATTCGCAGATCCATGGAATCCTGGAACGCAATTGGGGCCTGGAGCGAATTGTGGCCCTCGGGGAGGAATTCAATCCTGAGGAGCATGAGGCTTGCATGGTCGTCGAGGATGACTCCCTGGAAGTAGAAACTGTCCTTGAGGATCTTTCCACAGGATACAAGCTCCACGGTAGGGTCCTTCGGCCCTCAAAGGTGAAAGTTGGCAAACCTTCCGTTTGACGATTTGCCTAGGTATTAGTACCTTATCTGCAGGGATAAAACCCAGCATGACTATGAATTGATTAGGAGAGGAGAAATATAAAATGGGAAGAATTATTGGAATTGACCTTGGCACGACCAACAGTTGTGTTGCGGTTATGGAAGGCAATGACGCTATGGTCATCGCCAACAGTGAAGGACAAAGAACTACCCCTTCCGTTGTTGCATATACAGCGAAAGGCGATCGTCTGGTAGGCCAGCCTGCCAAGAACCAGATGGTCACCAACGCAGAGAATACCGTTTACTCCATCAAGCGTTTTATGGGACGCAAGATGAGCGAGATCTCTTCTGAGCTCAACAGGATTCCCTATAAGGTGAGTGCTGGATCCGCTGGTGAGGTCAAGCTCACTCTCCGTGGCGAGTCCTACTCCCCACAGGAAATTTCTGCAGCCATTTTGCAGAAGATGAAGAAGACAGCTGAGGACTACCTCGGCGAACCTGTCACCGAAGCTGTTGTTACCGTGCCGGCATATTTCAATGATGCACAGCGCCAGGCAACCAAGGATGCAGGTAAGATTGCAGGCTTGGATGTAAAGCGTATCGTCAACGAGCCTACTGCCGCAGCTTTGGCATACGGTATTGGTAAGGATTCGACCAAGGAAGAGAAGATTGCCGTGTATGACCTTGGTGGTGGTACGTTTGATATCTCCATCCTTGAACTGGGTGACGGTGTCTTCGAGGTTAAGTCTACCAACGGTGATACCCACCTTGGTGGAGATGACTTCGACAATAGGATCATCGATTGGATGGCTGGTGAATTCAAGAAGGCAAATGGTATTGACCTCACTACGGACAAGATGGCTTTGCAGAGACTTCGTGAAGCGGCTGAAAAGGCCAAGATCGAGCTTTCCAACTCCACGAGCACCGATATCAACCTTCCGTTCATCACCGCAGATGCATCGGGACCGAAGCACTTGGCAATGACCCTTTCCCGGTCCAAGTTCGAGCAGCTTGTTGCTGACCTGATCGAGAGGACCAAGCTTCCTGTCAAGAATGCCCTTCGCGACGCCGGCCTTACTGCAGCTGATATCGATGAGGTTATCCTCGTTGGTGGCTCAACCCGTATTCCTGCTGTGCAGGCAATCGTACGCGAGCTTTTCAACAAGGAACCCCACAAGGGTGTGAATCCTGATGAGGTTGTTGCAATGGGTGCAGCCATCCAGGGTGGAATCCTTGGTGGAGATGTCAAGGACGTCCTGTTGTTGGATGTCACTCCTCTCTCCCTTGGTATCGAGACCCTTGGAAGTGTCAACACTCGCCTTATTGAGCGCAACACGACCATTCCTACTCGCAAGAGCCAGATATTCTCCACCGCTGCTGATGGACAGACTGCTGTAAGCATCCATGTCCTGCAGGGCGAGCGTGAGATGGCCTCCCAGAACAGGACCCTGGGCAAGTTTGACCTCATCGGCATACCTGCAGCCCCCCGTGGTGTTCCCCAGATCGAGGTAACCTTCGACATTGATGCCAACGGTATCGTGCATGTGTCGGCCAAGGACCTTGGTACCGGTAAGGAGCAGAAGATCCGGATTGAGTCTTCCTCAGGCCTAAGCGAGGCGGAGATCGAGAAGATGGTCCGTGAAGCTGAGACCCATGCGGAAGAGGACAAGAAGGAACGCGCCCGTATCGATGCCCGCAACGAAGCTGACAGCCTGGTCTACTCGACTGAGAAGTCTCTCAAGGAGTATGGCAGCAAGATTGCAGCGGATGACAAGGCAAAGATCGAGAGCTCCATTGCTGAACTGAAGACCCTGCTTGGAAACCCGAGTGCTTCTGCTGAAGAGCTCAAGGCCAAGAGCGAGGCTCTCCAGCAGGCAGCCTACAAGCTTGCAGAAGAGGTGTACAAGAACACCGCTACACAGGATGGTGGCGAGGCTGAAGCCCAGCCTTCACCAAGCGAAGAGGAGCCTAAGAAGAAGCATACCGGTAGCGATAGTGTTGAAGATGCCGATTACGAAGTCGTAGACTAAGGTTTCGGAAACAGGTTACTATACAAGAAAGGTTTTGCATCATGTCGGCTCAAAGCCGACATGATGTTTCTAAAGCCAATTTGTTCTAAGGAAGTCGTACCGTGGCGAAACGAGATTATTATGAAGTGCTTGGGGTCTCTAAGACTGCAAAGCTGGATGAGATAAAGAAGGCATACCGTAAGCTTGCCATAGCCAACCACCCTGACAGGAATCCTGGGGACAAGGAAGCTGAAGAGCGATTCAAGGAAGCTACTGAAGCCTACGATGTCATATCCGATGAGAAAAAACGCCAAATGTATGATCAGTTCGGGTTTGCCGGGCTTGATGGTTCAAATGGTGGCGCCCATGACTACTCAAATGTCTACCGGGATTTTAGCGATATATTCGGTGGTGGCTTTGGTGGTGGTGGCGGCGGCTTTGAAGATATTTTCAGTTCTTTCTTTGGCGGTGGTGGCTCACGAAGCCAAGGCCGAGGTGGTCAGAGAGGGCCGGAACCAGGTGCTTCTTTGCGTTATGATGTTGAGATAGATTTCAAGGATGCCGTGTTCGGCAGCAAGGTTGATGTCGCATACTCCCATCAGGTTGGCTGTGACGTCTGTAGTGGTTCCGGTTCCCAAGGGGGATCTGGTACCAAGGTTTGCCCTACCTGTAACGGTAGTGGCCAAGTCAGGCGAAACAGTGGCTTCTTCGCTGTAGCGAGCACCTGCCCTACCTGTAATGGCAGTGGCCGTGTTATCGAGAACCCTTGCACCGAGTGCCATGGCAGTGGTCTGAAACGCAAGCAGCAGAAGGTCAAGGTGACCATCCCTGCCGGTGTGGATAATGGCAGCCGTGTCGTACTTCGTGGAATGGGTGATGCAGGAGCCAATGGAGGCCCTTCAGGGGATCTCTACGTCTATGTAAATGTAAAGAACCACAAATATTTTGTTCGGCAGGATTATGACCTTTTCTGTCAGGTACCCATCTCCATTACCCAAGCTTCGCTTGGAGCTGAAATCCAGGTTCCCACCATAGATGGGCAGTCCATCAAGGTGGCAATCCCTGCTGGTGTCCAGTCTGGGAAGATGCTCAGGGTCCGTGGAAGGGGGGTGACAAAGCTCAACTCTACAGACAGGGGCGACATGTACCTGAAGCTGCTCGTGCAGGTTCCCAAGCGCATGAACTCCAAGGCAAAGAAAATCATGCAGGATCTGGCAGAGGCCCTTGGTGAGGAAACTTCGCCAACTCCTGTCCCATTTGAGGATTAAATAGTGCCCTACCTCTACGATGAGGTAGCCTAATGTTATGTAATGCAGTAAGCTTTTAGAACCAGGAGATAGAGAATGGGAGAGAAGATATTTGGCGTTCATGCCATAGAAGAGGGCCTCAAGCAGGCCGCATCAGGGTCAGTATTGTACCTGTGTCGCGGCATGCGGGGCCATACAGAAGCTTTGGAACGTCAGGCAGTGCTGACTGGAAAAGTAATAATAAAAAAGATTGCCAAGGTTGAGATGGATCGCATGGTTGACCAGGCTGACCATCGGGGTGCTGTATTGGAATTGGCCAGTACGGACAAAGGACCTTCCAAGATTCAGATGAGTACGATCAAGGAGTTCTGTGCCAAGCTCAAGGATGATGAGAGTGCCTTGGTCCTTGTGTTGGATGAGCTCACCGATCCGCAGAACCTGGGGGCAATCCTCCGATCTGCTGACCAGTTTTCAGTATCGTTGGTTGTGATTCCCGAAAGGCGAAGTGCACAGGCAAACTCCACCGTGGTGAAGGTATCCTCTGGAGCCGCCCAATATGTTCCGATGGCCGTCGTCACCAACCTCAATCGTGAGATAGAGAACCTCAAGAGCAATGGCTTCTGGGTATATGGTGCTGACATGGCTGGCAAGGAATCATTCAAGACCGTATTCCCCAAAAGAACGGTCCTGGTCATGGGCAATGAGGGCAAGGGCCTAAGGGACCTTACCAAGTCGCTTTGCGACCAGATTGTCTCCATTCCTACCACAGGACATATCGATTCCTTGAATGTTTCTGTTGCAACAGGAATCCTCCTCTATGAGGTCAGGCGACAACAAGCGGTAGCAACTCCTAGCAAATAACCATACAGAAATGTAAAAAAGTACAGGACATTTGTCGCAATTTGTGCAGCAAATGTCCTGTTTTCTATATTTATACCTTAAAGTTGCAGTAAAATGTATGAAATTCCATTCTTTTCTTGCAAGGAACCAATCTTTTCCGTATCATAAGAAGCAACTATCCCTAAAGGAGAGAAGTAGAAATGAAAAAGATGTTTGCTCTCGTTCTTTGCATTCTTCTGGTTTCTGGCGTTATGTTTGCTGCCGGAAACAAAGAAGCTGCTCCCGCTGCCAAATCTGGCGCAGATTTTCACATCGGTATTGTCACCGGTACGGTATCCCAGTCTGAAGATGACCTCCGTGGTGCAGAGCGCCTCATTCAAGAGTACGGTTCTGTAAGCAACGGTGGTATGATCCAGCACGTTACCTATCCTGACAACTTCATGGATGAAGCAGAGACCACCATCAGTGTTATTGCTGGTCTTGCTGATGACCCGAAGATGAAAGCCATCATTGTAAACCAGGCCATTCCTGGAACAACCGAAGCTTTCCGCCGTATCAAAGAGAAAAGAAGTGATGTCCTTTGCATCGCTGGTGAAGCACACGAAGATCCAGGTGTAATCCAGACAGCAGCTGACCTTGCCGTCAACAACGACTTCATTGCTCGTGGTTACCTGATCATCCGCACTGCCTATGAACTTGGTTGTGATACATTCGTGCACATCTCCTTCCCAAGGCACCTCAGCTATGAGACCTTGAGTCGCCGTGCAGCGATCATGAAAGCAACCTGTGCAGACCTCGGCATGAAGTTTGTCATGGAAACCGCTCCTGACCCGACCAGCGACGTTGGTGTTGCCGGTGCTCAGCAGTACATCCTCGAGAAAGTTCCCGCATGGATCGAAACATATGGAAAGAATGCAGCATTCTTCTGTACGAACGATGCCCACACCGAGCCTTTGCTCAAGCAGCTCTTGGCTTACGGTGGCTACTTCATCGAAGCTGACCTTCCTAGCCCTCTGATGGGTTATCCTGGCGCCTTGGGTCTTGACCTCTCTGCAGAAGCTGGTGATTTCACCGCAATCCTGAAGAAGGTTGAGTCTGCAATCGTCGCCAAGGGTGGCGCAGGCCGCTTCGGCACCTGGGCATTCTCCTATGGCTATACCTGTACTGCCGGCCTTGGCCAGCATGCTATCAACGTCCTCAAGGGCGAAAGTGAGCTTCTCAAGCTTTCTGACGTCATGAAGGCCTTTAACAAGTATACTCCTGGAGCCAGATGGAATGGTGCTCCCTACTCAGATGTCAATACTGGCGTCAGGGCAAAGAACCACATCCTGATCTATCAGGATACCTACATGATGGGTAAGGGCTATATGGGCAATGCTGATCTGGTAGTTCCAGACAAGTATTTCTCCATAAAATAACGTTACGTAGTTGAATCCTTAAGGGGAGAGTCGTACTCTCCCCTTTTGTACGAAGGGAAGGGAAGTAGTTCCCTTCTCTTGTAGTGTTTTTTCTTCTATTATATGACAAACTTGGCCGTCACCGTTGCGTTTATGACGCAAGGGTCACAACCAAGATTGAAAGGATTGAACATATGAATGAAAAAGAGACCCCGTTGCTGGAGATGAGTCACATCAGCAAGGACTTTTTCGGTAACCAGGTTCTTACCGATGTGAACTTCACCCTGAAAAAGGGTGAAATTCTCGGATTGGTAGGCGAAAATGGTGCCGGTAAGTCAACCCTGATGAAAATTCTCTTTGGCATGGATGAAATCCACCAGACCGGTGGCTTTGGGGGGGAGATACTGATAGACGGTAAGAAGGTGCTTTTTTCAACTCCCATTGATGCCTTGGCCGCTGGGATTGGAATGGTCCACCAGGAATTCTCACTGTTACCTGATTTTACCGCTACTGAGAATATTCTTCTCAATAGGGAACCCCTGAAATATACCCTATTCTCCGAACTGTTTGGCGAGCGCCTCAACACCCTCGATAGGGAGAAGATGCTTCAGATCTCTGAGAAGGCAATAGGCCGTCTTGCTGTCTACTTGGACCCGGAGATGATGGTTTCCCAGATGCCTGTCGGGCACAAGCAGTTTACTGAGATCGCGCGTGAGCTGAGCAAGGAAGCCACTGATGTAACTGAAGGGATCAAGCTCCTCGTTCTTGACGAACCGACCGCGGTCCTCTCAGAACAGGAGGCTGAAAGCCTTCTCAAGGCCATGCGCCTCCTCTCGGAGTCAGGAATTGCCATCATCTTCATCAGCCATAGGCTGCAGGAGATCATCGATGTCTGTGACACCATCATGGTCATGCGTGATGGGATGATCATCAAGACCGTTCCCTCTGAGGGGGTCGCAATCCCCGACATCGCCAGATGGATGGTCGGTCGAGAGGTCAGCACCACAGCCCATCACAAGAGAAAGGCCAAGGTAGATGAACAAGAGGTCCTGCTGCAGATGAAGAACCTCTGGGTCGATATGCCCGGCGAGGTTGTACGCAATGTCAACCTTGATGTATTCAAGGGTGAGATCATTGGCATTGGAGGTATGGCCGGGCAAGGAAAGCTTGGCATCCCCAACGGTGCGATGGGCCTGTTCCCTGCTGGTGGGCAGATCTTCTTTGAGGGAAAGGAGATCCCGCTTAACAGCCCCCGTAACTTCCTCGATGCAGGAATGGCCTTTGTCAGTGAGGACCGCCGCGGGGTTGGCCTCCTCCTTGACGAGACCCTGGAGTGGAACGTCTCCTTCACCGCAATGCAGGTGCACGAGAAATACCTGAAGAAATATCTCGGAGGGGCTCTGAAATGGCGCGACCAGAAAGCAATTGAAGAGGCTACGGCCTCCTATGTAAAGCAGATGGAGATTCGCTGTACCAGCACCAAGCAGAAGGCAAAGGAGCTTTCTGGAGGTAACCAGCAGAAGATCTGCCTGGCCAAGGCCTTTGCTGTCGAACCGAAACTGCTGTTTGTCTCAGAACCTACCAGGGGAATCGATATCGGTGCAAAATCCTTGGTTTTGCAGGCGTTGAGAAAATATAATGAAGAACAAGGAACTACCATTGTCATGATTTCTTCCGAGCTGGAAGAACTGAGGGCGATCTGTGACCGAATTGCCATCGTTTCCGATGGCAAGGTTCTGGGAATCCTTCCCGCCTCCACCGATAGTGCCGAATTCGGCCTCTTGATGGTTGGACAGAAGAGTGAGTTAGTTGACGGAGGTAGTGTATGAACATGCAAAAAGTGATCTCTGCCGTCCAGCATGCGGTCAAATCCTTTGGATTGCCCCGCATCATCATCGGCCTGTTTTTGCTGTTGCTGTTTATTGCGGCTCCTTTTGTAGGGGTCAATATCGGTACCAGCCTCTCGGATACGCTGAACAGGTTTGGCATGAATGCAGTGATGGTCCTGGCGATGGTGCCGATGATCCACAGTGGCTGTGGCCTGAATTTTGGACTTCCATTGGGAATCATAGCTGGATTGCTCGGAGGGACCCTCTCCATGCAATGCAACTTTACCGGCCCGGCCTCCTTTGCCATGGCCATCCTCTTTGCAACCCCGTTTGCCGTAATACTCGGTTGGGGGTACGGACAGTTGCTCAACAAGGTAAAGGGCGGGGAGATGATGATCGCCACCTATGTGGGGTTCTCCTCCGTTGCCTTCATGTGCATCATGTGGCTTTTGTTGCCATATTCCAACCCTACCATGGTATGGGGGTACAGCGGCAGCGGCCTGCGTACCACCATCTCAACCGAAGGGTACTACCTGCACGTGCTCAATAATTTCTTGTCGATCAGGCTGACTGACCATCTTACCATTCCGACAGGCATGTTCATCTTCTTCGGAATATTGGCACTTGCCATCTGGGCATTCCTGCACACCAAGACCGGCACTGCCATGACGGCTGTAGGGTCCAACCCTGTGTTTGCCCGGGCAAGCGGCATCAATGTTGACAGGGTCCGTACCTTGAGCGTTGTCATGTCCACCTGGCTGGGTGCCTTGGGAATTCTGGTCTACCAGCAGAGCTTTGGATTCATCCAGCTCTACATGGGCCCCTTCTACATGGCCCTGCCTGCAGTATCGGCCATCCTCATCGGAGGGGCTTCGGTCAACAAGGCCACCATTACCAATGTCATTGTAGGAACGTTCCTGTTCCAGGGGATCCTTACCATGACCCCTTCAGTGATGAACTCAATGATTCACACCGATATGTCTGAAGTTATCAGGATCATCGTTTCCAATGGCATGATCCTCTACGCTTTGACCAGAAAAACGGAGGCTGTTCGATGAAGCTCCAAAGAACAAACATACAGAAGGTGAAACGCTTTCTTGGAAACAATACGGTTCCTATCCTGTTTTTGGTGATTTGTGCCTTCGGCATACCCCTAAGCGGGTACTCGGCAAACTACCTTGTCAGTGAGGTTGTGGTCCGTATCGCCCGTAACTCATTTCTCATCGTCAGCCTCCTGATTCCTATCCTCGCCGGCATGGGATTGAACTTCGGCATGACACTGGGTGCAATGGCAGGACAGATCGGGCTGATCTTCATCAGTGACTGGGGCATCGTCGGGATCCCCGGGATGCTGCTTGCCATGATCATCTCCACCCCCATATCCATTGCGCTCGGTATCTGGTGTGGAAAGATCCTGAATATGGCCAAGGGCCGGGAAATGGTCACCAGCTATATCATCGGCTTTTTCATGAACGGTATCTACCAGCTGGTCGTCCTCTATGGCATGGGTGCCATCATCCCCATCCGTTCCGCTGCCCTGGTGCTCCCACGTGGCTATGGTATCCGCAATACGGTTAACCTTATCGGCATCAGAAAGAGCCTGGATAGCCTTCTGATGGTGCGTGTGCTTGGCGTCCCCATCCCCCTGGTTACCTTGGTTGTCATCGCACTGCTGTGCATTTTCATCCTCTGGTTCAAGAAGACAAAACTTGGGCAGGATATGCGTGCAGTAGGGCAGGACATGGAGGTAGCGCGTGCTGCAGGCATCAAGGTTGAGCATACCCGTATCGTCTCCATCGTCATCTCGACGGTGTTTGCCGGCTATGGAATGATCATCTACCTGCAGAACATTGGAACCCTCAACACCTACAACAGCCATATGCAGATCGGTATGTTCAGTGTCGCAGCCCTGCTCGTGGGTGGAGCGACCGTCAGCAAAGCCAACATCCGCAACGTCTTTTTGGGTGTCATACTCTTCCACCTGATGTTCATCGTTTCTCCCATGGCCGGAAAGAACCTGATCGGCCAGGCCCAGCTCGGAGAGTACTTCAGGGTATTTGTCTCCTATGGGGTCATCACCATCTCGCTGGTCCTCTACGAAGTACGGAAGAAACATGACCGGGGCATTGCAGGGCAGATCCTTGCAGCAGAACAGGAGGCTGGAGCATGAAGATACACTTTGGAAAGACATTCACGGTACGTCTTGTTGCGATAGTGCTGGTCATCCTGTTTGGTGTCATGCTCTTCTTCATCGGCAAGCAGCATACCATCCTGCTCGACAATAAGGCCATTACGGTTGCTGGAAAGGAAATCCCTGCTTTGAAGCTTGTTGAGGTGCAGATCGACAAGTTCCCGTCCATGGAGTTCGTTCCAAGGGACAGGGACAAGGTTGATGTGACCATGCAGAAGCATTCGGTGACGATTACCTACACCGATGCAAGCTGGGAGGAGATCAGCATCACCAGGAAGTTCCAGGTCCCTCTGATGGATGAGATGGTCATCATCTCCATCCCCACCTTGGTGGCTAATCCTGATGCACCCCAGAGCCTCTGGCTGGAGAAGTATGTGGTCCCTGCCTATGCAGTCCAAGCTGTCCCTGCCGATGAGGTTATCGTCACAGATGAGCTTGCAGGTTTGATCTCCCAGTAACCTGTAACAGAGTAACGATTCGAGAGAGACGGGTACCGACATGGTGTCCGTCTCTTTTCTTTGGCTTTCCTGAAAACTTCGTGTAGGGATTTGCCATTTCTTGCCTCTAGAAGCTGGTATCTTTGCATAGGATATAGGTTTCTTTGTACACTGCCTGAATGAAACCGTACACAACAGCATTTTTGTTGACTAGCTGGGGATTGTGCCGCTTCCCTAAGAAAGCATCCATGATATGCCCCGAAACACCTTCTGATGTATCCCTTTGCGTGGGGGAGGTGGGCGCTTATGCAATTGTGTGGCGGGACTGGAAAAAGAGAGGCTCTTCGCTTGGCGAAGAGCCTTTTTGACTTTGTCAGTTGGTAAAGAAGTTGTCCCCGATATCAGGGCGATACCAGGAGCCGGGGAATGCAATATGCCCTACGCCCTTGTATGCATTCTTGTTTGCATCCATGATATTGTAGCCAATTCCCACGACAGTGACACATCTTCCCCCATTGGTAATGAGCCTGTCACTCTCAGAACGCACCCCTCCGAAGAAATAGAAGGGAGAGCCTTGGAATGCATTGAGCATCAGGGCAGCCGGGATGGGCTTGAGTTCCTTTCCGAAGATGGGCTCCTCAGGATACCCCTCTGATGCGACCACAAGAGCTACCGCACTGTTGGTGGAGACCTCAAGGTTGAGGGTGGATAGGGTATCATTCTTCATGGCATCTAGGATTTCGATGATGTCCGTCTTGATGAGGGGCACGATTGCCTGGGCTGCCGGATCGTTGAACCTGACGTGGTAGTCAACCAGGATCGGGCCCTTGCTGGTGATGATGACGCTGATGGTCAGCACTCCCTTGTAGGCCATTCTCTCGGCCTTGAGGCCGAACAGGGTTGGTTCTATGATGGTATCGACAAGTGCTTGGCTGACAGACTCCTGGAGAGGGACGGGACAGATCGATCCCATGCCTCCTGTTGGTAGGCCACCATGTCCTGCCTTCATGTAGTCGCTGGAGGAGGGCAACATCATGTAGCCCTTGTTGTCGACTAGCAAGGTGAGGGTGATGGGCAATCCATTGAGGTGTTCCTCAAGCATGATCGAACCGGTAGCCAGGATTTTCTTGGAGAACTTCATCAGGGCATCGTAATCGGAGGAGTCTATCATGACACGGCTGGGTGCTATGGTGTTGCTCTTTACGACGAACCGCTGTCCAACATGCCTTTTCAGGTATTCCGAAAGCTTCTCGGCATCGTCAAATACATAGTGGGTTGGGGTGGGGATGTTATGCCTGTCGGTGAACTTCCTTGAGAAGTCACGGTCCCCTTCAAGCTTCAAGGCCCTGCTGGGAGCCCCGAAGGTATCAATGCCCCGTTCATTCAGGTAGTCGATGACACCGGTAAACAGAGGAGCCTCCGTTCCGATGAAGACATACTCGATATGGTTTTCCTTGCAGGCCTCATATACCTGCTTTGGGTCTGCAGGATCGATGGCGAGATTTGTTGCAATGTATTCAGTACCCACATTCCCTGGAGCGACATACAAGCCATGGATAAGACGGCTCTGGGAAAACCACCATGCAATGGCATGGTCTTTGGCTCCTGAGCCCAGCACTAGTATTCTCATTGCAATTCCTTTATGCGAAATTCTCTCTGCTAAACGTACCATTTTACCTGTTGAGAGGTCAACAACTTGTATGGAGCATTTCCATAGCCTGCAGGTAGTCGTCACGCTTTGTCGCAGTTACAATTGCCTGCTTGACCTGGGCTGTGTTCGGCCTTCCTTTCAGATAGGAACAGGAGTGCTTGCGCATCTGGATGCAGGCACTTTTTTCGCCATAGTGGGCTATCATGAGGTCGAGATGGCGTAGGATGACATGGACAGTCTGCTCCAGAGGGATGCTTTGGGGCTCACGTCCTGCAAGGATATCCTTGGCCTGGGCGAAGATGAAGGGGTTGCCGATGGCGCCCCGGGCAAACATGATGCCGTCGATGCCCGTTTCGGTGAGCATCCTCTTTGCATCCTGTGCATGGAAAAGGTCGCCTGACCCAAAGATGGGTACCTGGTACCCCTTTTGCATGCAGTACCCCTTCAAGGTGGTCAGTTTTGTCCAATCTGCAAAAGGTGCATACCCCTGGGCACGGGTCCTGGCATGGAGGGTAAGCATGGCGGCTCCCCCATCCAAGGCAGCCTGGGCAAATTCCAGGTAGTTTTCGCTGTTTGCATCCCAACCGGTCCTGAACTTCACCGATACGGGAATCGGGAGCGTCCTTGTAATCGTTCGCACTATCTCTGTGATGGAGGCGGGGTCCTTCATCATTGAGGAACCTGCGCCGGTCTTGGTCACCTTGGGCACGGGGCAGCCACAATTGATGTCGATGAATGTGGGGTTGAAGGGGGCAAGCCGCTCAAGGGCGCCCTCCAGGGAATCGGTAGCCCCCATGAAGAGCTGTACCGCATATTGCTGTTCGTTTTCTGCCCGTTTGAGCAGGTCCATGGTCTTCTCGCCGTCACGGGAGAGGCCCTCGGCGCTGACCATTTCAGTGAAGGTCATGTCTGCACCCATCTCGATGCAGAGCGAGCGGAAAGGCACGTCAGTGTATCCTGCAAGGGGTGCGAGAAAGAGGTTTCCCTGTATCTCTACGTTTCCTATGGTTACCGGGTGATGGAGATCCTGTTCTTTCATACGTCCTTTGGAAGGGAGAAGGCCCTTAGGCTGTTAGCATAAAGGCTTTCGCTAAGCTCTTCAAGATAGGTTTCCCTGATTTGGCTAAGAGCTTTGGCCGTTTCAACTATGTAGGATATCTTGTTCCGCTCCCCTTTGTAGGGGTAGGGTGTCATGAAGGGCGCCTCGCTTTCTATGACGATTCTCTCTATGGGAAGGTTGTGCGCAACCTCTTGGATGCTCCGGCTGTTCTTGAAGGTGAGGTTGCCAGCAAAGGAGAAGGTAAGGTTGAGTTCAAGGGCTTTTTTCGCAAACTCCCAGTCCTCGCCGAAGCAGTGGAGGATCCCTCCCTTTGGGGGGAGTTTTTCGGCAAGGATGTTCAGCAGGTCATCCCCTGAATTCCTGTTGTGGATGATTACCGGCAGGTCAAGTTGCTTGGCAAGCTCGAGGTGCTTGAGAAAAAGCTCTATCTGCAGGGACTTGTCCCCTCCAAACATATGGTAGTAGTCAAGCCCGGTCTCCCCAATGGCGATGACACGGTTTTTTGTGGCGTGGGAGAGGATCCTCTCCTCCCAATCCTTTCCAGGATTGGCAACCTCCGTAGGTGATACCCCTACTGCGTGGAATACATTGGAGGCGCTTTCGAGGTTCGCATAGGTCCTCTCGAAGTCGGAGAGGCTGTTGCAGATGCTCACGATGTGTTTTACCATCTTGACCCTTGCGAGCTGGACCGCAAGCAGTTGTTCCATTTTATCATCTTGGAGCAACCCTATATGTGCGTGCGTATCAAAGAATTGCATACAGGCTCCTTGAGGTTGGATTCTCACTTGTTAGGAAGTAGTGTCTAAAATATACCATGAGCAATGGTAATCGTCAATATACGTAATTCATATAGACAGAAATAGTTATATCCAGTTATATACAGTTTGACAATTATTGTAACACGTGGTAGCGTAGTTTTTAGCGAGTGTGCTCGGCCTTTAGGGGCAAAGGATTTGCATGAAGAAAGATCGTTTACGAGCTACTGAGAGTGCTCCTGTGAAAAACAGGCCCTCCAGTGCCTATATATATCTAGTCAAGAACCCTTCCTCCAATGAGACTTCCATCTGCGCCTGGGATACCGTTCTCTACCCAGGGACCAGTGTGGTAGCGCCTACCAGATATGGCTTGGACATGGGTGTTGTGGTTTCCGGTGCCGACAAGTTGGGCAAGGCCTACCAGAAGGGAAATGACCAGTGCTGTGGTGCCTGCCAGCATGGGGAGCCCATTGCTGATGAACCCCTGTCATCGGAAGAGGAGATTCTCTGGAGTGATGAGCCTGACGAGGACCTCGCCGACGGGGGCAGAAAGCACACCCTGGAGATGGTCCAGCTTTCGGCTGACACCCAATGGATCGACAGGCTTGCAACCCCTACTGATATGGATCGCTTCAAGGAACTATCGGAAAAGGAAGACGAGGCGATGAAGATCTGCAGGGAGAAGATTGCCCTGCACAAGCTTGACATGAAACTGGTGACCGCCCACTTCCTGCTTGGAGAGCCGAAGATCATATTTTTCTTCACGGCCGATGTACGGGTCGACTTCAGGGAACTGGTCAAGGACCTGGTGACGGTTTTCAGGATCCGCATTGAACTCAGGCAGATCGGGGTCCGGGACGAGAGCCGTGTCCTGGGGGGCCTGGCTGTCTGTGGTCGCGACTACTGCTGCCACAGTGTGACTGACAAGCTCAATCCTGTTTCCATCAAGATGGCGAAAGAACAGAACCTTTCGCTCAATTCCATGAAGATATCAGGCCCCTGTGGTCGTCTGCTTTGTTGTCTCTCCTATGAATTTGACTTTTATGTGGAGGAGAAGCGGAACTATCCACCGGAAGGAAGCAAACTCAAGGTTGGGTTTGAATTGATGAAGATTACGGAAGTAAATATTCTTACAAAAAAAATCACTCTATCGGGGTCTGAAGGAAGGATGCTCAACATCCCTCATTCAGCGGTTTTTTTCAATGATGAGGCCAGTCGTTGGGAGATTACGAAGGAGTATGCAAGCGAATATTTGTCAAATTGATATAAAGCATTGTATTGACCGATTTTAGAGAGTGTGATATTTTGTTAAACCGTCGGCCCTTGTTGCCGATTCTATAATGTATAAGTGAAATACATATTCTGTGTAATATGTTTGGAGGTATTACGTGATTAATAAGTCTGCTGAAAAAAGAGAACGACAGAACGTTGTTCGTAGGATGAGGAATCGTGCTGCAAAGAGCACAATGCGCACCGCTATCAAGAAATTTGATGCTGCTTTGGTAGCTGGGGATAAAGACGCTGCTTCCTCTGCACTGGATTTGAGCCTCAAGTTGCTCGATTCCACTGCCAGCAAAGGCATCATCCATGCCTCTACCGCCGACAGGAAGAAGTCCAGAATGCATGCCCGCTTCAACAAGCTGAATGCTCAGGGTGCAGTTCAGGCATAATTGCCCTGATCTGATGGTAAAATGCCGGTATTGTACTATGCCGGCCTACGCATGAGAAATAAGAAGTGTTGAAGGAGTAACCATGGCAGAACCTAAATTGACTAAAGCGGCCATTATTGAAAGTCTTCATGAAAAGATTGGTCTGAACCGGTCCGATATCCATATGATAATTGACTCATTTTTTGAAGAAGTGAAAGCAGGACTCAAGAATGACCAGGTCATTGAGTTGCGCGGCTTTGGGACTTTCGAAGTTCGCACCCGTAAAGGTAGGGAAAAAGCTCGTAACCCCAAGACAGGTGCCATAGTAGCTGTTGAGACCCACGGGGTTGCAATTTTCCGTCCTGGTAAAGAACTCAAAGATTATGTTTGGGATTTGCGCGACAACAAACCTGTCAATGACTGATTGACCGAACCCGGTTGGATGTAGGAGACACTCTTTTGAATAGCTTGAAAAAGAGACGGAGCCTCAGAACAGTCTGTTCTGAGGTTTTTGTATTGGTGGTAACTGCCTTTGTGTATTCGATGGCCTTTCCTGGCTTTGTTACTATCCATGGATTTGGGTTCATCGCCTTCTTTGCCCTGATACCCCTATTCGCAGTCATCAGGAATACAACCTGGAAACTGGTTCCCGTATATGGGTTCTTTTTTGGGTTTGTCTTCTATCTGTTCTTCAACTATTGGCTGAAGACCTTCCATCCTCTGGCAATCCTCATCGTCCCTATCATCAAGGGCGGTGAGATGGTCCTGCTCTTCCCCCTGTTGAAGGCCGCTGAGAAGCTCTTCAAGAAGTATGGCTATCTTGTCCAGTCGGTAATCTGGGTTGCCTACACCTATGTAAGCCAGAACTGGTTTGCAGGCTATCCCTACGGGACACTCGGCTACGCCATCTATGCCTACCTGCCGCTTATCCAGATAGCCTCACTGGTTGGGGTTTGGGGGGTCACCTTCCTCATGGTGCTTCCACAAACCTTTGTTGGAGCCTGGCTGTGTGATTTCACTGCTGGAAGGGGGCCGTCCTTTGGCGAGGCCCTCAGGGAGCATAGGGTTCCCCTTTTTGCATACCTGGTGTTGGTTGTAGCCTCCCTGGTCTTTGGGTTTGCAACCATGCACTACTGGAAAACCCAACAGCCAGACAAATCCTGGAGGGTTGCGACCATCCAGCATAGCGCCGATACCTGGGAGGGGGGCTATGCAACGTACAAGAAGAACTTCAACAACCTGAGGAAACTGAGCCTTGAAGCCCTCGTTGCCAACCCTGACATGATCCTCTGGTCGGAGACAGCCTTTGTCCCTTCGGTCGCCTGGCACGAGAAATATCCCTCTGACGAGGCAACCTCTGCCTTGGTGGAGGAGTTTGTCAACTTCGGTAAGAGCCTTCCCATCCCGCTGTTGAGCGGAAACCCTGAGGGGGTGATCGACGACCCGAGCAAGCCAGCCCTCCTGGAGGATGGATCGTGGAACCGCAAGGACTACAACACGGTCACCTTCTTTGAAGGCGGAAGGATCAAGAACACCTACCGCAAGCAACATCTGGTTCCTTTTACCGAACACTTCCCCTACGAGAAACAGCTTCCCCTGCTCTATAATCTCCTGCTTGCCAATGATTACAACTGGTGGGAGACCGGGGACGAGAGTGTGGTCTTTGAGACCGATGAAGGGGTTAAGTTCTCAACTCCCATCTGCTTTGAGGATGTCTTTGGTGCCCTGAATGCGGAGTTTGTGCGCAACGGGGCTCAGGTCATCGTAAACATGACCAACGATGGCTGGTCCAAGGCCGTCTCTGCAGAGATGCAGCATCTGGGCATGGCTGTCTTCCGTTCTGTGGAGAACCGCAGGACCACTGTACGGGGAACCAACAGCGGCATGACCTGTCTCATCGATGTGACGGGAAAGATCATCGACCCCATGGAGCCTTTCAAGGTTGGGTGGCATATCTATGATGTGCCGGTCTACACCACCGAGAGCCAAGGCGAGACCTTCTACACGAAACATGACGATTGGTTGGCTTTTGCCTCCATATACCTCTCTGTGATCCTGCTTTCCTTGGGTTTGGTCAAAGAGCTCTTCAGATACATAAGGACAAGGGAAAAGGATTGAACATGCTCTACAAAAGCGCCTCACTGTTTATCATTGGTACTGAGCTTACCCGTGGGGTCATTGCTGACAAGCATTGCCAGGTCATTTCCAGCCAGCTGACGCAGCTTGGCTACCGGGTTGACCGTATGGTGCTTGTCCCCGATGACGGGACCATTGAGAGTGTGCTCAAGGATTGCATCGACAACTGCGATGTGGTCATCATTACCGGCGGCCTCGGGCCCACCAGCGATGACCTTACCCGCAGTATCGTTGCAAAGATTGCACATGTCCCCCTCGTCCGTGACGAGGAGACCTTTGCGGTTCTCTACAAGAGGATCGGCGAACGCATCTGGGGTGCAAACGAGCAGCAGGCGATGATCCCCCTTGGCTTTGAGTCGATCCCGAATCCCAATGGGACGGCAGCCGGCTTTCGGGGCTTCATTCCAGACGGGGAACGCTCCATTGCCTGTGTTGCGATGCCTGGCCCTCCCCGCGAGATGGACCCGATGTTCTTTGATGCCGTGCTGCCCTGGCTTGCACAGCTCATTGGCCATGATGACTTTTCCCGTACAGAGTATTCGACCTTCCTGATAGCAGAAGCCAAGCTGGAAGAGCTCTGCCGCCAGGTCTCCTCACCGGGGATCCAGTGGGGTACCCGATTCCAGGACCTGAAGATCAGCCTCTATCTGGTGGGGGACTCGGAACAGAAGCGCCAGGAGATGGCCCTGCACCTCAAAGGGGTTGTTGGCCCCTCATTGGTAGTGGAGGGCGACGTCATGCCGCTAGACCTCCTGACAGCCCTCCTGAAGCGGGATGGCTTGACGATCAGCTGCGCGGAAAGCTGTACCAGCGGATATCTTGCAAAACTCCTGACCGATGAAAGTGGGAGCTCATCCTGGTTCTGGGGTGGGGCAGCTACCTACTCCAACGATGCCAAGAAGAAGATGCTGGGGGTTCGTGAGAAAACCCTCGAGGCCTTTGGGGCGGTAAGTGGGGAGTGTGCTTCCGAGATGGCTGAAGGAATGCTTGCCCTCAGCTGTTCCGATTATGCCATATCCATCACAGGCATTGCTGGCCCAACCGGTGGCAGTGCAGAGAAGCCTGTGGGAATGGTATGGTTTGGGTTTGCGGCAAAGGGTAGGGAGACCCAAGCGGTAAAACTCCAATTTACCTCATGGGGAAGGGTCTCGGTACGACGAAAAGCGTCGGTTGCTGCATTAATTCTAGCCAGTAGATACATCAATGGGGATGTGTTGCTTGACACTGTGCGTAAGTGGCAATATATTTAGAGCACAACCCGCGGAAATACTAATGGTGCATACTCCTTCACATTTCCGCATATTCTTACAGTAAGTTTTACATTTAGGAACCGGTAAGTGGCCGAGCCTCTAGCATTTGCTTACAGGTAGTTGTCTAAAAATCCGTTCCGTTGGAGTTTATCCTATGTCTTCCGAAGAAATATTGAATGATCAAGCTGACGTAGCTGTCTCATCCGAGCAGGAGTCTGCAAAGAAAGTGATACGTCGCGTAACCCGCAAAAAAAGCCCTGTGGCAGTAGTGGCCTCTGAGCCTTCTGAAGGGCCGGCAGAGGATACTTCTTCGGAACCGAAGAAGAAACGAGGAAGACCCAAGATGAATTCCTCAACCAAGACTGCCACCAGGAAGAAGCCTGTTGCACCAAGGGACCAGGCACAGCTGGAACTGATCGTCGCCGAACCGGTTCTATCCGTCGTTTCGGAACAGCCCAAGGCCCAGCAGGCTCCGATCACCTCCGTCTCCTTTTCCCAACCTGCAACAGGCAACCAAGAGCAGAATGCAGGGACAAACCAGAATCCTGCTCAAAATCATGTTCAGAACAAGAACCAAAACCAAAACCAGAATCAAAATCAGAACCAGAACCAGAACCAACCGAGAAAAAATAGCCAATATGGAAGTCGGCCCGCCCCTGCAAGAAACCAGCAGAACTCCCGCCCCCACACCAAGGGGAGCTTCCAGAAGGGTCAGAGCTTCAGTTCCAATCGTCCGATGCGTTCCAACCAGCAGGATGATGCTTCCAATGACCTGAACATCGAAGAGCATCCAGAGGCCCCCGTACTGAACCTGACCGACTATACCAACCTGACAATTGATGAAGTGCGCAAGGTCGGTGTGGAAAGGGGAATGAATCCGGAAGCCATCCTCGACCTGCGCAAGCAGGAGATCATCGCCGAGATCCTTAGGATCCATAGCTCCCAGGGTGGGGTGATTGTCGGCATTGGGACACTGGAAATCCTTCCTGATGGTTTTGGATTCCTTCGGTCCCCCGCGAACAGCTACCTCTCGGGCCTGGAGGACATCTATGTCTCCCCAGCCCAGATCAAGAGCCTCTACTTGAAGACTGGGGACGTTGTCTATGGACAGGTGCGTACCCCCCGCGATAGCGAGCGGTTCTTTGCCATCCTGCGGATACTGAAAGTCAATGACGATGAGCCAATCTCTGCCAAGATGCGTGTGCCCTTTGACACCCTTACCCCTCTCTTCCCTGATGAAAGACTCCGTCTGGAAACCAGCGAAGGGGATATGGCCACCAGGATCATCGATATGTTCTGTCCCATTGGCAAAGGTCAGCGCTCCCTCATCGTGGCGCCCCCCCGCACTGGAAAGACTGTCCTCTTGCAGAAGATTGCCAACTCGATCAGCATAAACCATCCTGATGTTGTGCTGATGGTGCTGCTCGTGGATGAACGGCCTGAAGAGGTCACCGACATGCGCCGCCATGTCAAGGGTGAGGTCATTGCCTCAACGTTTGACGAGCAGGCCTCACGCCACGTACAGGTTGCCGAGATGGTCATTGAGAAGGCCAAACGCCTGGTTGAGCACAAGAAGGATGTCGTCATCCTCCTGGACTCCATCACCCGTCTTGCCCGTGCATACAACCAGACCGTGCCTGCCAGTGGAAAGATCCTCAGCGGTGGTGTCGACTCAAACGCCCTGCACAAGCCCAAGAGATTCTTTGGAGCAGCAAGAAACATCGAGTTCGGCGGAAGCCTTACCATCGTTGCCACCGGTCTCATCGAGACAGGTTCCAGGATGGACGAGGTTATCTTTGAAGAGTTCAAGGGTACCGGTAACAATGAGATCATACTCGACAGGAGATTGGCCGACAAACGGCAGTTCCCTGCCATCAACATCAAGAAGAGCGGAACCCGAAGGGAGGACCTCTTGATCCCCTCCGACGAGGCTGCCAGGATCTGGTTGACAAGAAATGCCGTAAGTGACATGGATGACCAGGAGATGACGGTCTTCCTCATTGACAAAATTAGGAAGACTAAGGATAATGAATCGTTCTTGCGTTCAATAAATACAGGGATCCCTTCGAACTCTGCAGGTTATTAGGACGGAGACGGCTACAGAAACGTGTCTGCTGCGTACTGCCAGCAGAAAACACATATTCCTGGAGGAATCATTATGAAAAAGGGAATCCATCCCCGTTATGAAGTTGCTGAAGTCCGTTGCTCTTGTGGCAATGTGATCAAGACAAAGACCACTGCAAAGAAACTTGAAGTTGAAATTTGCTCCGCCTGTCACCCTTTCTTTACCGGTACCCAGAAAATGGTTGATACCGCAGGGCGCATCGAGCGCTTCAAGAAAAGGTACGGCTTGGAAAAATAAGCTGTGCAAGCAACAGAAAGCCACCAGTGATGGTGGTTTTTTGTTGTTCTAAAGATGCCATTGGTCCCATTTCATTCTTCCTGCCACGATTCCATGAGTGGATGCGTGTCAGGAAACTCTTCGTCAATTGTATAAATGATGGTTTTTAGTTGCAATCTATTTGTAAGTAGCCTAAAATTACCGCATAAAAGCTAGGTTGGGGCATGGAAAACGTAATAAGTCAGCATAAGAAAGAGTTTGAAGAATTACCTCAGGTCATTGTAGAGGTGCCGGGAACGTGCACCCTGATGGGTAGTTATGCTGATGCATGCAAAGGCTGGTCCGTTGTAGGTACCGATATCTCCACCTTGTTTGTTGCCATTTCACAACGGGACGACCAGATGGTCCGTCTCACCAACGCCACCCTCAATGACCGCAAGCGATTCTCCCTGAGCAATATCAAGTTCCGCAAAGAGGACCGTTGGGGCAATTATATCAAGGGTGTGATCGGAATCCTTGCTGCTGACGGGGTCGCCCTTACTGGCATGAACGTGACGGTCGAAGGCCCCTTGCTGGTGAGCGACAACCAGATGGTCAGCTCAGCCATTGCCATGGGTGTCTGTATGGCCCTCAATGAGCTTCTCGACCTGAAGATGAGCTTTTCCTCCATCATCCGTGTGATCTACCAGGCGAACACCACATTCAACAACGAGCTTTGCAAGATAAGCGACCTGCTTACCATGCTCAATGGCAAGAGAGGGAAGGTCCTCTTCTTCGATCTCCAGCATCTTACCTTCCAGGAATTGGCTTTCCCCTTTACTGATGCAAGCGAAGAGTATGTTGCCCTGATTGTCGACAGCAAGATCTCTCCCAACGCCATGCGCGAGGAGATTGCATCCAAGAGAAGGGCCATCGAGGTTGCCTTCTCCCGCCTCAAGGAGCTGAAACCTGGTGGATTCATCAGGGATTTCCCGGAAGGGGACCTGAGTGCCCGTGTTGTTCCCCTGGATGAGGACTCAAGGCATATCTGCGAATATATCCTGATGGAATCAAGGTTGACCCGGGACAGTGCACTCCTTCTCAACGAAAAGGATGCCATTCCTTATGGAAAGGTGATGGTGCGGATCCAGACCGGGCTACGCGACCTGCTTGAGGTCTCCTGCCCTGAGGTCGATTGGCTCACCAAACGTTCCTCGGAGCTGACAGGATGCCTGGGTGCTGTCCTCATTACCAATGGCTTTAGCGGGAATGTCATGATCCTCTTGAGCAAACAAGCGCTTCCAAGTTATATTAGCCGTCTGGAGGACTACGAACACATTTTCGGTTTTCATCCCCGTTGGTACATCTATGAAGGTGGCGGTTCTGCCAAGGTTGTGTTCCCAAACCATACATGAGAATATTGCTGACAAATGATGACGGATACCAGAGCAGGGGCATTGCTGTCCTTGAGTCTTTCCTCGCCGAGGCAGGACATGAGATCTGGGTCTGCGCACCATCGAAGGAACGAAGCGCCAGCAGCCATGCAATGACCCTCCGTGGTGAGATCACCATCACCGAATATGGCCCGATGCACTACCACTGCAGCGGTACCCCTGCCGATTGCATGCTCTATGCACGCAAGGGAGAACTCTTCTCCTCTGACCCTGACCTGGTCATCAGCGGCATCAACCATGGATACAATATCTCCACCGATATCCTCTATTCCGGAACCGTAGGGGCTGCACGGGAGGCCGTGCTCACCGGCCTTAAGGCTATGGCCCTGAGCTGTACATCCAGTGATGATGGCCTCTTCGTCTTCGAGAAGGCTGCGCAGTTTGTCGTCGAGCATCTTGAAGAGCTCTATCCGCTTTGCAGCAGTGAATGCATCCTCAACATCAATGTCCCTGCCAAGGGCAATGGGCAGTGGAAGCCTGCTGTGATGAGCTATCTGGACTACCATGATGCGATTACCAGGCATGGGGAAGGACCGCAGGGAACCCCTCTTGTCTTTTCCTTGAATGGGGGTATTCCCCCCATGCAGAAGTGCAACACCATCGAGACCGACTTCCAGGCTGTCTCTGAAGGGTTTGTCAGCATTACCGCCCTCTCGATCCTGCCCCCCATAGAGCAGGGTGTCCAGCAAAAGTTGATACGCTTGGCTGGAGAAAAGAACCATGGCTAGGAGTTGTCACTCCGCCTGGGAGAGCAAATGCACCAAATGTGGGCTCTGTTGCCATGAAAAGGCCGTATATGGGCGCCTGCTCGTCATCGACCTGGACTCATGGTGTGAGTTCTTTGACCCCAAGACCAAGCAGTGTACCATCTATGCCGAGCGGTTCACCAAAAGCAAACGCTGTAAGAAAATGACCTTTTTGCGGGCGATGTTCGCCTCCTATATCCCTGACAGCTGCGCCTATGCAAAATGGGCGAAAGCCAACCACATCAGGTTCGCACCCCACCGCATGTTGCGGATCATCCATAGCAAGAACTGTCCCTCTGACGAATCTGACAAGCTTATCTATACCGCTTTCTAGCGGTGTCGGTTGACCTTTGATGGTCTTTGTCACTATGTTTACAGAGAGGAATTACCATATGGAAAATCAGATAATATATCTGGATAACAATGCGACTACGCCCATGGCAGAAGAAGTAGTTGCAGCTATCGCAGATGCAAATGCACTCTTCGGCAATGCTTCCAGCATGCATAGCTATGGCCGTGAGGCTGCCTATGCGGTGGAGCAGGCTCGCGCTCGCGTAGCTGAACTCATCGAATGCGATCCTGAAGAGATCGTATTCACCAGTGGAGCCAGCGAGGCAAACAATACGGTCTTCAGCATTTTTCGCGATATAATCGATCTCGGTTCGAAAAGGAACCGCATCGTCACCACCACCATCGAGCACCCTTCAATTGTGGAAACCGTAAAGTTTCTCCGCAGTCGTGGGTATGCCATCGATGAGGTCCCTGTCGACAGGACAGGGATGGTCTCTCTTGATGTCCTTGCCACATACCTCGGCGAGGATGTAGCCCTGGTCTCCGTCATGACAGGAAACAATGAGATTGGGACCATCCAGCCGATCGCAGAGATAGCCAAGATGGCCCACGCTGTCGGGGCCTTCATGCACACCGACGCAACCCAGGCCATCGGGAAGATCCCGGTAACCATGAAGAGCTGGGGTGTGGACTACCTGAGCCTTTCCGGGCACAAGTTCTACGGACCCAAGGGGATCGGGGTGCTGGCTGCAAGGAAGAAGGCTCCCTTTGAAGCCTTTGTCCATGGTGGTCACCAGGAGGGGGGCAAGCGTGCCGGTACCTACAACACCCCATCGATCGTAGGCCTTGGTGTTGCCTCGGAGATTGCTATGCGGGATTTGGAGAGTGAGCACGCCAGGCTCTGGCACCTGAGGGAGATGTTGCGCATCGGCCTCGAAGAGAGGATCCCCAACATAGTGGTCAATGGCAACCAGGACCACTGCCTTCCCGGCACCCTGGACATCTCGTTTCCCAGTGCGGAAGGGGAGTCCATACTGCTCTATCTCGATATGGAAGGGATCATGGTTTCCACCGGCAGTGCCTGTGCAAGCGGGTCTCTTGAACCCAGCTATGTGCTACTTGCCTCCGGTGTGGATATAGAACTGGCACATGGGTCGATACGGTTCAGTTTTGGTCGTTACAATACTGAGGAAGAGGTTCTCTACGTTTTGGAGAAGATGCCGCCGATCATCAAGCGCCTAAGGGGGATGTCAACAAGATGAGTACTAATTTTATGAGCCAGTGGGTATACTCCCCTGTAGTCAAGGACCATTTCATGAACCCGAGGAACACTTGGGACGAGGCTGAGAACTTTGAGGCCGATGGAGTCGGGGAAGTCGGTTCCCTGGCCTGTGGGGACCAGATGCGGATTGCCATCCAGGTCAAGGATGACACCATCGCCGACCTGCGTTGGCTAACCTACGGATGTGCATCCGCGATAGCAAGCACCTCCATGATGAGCGAGATGGTCAAGGGGATGAGCCTGGAAGAGGCATACCACCTCTCACCCATGGCAATTACCGAAGCCCTTGGGGGTCTCCCAGAACACAAGTTCCACTGCTCTGTCCTTGGGGACAAGGGCCTTCGTGCCGCCATCGACGACTATCTTGCCAAGCAGAAGAGGGACAACCCCTTCAAGCACAAGATCGCGAAGGTCATCTGTGAGTGCAAGAACGTCACCGACGTTGCCATTGAGGACCTGGTGAAAAGTGGTGAGGCCAAGACCCTGGATGACCTGGAAAGGATCACCGAATACGGTACGGTCTGTGGAAAGTGCAAGGAGCAGGTTGCAGAGCTCTTTGACCAGTTCAAGCACATCTACAATACCTGAAACGAGCGAAAAACCCTTACGGGATAATTGTTTGTTGATAATATGGTAAAGAAGAGAGAGGCGATTTTTCGCCTCTCTTTCCTTTTTCCGCTGACAAGCAAACAGTTTTCTCCGTTTGTCTCTTCTCGCCTGTTTGCTCAGATGACCCCGAACTCGCTTCCTCCGATGAACTCCCGCAACAGCGAGTCATCGGGGACCAGGGTATCGGGGATCGGGTTGACATTCTCCAGGAACTTGAGCAGACGCCGTGCTGTCTCGTATGCAGGCCCTGCGCTGGGTTTCACCATCTTCAAGAGTGGCTGGGCATAGGGTGACAGCACGCCCAGTTCATAGTCGAGGGCTGAGTTGATCATGATGTTGGCATTGTTCTGGTAGGGGAAGATGTAGCGGTCCTCCCCACGCCTTACCGATGGCCACATGTTCAGCGTTGTGGTGGCATCGGTTCCCCGTGTCCTGTTGTCCCTTACCAACCTGCGGATCATCCTGTTGTCTGTGGTGCTGATACGGTTGTGGTCGTCGAGGTTCAGCTGGGTGAGGGCCGAGATGTAGACGCGGAACAGTGTCTCGTTATCGATCGTATTGGTAAGCTTGGGATTCATCCCATGGATACCCTCGATGATGAGGATGGTCCTTTTGTCCATCTGTACCGGTTCGCTCTCGTACGTGCGGCTCAGGCTTTTGAAATCATACTTGGGGAGGGTGACCGGCTCGCCTGCTATCAGGGCGGAGAGGTCCTGCTGGAACTGGGCGAGGTCTATCGCCTCCAGGGCCTCAAGGTCGGGCTTGTTCTCCTCATCCCTTGGTGCTTGCTGGGGGGAGAGGTAGTAGTTGTCCAAGGATACCTTGATGGTTCTCTTGCCAAGGACCTGGAGCTGGATGGCCAGCTTGTGGGCAAAGGTGGTCTTTCCCGAAGAGGATGGGCCTGCTATGAGGACAGCCTTCACGCTGCTGTGGATGTTGATCTGGTCGGCTATGTTGGAAATCTTCTTTTGCTGCAGAGCCTCTGCCAGGCGAATGAAGGCCTCGATGGTATTCTTGTTTCCCAGCTCGTTCAGTTGGCCAAGGGCCTGCACATTGAGGATGCTTCCCCAGGCCTTGTACTCCTTGAAGACGGCGAAGAGCAGTGGGTTGTCGGTGAAGGGGTCAAGGGAGCCGATATTGTGGGAGCGCGGGTAGCGCAGCAGCATCCCTCGGTCCTGGTATGGCTTCAGTTCCCAGACCTGCATCAGGCCGGTCTTGCAGAGGAGGGGTTCGTAGGAGATGTCAAGGTAGCCCTGCAGCCGGTAGAGCTCCACCACCGGTTCGTTATGGGTGGAGATGAGGCTGGCAGTCTGGTCGAAATGGTTTTCCCTGAAGTACGCAATGGCCTCCTCATAGGGCAGGACAACCTCCTCGATGGGGAGGTCCTGGTCAACCAGGGCTCGCATGGTCTCTGAGATGGTAGTGATGTCGCTCGACTGTAGGGTAAGGTCGTCGTCAAAGCTGAAGTAGTAGCCATCACCGAGCGAGTGGCCGATGACCAGCCTCCTGCTAGGGTAGAGCATCGATACGGCACAGCAAAGCAGATAGCAGATGCTATGTCTGTACATCCTCTTACCCATCTCCCCATATAACCGCACCCCCTCGATGGTACAGTCGCTTACGAGGGAGCGTGAACAGGATTGAAGCTCGTGGTTTACCAGAGCTCCTACGATCGGGTCCTGCCGGTAGGAGGGGGTGTCGGAGGGTTTCACGATTCCAAGGGCGAGGAGGGCATCCTCGACTGTTGAGCCGATGGGCAGGCTAAGGGTTTTGTTTTCATCTGTTATGGTAATCTGTCTCATGGTTCCATCATACGACCAACTGCGGTGGGATAACAAGGGTAAACCGGATAGCCCATTTGTATGCTATACTGGGCTTTCAAGAAACTGGAATTTCTCCGATTGACAGCAAACAGTGTGGAAGGTACCCTACATACATGGCAAAAAAGCAAGTGATGGCATTCCCGTATCGTCAACGTGCAATCCTTCTCGTTGACCTCTCCCAGGAGTCCTGGCAAAAGATTCTTCTCTCCGAAGCTGAGGCAAAGTCTCTGCTTGGGGGGCGGCTGCTTGCCCTCTCCCTCTGGAATACCTATGCCAACTATGAGAGCCTGGAAAGCCATCTGTATGAGGTTGCGAATCCTGTGGTCATTGCTTCCGGTGCCGCCAGCGATACGCCCATGCTGTGTGCCGAATCGGCTACAGTCGTCACCCGCTCCCCGGTCACCGGCAAGCTTACGGTCAACAGTGCCAGCGGGACCCTTGCCAAGACCTTGTTGGGTTGTGGCTACTCTGCCTTGGTCCTTGTGGGGAGAAGCCGTAGGCTTTGCAGCATCGAAATTGACCCCCAACAGGTAGTGTTTTCCAATGCAGAACGGTTTCATGGCATGACAACAGGCGAATTGCACTCCCATTTCAAGGGGAGGTCGTTGCTTTGCATTGGCCCTGCAGGGGAACACCAGGTCCCGTATGCATCACTTTTGTATGAAGGGGTGAACATAACCCGTGGCGGGGTGGGTATGGTTTTTGGGCTGAAGAACCTGAAATTCGTGGCTTTCCAATCCATTGCCAGCGGCAGGGAGAGCTACGATACCAAAGCACTGGGGCTCTGCACAAAACGGTACTTCACCCTTTTGAAAAAGACCAGGATAGGCAAGGCCATGCAGGACGAGGGGCCGGCTACCCTGCTGAAGAAGGCAAACAAGCTTGGATGGGCGGCCATCGACAACTACTCGATGCGCGTTGATGGCCGGCTGTGGGGCCTCTGTCCGAAGACCCAGCCGGCAGGACAACCCAACCAGGAGCTTGTCTGTGCAGGTTGCCTCACCCCCGGGGCCCATATGCCAAGGAAACAGAGCCTGCTCGACTTCTCGGTCCTGATGGCCCTGGGTTCCAACCTGGAATTGTTTGACTATCGCAGTGTCTCCCAGCTGGTCCAGCGTTGCGCCGAGAATGGGCTCGACCCCATCAGCATGGGTGCAATCCTCTCCTGGGCGCGGAAGACCCGATCGGAGGGAGGGCTCTCGTTTCTCCCTGACCTGAGTGGGTCCTCAGCCATCCAATACCTTAGGATCATCGACGCAATAGCCTACAGGAAAGGGACTGGTGAGCAACTGGCAGAGCCTTTTGCAAAACTTGTCTCCCTGTATGGGGGAGAAAACCATGCATACATGGTCAACTCCCAAGCCCTTCCCCCTTTCGATTTCCGGGGCCTTCCTACCCAAGCGACGCTTGCGGCAATGGGTGACGATACCCTGGTGTTTCCTGAGCTGCTCTATGGCAACCACTACCATCGGGGGAATGAGAGGATGCTCGCCCGATGG
Organism: Sphaerochaeta sp. PS; assembly: GCF_032144095.1. NCBI lineage: Bacteria > Pseudomonadati > Spirochaetota > Spirochaetia > Spirochaetales > Sphaerochaetaceae > Sphaerochaeta > Sphaerochaeta sp. PS. The sequence continues at coordinate 80,713 of NZ_JAVSNJ010000001.1, forward strand.
GCTGTATTCTCCCAGGACCTACGCTACGCCATGGAGTCTTTGGGCCTCTGCCCGTGGGTGTCGCTTCCCTTCTATGAGAAATGGATCATGCGGTTTCCTTATTTCTTGATGCCCTCAAAGGCATGGAGTTTGCTGGCCTCTCTTGCAACGACCTCAGAAGGGTATCAGGTCACGGCAAAACAGATGGCCCAGTACGGCAGTCGAGCCTGGCTTTTGCAGCAGGAGATCGACAGCAAGCTTGTCAATGTCACAGGACGGTACGGATCGTTGCCCCAGCAGCTGCTGGTAGATGCCTCAAGCAACTACCATGCCTCCCAGATCGTCCCTCTGGCCCGGCTTCTGGATGCCTATTGGTCAAGACGGGGCATTGAGTAGGTCTTCAATTCAGCTATGCTTCCATCATCCCTGAACGAGAGAATCCTGATGCCCTCTGCATCGAGGATCCCGTAGGTGGGCCCCAAGGTATTCCTCGGGAAGGTGGGCGAGCCCGGATTCACGCAGATGATCCCCATGGCATCGGTATGGAGTTGGGGGGTGTGGGTATGCCCTGAGATGAAGATGTCACCCCTTTGCAAGCCAAGGCCATACGGGGAAGGGTACCGGTCACCGTGGGTTAGCAGGATGGTCCTCTTTCCGAACGGGATTTTCCGGGTAAGGGGAGGAAAGAATATCTGGGCTTTGGAGAAATCATAGGAGGAGTCGCAATTCCCCCGGACCTGGAGTATCTCCACAGGGCTATTGGCAAGGGATAGGGAGAAGAGGGGGTTTTCAGGAGGGCAGAGGTCTCCACCAAGCAACACCATTGAAGCACCTATTTTTTCGGCCTTTTCAAGTAGTTTGGTTAGTGCTGGCAGAGATCCGTGCAGGTCAGAACCAAAGATGATAGTATCCATGGCCCCATACTATCACATAAGCCAAGCGATGGGAATTTGTTCTATAGTTGTGGGAAATTCTTGTTTGTGGGCTACAATACTGCTAGTATAGTACTGAAATTATATAAATATTGTAGTGTAGGAGGGAGCCTATGTCAGAAATCAGGGAACTGACCTGTAGCGACGGGCACGTGTTGTATTACCACACATGGATTCCTGAAGGGGGCCAGGTAAAGGCGGTGGTACATCTTCTCCATGGAATGGCTGAACATAGCCAACGATATGACCGATTTGCCCGGTATCTCAACAAGCAGGATATAGCAGTCTATGCGCAGGACCACAGGGGTCATGGCCTGACTGCAACCAAAGCCCAGGAAACCCTTGGTTGGTTTGCTGAGAGGGACGGTTGGTTGAGGGTTGCCCAGGATTCATTGGAACTCTCCAATGTCATTGTTTCCGATTTCCCCAAAAAACCACTTTTCCTCATGGGACACAGCATGGGCTCATTTCTTGCCAGGACGATAATCGTGGATGCACCTGACCTCTATGATGGGGTCATCATGATGGGAACCGGCCCTGCCTTGGGCATCCTGGGGACCCTCGGGCGCAAGCTGGCTCAGTCACATGTAAGGAAATTCGGTTCAAAGTTTGTGGACGAGCAGCTGAACAAGATGAGTTTTGGCTCCTACAACAAAAAGATACCCCAAGTCCATTCGGCCTTTGACTGGCTCAGCCGGGATGCTGCCGAGGTAAAGAAATATGATGACGACCCGCTCTGTGGGTTTGTCTGCACCGCCAAGTTTTTTGACGATATGCTGGATGGCATAGGATATGCAAACAGTCTGGTACGTGCAAAGAAACTCCATAATGACCTACCTATCCTCATCATCAGCGGGAGCATGGACCCTGTAGGGGGCTACGGCAAAGGGGTCCAGAAGGTGCAGGAGCTCTACAAGGCTGCCGCCATGGAAGACCTTACCCTGCACCTGGTTGAGGATGCCAGGCATGAACTCTTGAATGAGACCGACAGGGATTCAACCATGGAATACCTCTCGCTCTGGATTCAGGAGCGGATATAGCCTGATGAGCTTCATTCGTGCAATACGAGACAGAGTACTCGCTTTTCTGAAATTTGCGACCGTTGCCTTCAACCAATCGTTGAGGGACAACGTGATGCAGTCAGCATCAAGTATGGTCTACTCCACCTTGATGGCATTGGTGCCTGCAGTTACCTTTGTCTTTACCTTTTTCAGCGCCTTTGGTGTCCTGGAACCTATCATCGGCCTGCTTCGACAATGGCTGACCGATCTGGTAGGTCCTGAGGCAGGCCTTGAGCTGATGAACCTGCTGAACCTCTACACCACCAATGCCACTAGCTTGGGAGTTGTAGGGCTTGTCTCGTTTCTCATCACGATGGTGTTGTTGATCAACAAGGTCTGGACCGTCATCAACCAGATATTCCGTACAACCCGAAACAGGAATGCCCTCAAGCGCCTGGCGAGCTTTGTCACCTTTCTCATCGTGGCCTGCCTGTTGGCAGCCGCCTACATCAGCATCCAGTCTGTGGTGAATTCCTGGTACCTGACCCTCATCGGTGTCTCTATCGCGGGGTGGTCGAAGGTGGTGGGCATCATCACCCCGATCTTCACAACCTGGGCTGTCGTCTTCCTGCTCACCTATTTTGTGCCCAACACCAAGGTACGCTTCTCCTCGGCCATGATCGGCTCAGTGACCGGTACCGTATTGCTGATGTTGGTCGGCAAAGGCCTGTCACTGCTCTCAGGCATGGCAACCAGGTTTTCGGTGATCTATGGCTCGCTTGCCAGCGTATTTCTCTTCCTTGTGCTCTGCTATGTGATCTGGATTGTCATCTTCTTTTGTGTAGAGCTTGCCTATGTCCACCAGTTCCGCCCAGACACCCAGGTATACAAGGGACTTCCCCAGAGCCCTGCCCTGCAGCTGTGTGAGGGAATGAACATTATGATGCTCATCGGCAGCAATTTCCGTAATGGTGGGGGGGCCACCACCACCAAGGAGATGATGGAACGGCTCGCCATTCCTGACCTTCGCCTGTACGGGTTCCTGGAGCTGTTGTCCCAATTGAAATTCGTCACACCCACCAACAACGGGCATACAACCTTCATCCCCATGCAGCCTCTGGAGAACCTGAAGGTGCAGGATCTGGTGAATGCGCTCTACGGCCTCGATACCATAGAGCGTGACGAGCGTGACACTGCGGGGGAGGCGATAGCTATCCAGGTGCAGGCACGTGGGGTATCCTCCCTGGGGAACCTTACGATAGAGAACCTGCTCCAACGGATCTAGCTCAACCGAGCCCTACATCCAACATCATCATGACCGTGAAGCCTATCATCGTCCCTATGGTGGCGAAATGTGTTGCCTTGTGGTCGTTGGGGTCACCCTGGGCTTCGGGGATGAGCTCCTCTACCACCACGTAGATCATGGCCCCCGCAGCAAAGGCAAGGGCGTAGGGCAGGATTGCCTGTACCTCGACTACCAAAAGTGCTCCGAGTACTCCTGCAATGGGTTCCACCAGGCCGGAAGCCTGGCCATACATGAAGCTTTTGAACCTGCTCAGGTTTTCCCTTCTGAGGGGGATCGAGACGGCCGCCCCTTCAGGGAAGTTCTGCAACCCGATACCGATGGCAACTGCGATGGCGCTGAGCATCATGTTTGGGTCCCCTGTTGCAGCGGCGGCACCGAAGGCAACGCCTACGGCAAGCCCTTCGGGTATGTTGTGCAGGGTAATGGAGAATACCAGCAGGATGCTTCTTCTCAGGTGGGTGGGAATGCCTTCAGTCTCCCCAGGCTTCGAATTGAAGTGGGTGTGGGGCAGAAGCCTGTCGCTCAGCCAAAGGAAGCCTCCTCCCAGGAGAAAGCCGATGGCTGCCACCAGATAGGCAGGGACAGGACCCTCTTCGGCCATGGAGATGGCAGGTGCGAGCAGCGACCAGAAGCTTGCCGCGATCATGACACCGCTTGCGAAACCCAATAGGGTATTCATCACATGCGCTTTGATGGTCTTGAAGAAGAATACGAGGGCAGCACCTAAGGCTGTCATTCCCCAAGTCCCAAGGGTTGCTAAGAAGGCCAGTAGTATTGGATTGTTCATGAGGATACGATAAAATCGAAAATCAAACTGGTCAATAGCTAAAGGTCCTTGTTCTTCACCAAGGAGACAGGCTATCGTCTATCTGGAGGCTTGTATGCTGTTGGATGTTACTACGTTGGAAAAAATCGACCCCTTGATGTGGCACTCCCTTCCGGATGCCAATGATGGGATCATAGCAGATGAAATATGGAAGTGCGGGCCTGTGGTCTGTACGATGCTCAAGAACCCCCGTTGCAAAAGTGGTGAGGATTTGGTTTCCATACCCTATGCCATGGCGGTAAAGCGGGGAAAGAACCTTGTGTTGGTGGTCTCCCTTGAGCAAGAGGACCTTCGCTCCCTCTCCCTCAATCTGGGATGCTCACTGAAGGAGCTGCAGCAGGATTACGGGACAAAGTCAAACTTCTCCGAGCTGCGTGCATACATCTATTCCAAGGATGAGCGGGAGGACCTCGGACCCTATGAGGAGAAGCTCGATTTGCAGCGGCTGCGCCTGTTCTTCCTTGATACGGTGTGTGACACCCTGGATATCGTCGAGCCACCGGAGCAGGTCAGGCTGTAGGATAGCACCCCTTATGGGGTATGACATGGCGGACCCCACCCCTGGGGTTGCTGCTGTCGCCCTTTCTTCGGGGGATGAGGTGGATGTGGCAGTGGAAAATGGACTGCCCTGCCACCTCCCCAACGTTGATACCCACATTGAAACCCTCTACAGTAGGGTCTGTAGCCAGGATTCTGGCGCGCTCGGCCTCAAGCAGGAGCATGCAAGCGTCCTTCTCCTCCTCTCTCAGGAGGAAGAAATCCGGTTCATGACGTTTGACGATGACCAGGGTATGTCCTTCAGTGACGGGATAGTTGTCCAGCACTGCATATGCATGCTCGTTCTCGCTGATGATCCTTTGCTTCTCCATCCTACAGAATATACACGATTGCGCCATGATGCTTCCTCCACATCCCTACAGGGTAAATACGATCGAGCCATGGATCTCCAGCTTCCTTGCCGAGAGATTGTCCTGGATTGCTCGTATCTGGCCCGGGGAGAGCTCTACCTGGTCTGTCAGGTATGCTCTGGCGACGCTGCCGAGGCTCCTGTTTGTGACAGCCTTGCCCCCATTGAGGTCTGCAAACAGGTCCAGGATGATCTTGCTGATGAGCTTGTACCGTTCACTACCCTTTTCAAGGCCATAGTAGTTCTGGTAGCTCTTCATATAGTCCTCGACAACCTCGTCAACGGTTGCACCCATCAGGGCCGAGAGCAAGGCTATGACAAAGCCGGCCCTGTCCTTTCCTTCGTTGCAGTGGACCAGGTAGGGACCCTTGTGGCTGGCCATGAAGGCGAGACCCTCCCTGAGCTTGGCGGTGAAATCAGGGTCTGTACATGTGACGCCCATGTTGAGGGCAATGACCGAGCCCTCCTCTGCCAATGCCTTGTAGTAAGGGGCCTGGCCAAGGTTTGCATACAGGCCGGTCTGCTCGTCTGCAAGGTTGATGACCGTCCTGATGCCGGCTTCCCTGGCAAGGGCCTCCACATAGGGGGCGCGGGGATCGTCAAGCAGGGGATTGGCCGAGCGGTAGAGTGTGTTGGCGGCAATGGAGCCGTTTTGTACCATCCTGAAGTTCGCAAAGACCTCGTCAGAGGCGTAGTCCTCCCGGTTTTCACTTCGTACCAGGCGCCTGAGCTCAAACTGCTGGAGGTATCCTCCCTTTCTGGATAGGGTGATGAGGACAGGGGAGCCTACAACGGCCGAGCTTGCCTTTCCCAGGTCTCCGTAGTTGATGGCCAGCATCACAGAGCCCTGGTTGAGCCGGACCAAAAGGTTTCCCTTGTCGACATCGCTGTATGAGGTGCCGATGGGTGCCTCAAAGGAGAGGGATCCTACAGTTATCTCTGTGATGTCACCTACCTCGTAACCGAACCCAAGCAGCTCCTCTTTACCCATCTGTAGGGTGAGGTTACCATACTTGTCGATCGCAGCGACAGTAGACTCCAATGGTGGCAGTGGTATCTGCCCCTCAGCCTCCTGCTGGAATGTTGCGCAGGAGGTGAAGGCCAGCATAGCGGAAAAGAGAAACACGAGGATGATGGGCCGTACCTGTTTCATGTGAGATCCTCCCTTGGTAGTGATGATGGCCTGTCAGAGCATGGACTGCTTGAGCTCGAAGGTGTTCTTGGTGAATTCGATGAGCCCCTCGCTCTTCATCTTTCCCAGTTCACTGGACATGGCACTTCGGTCGACGCAGAGATAGTCGGCAAGTTGCTGGCGGTCAAAGGGGATGGTGAAGGCTTTGCTGCCGGTCTTCCAGGCCTGTTCAGAGAGAAAGGAGAGCAGTTTCTCCCGCGTGTTGCGTTTGGTGATATGGTTCATCTTCTTCATGAGCCCCAGGTTCTTTTGTGCCAGGAGCCTGACCATGTTCTCGATGATCGCATGGTGGAATACACACTCTGACCGGCAGGTTGTGATGATCCTCTGGACACTGAGGAAGAGGACAACGGTCTTCTCGCACGTAACTACCGATACAAGGCTTTTTTCTGCAGTGCAGGCTACCGTTTCTGCAAAGATGTCCCCGACCCCGAGTTGGGCAACAAGGGTCCTGTTTCCCCAGAAATCATGACGGACCAGATGGATCGAGCCCGAGAGTACGACCCCAAGTTCATCCAGCACATCCCCCTCCTCTATGATGGTGTAGTCCTTGGGGTAGGTGGCCTCCTTTGGCTTGAGGCAAGAGATGAGGTGTGGCAGGTCATCAGGGCTGACTGTGTTGAAGAGCACACTTTGTGCAAGAATCGGAAGAGCATTCATTTCGTACCCTTTTGTTGTAAAAACAACATAACTTATGATTGCCCCATAGTATCATGGTCTCGCATCAAGGACAATGGAGTAATAAAACATGATCAGACAGATGATACGTATAGATGAACAGTTGTGTAATGGTTGTGGCCTCTGTGTGAGTGCCTGCCAGGAAGGAGCCATTGGAATGGTCAACGGGAAGGCCGTCCTGCTCAGGGAGGACTACTGTGATGGATTGGGCAATTGCCTTCCGGGTTGTCCCACCGGGGCCATTAGCTTCGAGGATAGGGAAGCACCGGATTTTGACCATGCAGCGGTTGCCCACCTGATGACCGAGCCCATGCCTCTCTTCAGTTGTCCAGGATCCCAGATGAAGGTCATGAAAAAGTCCGAAAGGCAAGAGGAACCAGTTGCAAGGAATTCAGAGCGTCCTGTCAGCCAGCTTCGCCAATGGCCGGTACAGATCAAGCTGGCAGCCCCCAATGCTGCGTTCTTCAACAAGTGTGACCTACTCATCGCCGCAGACTGCTCTGCCTACGCTTTTGCCGATTTCCACAACACCTTCATCAAGGACAAGGTTACCCTCATAGGGTGTCCCAAGCTTGACGAGGGGGATTACGCTGAGAAGCTGGCCACCATATTTGCACACAACGACATACGGAGCATCACGGTGGTCAGGATGGAGGTCCCTTGTTGTGGTGGCCTTGATTCTGCGGTAAGGCGGGCCATCGCTGCTTCCGGGAAGATCCTGCCTCTGGCAGTGGTAACGCTCTCCTCCGATGGAGAGATCCTCCGTTAGGGAGGTGTTGGCCGATAACCCAAGTCCGATATGAAGATAGGGCCCTCTACCAGGCGTAGAGGACCTTTGCAGTTTGCCCAGCATGGGCAATAACTCGATGGTGAAATGGGATCTCTTCTAGAAGACCCAGGAACTCCCTACCGTTACAGAAAGCGAAGAACCAGTGGAATTCCATGGGAACAGGTCGCCTGCATTCCCTGCATCACAGGAGATGCTACCCACCAGATTGAATGCCTCGAACACATTCCAGATAGTGCTGAACGTGGCCCTTGCCGAAAGGTCCAAGGGCGAGATGATGGACCGTAGGCTGAAGGAAAGGGCCGGTGAGTAGGCCAGGGAGAGCTCCGGATAGAAGAGGAGAGCAGCATCAGCATCCTTGACAGAGTGGGTCTTCCAGTCCCCAAAGGGACGGGTGAGAGCCTCCAGCCTAAGGGTGAGGGACCTCTCATGGGGCAATCTCTGTAGGTAAAAAATACCCCCGCTGACCAACCAGGACTCTTTGCTCTCCTCTAGGAACGCTCCTTCTTCAGGTATGGCCAACGAGGAGGAGAGGTACCAGTCAAAGCCTACGTTCCCCTGGAGGCTTAGGTACGGCTTGTGTACACGAGCCTCTCCCAGTGGTTTCCTTGTAGCATAGCCAGCCTCCATCTTGAGGCCCTTTACCGTGGTATAATACCGCGCTGCGAGGAACAGGTCCGTAGGTGTTTGGGTTTCAGAGGGCATCACGACGGCTTCTGCAAACGAGAAGTATCCCAACGGGTAGTTGACCGAGGCCAGCCAGCTTGTGGTGCTTCTCAGTTCCGCCTGGGTCAACGAGACCGAGGCTGAGTTGTCTCCATACAGTACGTCACCAGCGTTGAAGAGCATGCCTTCCCCCCAGGAGAGGCGGGTCTTTCCTGCCGTCAGCCGAAAGGAGGGAAAACGGGCCTTGAAGTATGCCTTGTGCACCACATCATCAAAGCTTGTGGGCACCGAAAGGTTGTTGCCCTTGAGTACCACCTCCCCCCGAACATTTCCCTCGTTCTTGGAAGAGAGGGTGAGGGTAAGGTTGGCTACCACCTGATCGGTCCAGCTATCCTCTTGTGCAGAGTAGGAGAGCGTTGGCAGCAGGTCCATCCCGATCACCGGATTTCCGGATGCGAAGAGCGGGGTGAGGGCCACTAGCGCTAGGGCCAACAAAACATGTCTGGAATGCTTGCCTACCATGTCAGGTTCTCCAGGGTAAAGATGCTCTTGTCCAGCTTGGGGTTTGCCTCAAAGGAGTCTATCGTCATGAGGGTGGAGGAGTCCTTCTTCATCTTGTCCTCAATCCTGCTCTGTTTGGGCAGTACCCTGGTATCGGTTTCAAAGGTTTGGAGCACCTCCATGGTCTTGAGCAGCCTTCCCTGCTGGGTGGAGTACTCGGCCTTCCAGACAAGGAAGGACTCCTTGTCGACCCAGATTTTCTGGATCGGGTAGGCTACCGAACGGGTCTTTGCCGTGAGGGTAAGCACATAACAGGAGCGCTGGTTGAATGGTTCTTCCTGTTCAAGCTTGGCCGTGTAGCTGTCCAGGGTATTTTTCTCCTCGGTCATGTCCTCATAGGAGATGTCCGAGCCCAGCATGGATTGGCGCAGGGCCGAGCCCTGCATCCTGATGAGCTGTTCTGCATCAGGGTAGAAGAGGTAGAGGCTCCCTGCGGTACGGAGGATCTTCTGCCCTCGTTCAGCAGTGCTGGTGAACTCTATGAGTGAATCAACCTTGCCCTGGCTCCAAGACTTGAAGAGGCTGGTCTTTGTCCCGAAACGGTCTGTTGTCTGGATTGATCCCGTAGAGAAGGTGGTGTCGAATGTTGCCATGTTGTCCATCTTCTCGATGATTTCATCTGAGCTGAGTGCAAAGAGTGCAGAAGGGATGGCAAACAGCAGCAGAGTCATAAGCACCATGGCCGGTAGTTTCCTATACATAGCGTAGAGCCTCCACAGGTTGGATTTTTGAAGCATGGCGAGAGGGTATGAAGGTGGAAAGGGTTGAGATGACTGTTGCATAGGCCCAGATGATGAGGGCCTTTGTCACGCTTGTCTTTGGATAGAGGATGGAGGAAATCTCCATGTCAATGCCGCTGAGCGCCTCGGTAAAGTCCAGCCCTACCTTGCCCATGTAGTAGGTTCCCAGGTAGCCAATGAGCACTCCAATGCACGAGCCGATGATGCTGATGAAGAGGCCTTCAAGCAGGAAGAGCCTGGTAAGCTCCGATCCCTGCATCCCAAGGGCAGAGAGGGTGCCTATCTCCCGCATCCTCTCAAAGATGACCATCATGGTGGTGTTGATGATGACCGTACTGCCAAGGATAAAGAAGAACATCGCGATGAAGTAGTATGCGATCTTGGCTATTTGCAGCATGCCATACATCTGGTTCAGCTCTTTCCAGGACCGGGTATCGGTCACAACGCCTGTCTTCTCCTCGATTTCGCTTCCGATCTGCCTGGCTACCAGTTTTTCGTCAGAACCCTTGGTGAGCTGCACCAGTATCTCCTGGGTAAGGCCATCCATCCTGAGGAAGTACTGGACCCGGTCGATCGGGGCCCAGATGGTGTTGGCGTTGAGGCTGGCCACGGGGAAGCCCGCGATCCCGACTATCTGGAACGTGATGGCATTGCTCCCCCTGGTTGCGGTGTTGCTCAGCAGGGTCACCTTGTCTCCAAGGCCAAGGTGCATGTCCTTTGCTAGGGCAAAGCCCATCAGGATTTCGTTTTTCCCCATTTCGGGGAGCCTGCCCTCCTGTACAAGGGAAGGGAAGTCAATGAAGGCCTCCTCATTTGCAAAATCGACACCGACACCCATGACCACATGGGTGTCATCGCCTATGTACATGCTGGAGGGGAAGTTGATCCTCGCTGCGGCAGCCCGGACATGGGCATTCTCCTTGAGGATGGGCTCGATGGCCTGCCAGTCGACACCAAGGTGGATGGGGTTGTACCGTTCATATTTCTCGAAGTCACTGTTTCTGATCAGGACCTCTCCCGTGTAGTAGGACTTGAGGTTGTTGGCCATGTCCGCTTCCATCCCGTCGAGTAGGCCGAAGAGCATGACAATGCTCATCGCTGAGACTGCTATGGCAACAGCAGAGAGGATCGAACGCCTCAGATTCCTGAATATGTTCCTGAACGCTAGCTTTGGAAGGCTTTTCATCATCATTGCATGCTCCTATTGGTGCCTGAGGCAGGAGGGGATGTCCATCTTCAGTGCCCGTCTGATGGGAACGATCGATACAAGCATGGAGAGGGCAATGCCTGAGATGAAGGTTATGACAAACGACCTGATGCTCCATGTCCCACGCATGATGCTCTGGATCCTGTAGCCCATGTCGATGTCGCGCAGCAGAAATCCCATATTGATGCCCACATTGGCTATGAAGATGTTGAGCAGGGCCCCCAGGATGATTCCCATAAGTGAACCCACCAACCCGATGCCTCCCGCCTCAAAGATGAATGAGAGCCGGATATCGTTGTCTTTCATGCCCAGGGCCCTCATCATGCCCAGCTCCCGTGTCCGTTCGTACATGGCCATGAGCATCGTGTTGGAGATGCCCACCGCTGCAATGATGAATACGAGGAAGAGGATGATGCCCGATCCTCCACGCTTGGCTTCTGCAATGGCAAGGAAGTCCTTTGCCAGGACCCTCCAACTTTGTGCTTCCAGGTCGCCAAGGCCAGCAGAGGCAAGGCTTGCCTGGATCTTGGTGACCTCTGTCTCTACATTGGCCCGGCTTGGCAAGCGAATGTCGATCTCTGTCACCGAACCTTCCATTCCCAGGAAGGCGTCTGCATTCTCCTTGTCCACCATGATGAGCGTCCGGTTTACATTGGGGTTGGGACAATTGAGGATACCCACGATCTGGAGGTCAACCGCCTCGAAGAAGCCGCCGTTCCCCCGGGTTACCAGGGTAACCCAGTAGCCGACCTTCGCCCCGATGTCCTCGGCAAGCCAGGAACCCATCAGCATGCCGTCCTTCTCCCCCTTGGTGAGCAGTCTCCCTTCGGCCAGGGTCTCCTCGAAGTGAAAGACCTGGTTGTCCGTTTCTGGATCGATGGCCGTAACCAGGGCTGGGAGGTTTCCCTCCTCCCCGAAGTCATCACTGGAGAGGATCATGTCGGCTTTGAACATGGTACGCCCTGTTGCTGTGTAGCCACCCTTCTTGAGGGCCTCCATGGCCTTCTCGGGGTTTGATATTCCTGTTTCCAGAGGGAAGAGCAATCGGTCAGGCCAATACTCTTTCTGGTGTATCCTCACCGAAGATGTCTCATACCAGATGAGGTTCCGCTCCGATTCCTGCTCAATGCCCATCAGCAAGGAGTCGACAACGAGGTACATCATCAACCCAAGGGCAATGGCGGTCGCCGTGATGGCTGTGCGTCTCTTGTACCGGGTGAGGTTCTTCATCGCGAGGGTAAAGATGAATTTCATCCATGTCTCCTCTCATCGCTGATGATGGTCCCGTCGTGGAGCTGTACCAGGCGGTTGGCGTAGTCCATGACCATCTGGTCGTGGGTCGAGAAGATGAAGGTTGTCTTGTACTTCTCGTTCATCCGTTTCATGAGCTTGAGGATCTCTTCCCCTGTCTTGGAATCGAGGTTTGCCGTCGGTTCATCAGCCAGCACGATCTGGGGATTCTTGATAAGGGCCCTGGCTATGGCAACGCGCTGTTGCTGGCCTCCACTGAGCTTGCCAGGACGGCGGTCCTCCATCCCTTCCAGACCGACCTCCTTCAGCAGGGCCATGGTTCGCTGTCGCGTCTCATGTTCGCCTACATTGAGGATTGAGAGGACGAAGGCCACGTTCTCGTAGGCAGAGAGAACTGGGATGAGGTTGTAGGTCTGGAAGATGAAGCCCAGGTTGTTTCTGCGGAATTCGGTCATGCCCTTCTTTCCCATCTTGGTGACCTCTTGGCCATTGATGGTTATCTCACCCCCGTCGAGGGCATCTATGCATCCGATGAGGTTCAATAGCGTTGTTTTCCCTGAGCCGGATGGTCCCGCTATGGAGAGGAAAGCTCCATCGTCAATGTCGAGGGAAACCTTCTTCAGTGCCTTGACGACCGTCTCCCCTGTCTTGTAGTTGCGGCTTACGTTCTCAATCTTGATCATAGGTCACTCCTCTAGGGTTCGCTCTTTCGCTTCCTGGGCTCTCTGGATGGCTGCGCTTCCAAGCACCGCTCCCAAATCCATGTGGTCGAGGATGGAGGCGGGCAAGAGCATCATGGAGTTGTTCTGCCTGATACCCTCGTAGATCATGTTCATCGAACGCAGCTGCAGGGCCACAGTATCGTTTGAGTACTGTTTCGATGCCTCGGTGAACTTCTTTGCTATCTCGACCTCAGCGGCTCCCAGGATGATCCTTGCCTCTTTCTCCCGCTCAGCCTGGGCCTGCTTGCTCAGCGAGTCCTCAAGCTCCTTGGGGATGATGATGTCGGTTATCTCTACCGAGAGGATAGAGACCCCCCATGGGTTGGTCTTGGCATCGAGGCTCTGCTGAATCTCCTTTCCCAACTCTTCCCGTTCTGAGAGGAGCGATGAGAGCCTATACTTTCCGATGGAGTCCCTCAGGGCTGTCTGGGCAGAGAGGATCACAGCCTCCGTGTAGTTCTCAACCTCCAGGATGGCCTTCTTCGCATCCCAGATCATCCAGAATGCCAGGGCATCGACATGTACCGGAACGGTATCCTTGGTGAGGGTCTTCTCGGCACTGAAGTCGGTTGCCCTGATGCGCATGTCTACGAACTCGGCAATCCTGTCCACCAAGGGAATGAGGAAGAAGAGACCCGATCCATGGACCTTCCTGAACTTGCCCAGGCGCAGGACAACGACCTTGTCCCAGTGTTGTACAAGCTGGACCCCGCAAGAGAGGAGGATGCCCACCGTGGCAAAGCCGGCAAGGGGGTAGAGGTATATGCTCAGCTTCCCCATAACCGATAGCCACATGAAAAAGAGCAAGGCAATGACGATGAGCCACATCGGCAGCAGGGCTATGATGATGGCCATCACCAAGACAAAAGAGATGAGCATCGCGATACCTTCCAAGGGGAAGGATGGGTAGATGAGCAACTCTACCCATGCTCCAGCTACCATGAAGAGGGCAAGCGAGAAGAAGGAGAGCGAGCCGAAGCTGAAATCCTTCTTGAGGGTGAATGTCTTGGCATTCTTGATCCTGTCAAACTTTTTCTGATAGAGATTCATACTGTTTCCTTCTTTAGCTTCAGGTCCGGGCCCAGGTCATGGATGTTTGCTACTATCTCTTCCAAGGAGAACCCGAAGGAAGCTGCCTTGGAAAGGTAGGATTTGGTGATCTGGGAGAGTACCTGCTCGCGCTCGATCGCATTGAGATTTATTTTCTTGTCACTGATGAAGGTGCCTGAACCCTGCTGGGTCACGACAATGTTGCGTATCTCCATCTCGGCATATGCCCGGGCTACTGTGTTGGGGTTGATGCTCAGATCGACTGCAAGGCTCCTGACTGTGGGAAGCTGGGAACCTTTCTCCAGCCTGCCATCGGAGATGGCCATCTCCACCTGGAAGATGATCTGCTTGTAATAGGGGACCCCACTCTTTACATCCAGACTGAACTCCAGTTTTTGCTCGGCTGCTTTGTACACCTGCACTCCCTCATCTTCTACTTTTGTACTATGTACTGGTGTATTAGTACATTGTCAAGAAATCATTGTATCCACCAAGGGAGGCGGTTTGAAAAAGATAAGATTTTCCTTGACAGACTGTTATAACAGTTATAATACTGTATCGTACAGATAACAACATCTTACATGGAGTTCGGAGGATTTATGAAAAGGAAGATTTTAACGTTCGTATCAGTGCTTATTGCACTCTCGTCAATGGCCTTTGCGCAAGGCTCATCTGAAGCAACCTACCCAGCTAAGGACATCGAGGTCATCGTCAATGCTGAATCTGGTGGTGGAACCGATGCCATCAACAGAAAAATCATTTCCATCATTGAGAAGCAGCACAAGGGCCAGACCTTGTATGTAACCAACAATGGTGCAACAGAAGCCAATGGTCCTTACCAGGTCATGATTGCAAAGCCTGATGGGTATCGCATCGGAAGCATGACCTACGGCAGTGTCGTCGGTTCTGTCTACTTCAACCTGATCCCACAGTATGACCTGAACAAGTTGAACATCTTCGCGATGTTGACCCAGGAGTCTGATGCCGTGATGGTCCGCAACGATTCCCCCATTAAAACCTGGCAGAATCTCATTGATGCAGCAAAAGCCAACCCCGGCAAGGTGAGGATCGGTGGTGCAAACGCTGGGTCCAGGACCTCCCTCGTAATCTCTCAGATTGAATCTATCTATGGAATTGACGTCAATGAAGTCCAGTACATCGGTTCTTCAACCCAGAAGGAAGCACTGCTCAATGGCGAAGTTGATGCCATCATCACCAGCCTCGGCGACCTCAACTCATTGCTCGCAAGTGGACAGGTACGTGGCATCGTTGAATTCTCAATGGTCCAGAACAAGGCCTATCCAACGGTTCCTACCATTGCTTCCCTCGGCCATCCTGAGATCCAGTGCGCATCCTTCATCCTGATGTGTGCACCCAAGGATACTCCCCAGAACGTAATCGATACCCTGACCGCTTACTACAAGGAAGCTGCCGAGACCAAGGAATTCCAGGATTGGGTTGTCTCCATCGGTGTCTCCCCTGTTTGGAAGAGTGGTGCAGCGGTTCAGGAATATGTGAACACTGTACAGATCACTGCATTCAAGCTATTGGATGACATGGTCGCCAAAGGGCTCCTCAAGCGCTGAGTAGCTAGTTAAGAAATTTTGATAAGGATTTGAAAGATGGATATACAAAGGTTTTTACATAAAAAGGTGATGATCCCATTTGTGTGCATGATTTTCTTGCTTGGGTACCTTGGTGTTGGGTTGTCAATGGGCCCCTTGTTTCTCGAAAGTGGATTGAGCAATGAAAACTTCATACCCGTGATCATCGCTGTCATTGGAATTGCTCTTTGTATATCCATAATGATTGATGGACTGAAGGAACCTGTCGAAGCAGGGGCGAGCTCGAGCAAAGTAATTGGCTTGAAACAGGTTATTCTGTTCGCCGATTTCTTCCTCTTCATCGGGCTGTACAAATTGATTGGGTTCATTGGGGCAGCGTTCGTGTTCACGTTCTTGTTCATGCTGTTCTTCGATGACAAGATTACTGCAGTGGTGAAGAAACTCATCATCTCAGCAATCATCACTGGTTTTGTCTATATCCTGTACGCCTTAATCTTCGGCGTCAGGTTCAACTAGGAGCGTTCGGTATGGATACTTTGATACAGATCATGTCTGGGTTCGGCGTAGTGTTCCAACCCATCAATTTCTTGGTAACGCTCCTTGGATTCATCATTGGTCTGGTTTTTGCCATCATTCCAGGGCTCACCGCAACGGTTGCCATCGTCCTGCTGATGCCAATGACCTATAGCATGACGTTGAACATGGGACTGTGCATGGTCATGGGAATCTACATGGCTGGTATGTATGCAGGTAGCGTCACCGCAATCACGATCAACATCCCTGGTGCCCCGTCCAGCAGCATGACTGGTAAGGATGGGTATCCTTTGATGCAAAGGGGCATGGGAGCCAAAGCCATCGGCCATGCCAGCTTTGCCTCAGCCCTCGGTGGTGCCATTGGCGTACTGCTTTTGATTCTTGTTTCCCCCATTGCGGTAAAAGCAGCCTTGCTGGTGAAAACACCTGGAAAAGCATCCCTGGTTCTCTTTGCATTCATCACCATCTGTGCTCTGGAAGGTAAGGGCTGGAAGAAAGCAATGCTCTTCATCATCCTTGGCATGATCTTCTCCACGGTCGGAATGGGTCTGTTCAATCCGACCTCGCGCTTTACTTTTGGAACCGTTTCCTTGATGGAAGGAATAGACTTCATCTCTGTGGTAATAGGAGCATTTGCGATCAGTGAAGTCTTGATGCAAAGCGACCTTTCAAACAAGGAATACCAAGAAGTTAGCGCTGCGGTAAAGGACATCAAGATCAAGCGTCGCGATTTCATTCCGACGAAAGCTGATTTCAAGGAAATCGGGCTTCTTGCCTATATGAAAAGCTCCTTAATCGGTTTCTTCATCGGTGCCCTTCCTGGTGCAGGAGGTGCTCTTGCCTCTTTTGTCGCTTATGCAGAAGGCAAGCGCGGCTCAAAGCACCCAGAGAAGTATGGCAATGGGTCATTGCAGGGCATTGCCTGTGCAGAATCGGCCAATAACGCCGTCTGTGGTGGGGCAATGGTTCCGATGCTTGCATTCGGTATCCCCGGTGACGGTGTAACCGCAGTCGTCCTTGGTGTCTTGATGGTCTATGGTATCGTTCCCGGTCCAGACATCATGACCCGTCAGCTTCAACTGGTTTCCCCGATGTATGCGGCCCTGTTGGTTTCTGCTGTCCTGATGATTCCCCTCTCCCTGATGCTCTTTGGGCCATACTACATCAAGTTGGTCAGGATAAACCGGATCGTACTTTACTCTGCAATCAGCCTGATCGCCATAACCGGGGCCTATGCTGCCACGAGTTCTGTCTTCCAGATGATAGCCTCTGCCGGTGTTGGCGTGATCATGTACTTCATGAGAAAAGAGAAATATCCTGCAGTGACTTTGATCCTTGGTGCAATGCTAGGACCTTTGTTCGAAGGCTATTTCAGAAGAAGCCTGTCCATCTCTGGCAACAACATGGCCGTTTTTCTTCAGCCGGATAGCATGGCCTTCTTGCTGTTGACCGTTATATTTGTCTTTTTCCTTGGGAAAGCCCAAAAGAAAGGCGCATCCACCAAATAATTAAGAAAGAGAAATGATATGAAACTATTGGTACCCCAGGAAGTATTGCTTGACGGAGTTCAGACCTTGATCGAGGGCGGAGCCGAGATTGTACGATGTGGGAATAATGAGAGTTCCTTGATTGCTGCGATAGGTGATTGTGATGCCGTCCTTGCCCGCACCGAGGTATACTCAAGGAAGGTCCTCGAGCATGCGAAGAATCTGAAGATCATCGCTCGGTATGGAGTAGGGACTGAAAAAATCGACATCGAAGCAGCAAATGACCTTGGCATCTGGGTTTCCAATACCCCTCTTGCTCTGACGAATGCCGTTGCTGAGCACACCTTGCTTTTGATCTTGTCTACTGCCAAGTATATGCACTTCTGTGACAAGAATCTCCGTCTTGGTAATTTCTCCTGCCGTTCGACACTGGGCATGGAGCTGTTGGGAAAAACCCTCGGCGTAATCGGATTTGGCCAGATTGGCAGGGCTGTCGCCCAGAAATGTAAGGATGGATTTGGTTTGAACATCGTTGTATACGATCCAAACATACCGAAGGACAGCCTTACTGAGGGAGTGGTTGTTGCCAATGATTTGCAGGAGCTCTTGGGCAAAGCAGATATTGTCACGATACATATGCCTCTCGCCCCTGCCACCAAAGGCCTGGCTGACAAAGCTTTCTTTGCAGCCATGAAGGATGGGTCAATTTTCATCAATGCCGCACGTGGTGGCATTGTGGTTGAACCCGATCTCATCGATGCATTGCAAACAGGAAAATTGTTTGGAGCCGGCCTTGATTGTTTTTCCTCCGAACCCCTGCCTTTGGATAATCCGCTCTATACACTGGATAATGTGGTCATGACACCGCACAATGCCTCGGCAACCACAGATTCCTTCCTGCGGTGTAGTGTGGATATGGGGAAATGCATCATGGATGTGCTTCTAGAAGCCAAGAAGCCTCGGTATGCGGTGAACAACCCTTTGCATCCACGGGTAGGGTGACCAAAGCTGGGAAAATTGAATCTAGTTTTCCCTTTTCTTTTAATTTATTGTAATATAGTATCAATTGGTAAAGGTATTAAGAGAGGGTATGCGCGTGGAAGATATCGTATTCAATACTGCTGGAGAGAAGGCATACAATTATATTCTGGATAAAATCCTCAGTGGGGACCTGAAACCTGGTACTAAACTTTCCTTGCGGAAGATGGCTACGGAAATTGGCACCAGCACCATTCCTGTGATCGAGGCTGTTAAGCGGTTGGAATCTGATATGCTTGTCCAGTCAAAACCCAAATGGGGTGCGTACGTAATCGTTCCTACCTACGACCGGATCAAGAAGATCTTCCAGGTACGCGAAGCGATTGAATGCCAGGCAGCCCGTGACCTTTGCAAGGACCTGTTCCTTGCAAGGAAAGAGGAACTCTACCGGCTTGCTACACTCCTTGATACGACTCCCTACACTCCAGACACTGTCAACGAGAGCAGAAATATCCATTTGCAGTTCCATATGTTGCTAACCGAATGTACAGGCAATGACATCCTGCTTGAAGTGTTGAAAAAAGTGAATTTCTATTGGATGCTTTCCAGTGCACAAGCAACGAACGCCCCCAAAGCCAGCTATCCACGATATTGGCATAGATTGCTGATGGATGAGATTTGCAAAGAGGATCCGGAACTGGCAGAAAAAGCGATGCGTGTACATGTCCATGATGCAATCGTTGCTTTCGATATCATGCACGAAGAAAATCTGATCTAGGCTCTGTTACGAACCTGAGTTTTCCAGCATTTTGTACTATTACCTGTCAGGCCTGATGAGGCAGACAAAGGTTTGGGCCCTCATTAGATTTCGCAAAGGAGGCCGCGTTGATGAAGCGGTTGCAAAGTGGCCTTTGCTGAGGACAGAGCTATCCGAAGTCAGTTCCAAGGCAAACGAGACAATCCATATCCAGGACAAAAAAACACCGATACGACTGGTATCGGTGTAAGGTTGAATGGAATAGGGAAGGGTGGTGAGCTCTCAAGCGTGCTTGATGAATGTCCCGTCCCTCAGTTCCTTGGAAGCAAGCTTGAGCTCGTCCTGGGTGTTCATCACGATGGGCCCTTTCCAGGCGATGCTCTCCCCTAGGGGTTTTGCCGCATAGAAGAAGAAGCGAAGACCCTCTTCAGTTGCACTGATCTCCACCGTGTCACCGTCTCCAAAGAGCACTGCCTGGTGGTGGGGAATCCTCTGGCTCGTGTCGCTTACCAAGGCTGAGCCTTCCACCATATAGCAGAAGATCTTTTTCTGGGGGTCGACTGGGAATACCCATTTCGTATGGGCATCGAGCTTGACATCGAGGTAGATGGTCTTTACGAAGTCGCCTTGCTCAGGGCCATTGGTACCCTTGTAGGTTCCGCTTATGACCCGGACTTCCACCCCCTCTTCCTTGACCGTTGGGATCTGCTCGCTCTTGATGTCCCTGTAGACAGGATGGGTCATCTTGTCCTTCTGGGGGAGGTTGATCCACAGCTGGCTGCCGAGCATCCGCTCGCTCTTCTGGGGCATCTCCTGATGGATGATACCGCTGCCGGCGGTCATCCATTGGCAACTGCCGTCCTTGATGGACCCCTTGTTTCCCAGGCTGTCCCCATGCTCGATATCGCCTTGGATAAGGTAGGTGACTGTTTCTATCCCTCTATGGGGATGCCAGGGGAAACCTTTGAGGTAGTCTTCGGGGTCAGTGGAGTCAAAAGCATCCAAGAGAAGGAATGGGTCGAAATCATAGACATCCTGATATCCTATTACTCTGACCAGCTTGACGCCAGCCCCATCGTATTGGACGGATCCCCCTGTTACTCTCCTGATCGGCTTGCTCTGCATGATGGCTCCTTTGTGCTGTTAGTAAAAAACATCACCCGCCTTCATCGGAAAGCGGGTGACACAATGATTAGATTACCAGCGATGGTGGAGTGAATACTCTGCCCTTAAGCTCTTGGTCGAGCAGGTAGAGGCTCTTGGCATCGGTACCGAAGAGGTCAAACTTGCGGATGTTGTCCTCGGCGTTCATCTCTTCCTCACCCTGTTCCTTTACGAACCAGTCAAGGAACTGGATGGTGCGATAGTCCTTGAGAGCAAATGCTTCACTGTAGATGGTGTTGATGGATGCTGTTACATACTGCTCGTGCTTCAGGGCTTCCACCAGAGGTGCCTTGTTGTCGGAGTACTTCATGGTAGGGTCGCCGATGGCAGCCAGTTCCACAGCATAGCCGTTGTTGATGAGGTACTGCCTAAAGAGCAGGGCATGGGCCATCTCCTCCTGGGCTTGCACCTTGAACCAGTTTTCGAAACCGTTGAGCCCTTCGTGGGCATAGAAGTCTGCCATATCCAGATACAGATATGCAGAATAGAATTCCTTGTTGATCTGTTCGTTTATCAATTTCACAATTTTCTTGTCAATCATCAGAACCTCACTTTGCCTGGACTTTTCCCAGTCACGAACCAATATACCATAAAATGCGCCTATCGGCAAATCAACAGGGCCCTCTGACAAGCATATTGTACTAGAGTTTCCCTAATGGTAGACTCAGACCAACTATGAGTATGATAAGACGAAGAACCCTTTTGCCCAACCAGTATCTTCTGCTCGGGTTCGCTCTGATAATTTTGGCAGGGTCAGGCCTGCTCTCCCTTCCGTTTGCCCACCATGAAGGCATTTCCCTCTCCTATGTCGATGCCCTCTTCACCTCAGCCAGCGCTGTCTGTGTAACAGGCCTGGTAACCATCGATGTTGCCCAGACCTTCACGATCTTCGGCAGGACGGTCATTGCAGCTCTCATCCTCCTCGGGGGGCTGGGCTTTGCCTCTGTGGTCATGACCTTCATCCTCATGCTGGGCTTCCCCATTTCCATCGGCAAGTACAGTGTCATCAGGGAAGCGTACAATCTGGGGACGGTGAAGGGGACGATGCAGGTGGTGAAGGCTGTCGGCCTCGCCGCCCTGGTGTTCCAGGGTGTGGGGACCTTCGTCGAATATTTCATCTTCCGCACCTCTCATGAGCCGCTCCAGGCTTTGGGCCATGCTGCATTCAATACCATCAGTGCATTCAACAATGCGGGCTTTGATATCCAGGGGAACTTCCAGAGCCTGAGCGCCTATAAGGGGAACCTTGCGATGAACCTGGTGACCTCGCTATTGATCATCATCGGGGGGACAGGGTTTTTTGTCCTTGCCGACGTGACGAAGGCCCGAAGGTGGAAGCGCCTCTCCCTGCATAGCAAGATTGTGCTCTCCATGAATGGACTGCTTCTTTTGTTGGGGACTGTAGTTTTCTTTCTGGTCGAGCATATCTCGCTGCTCAGTGCGTTTTTCCAGAGTGCGAGTGCCAGGACCGCGGGCTTCAACACCATAGACATTGGCTCGATGAGCGATGTTGGCCAGTTCTTCATGATGATCCTGATGTTCGTCGGAGCCTCTCCGGGGTCCACAGGTGGTGGTATCAAGACGACCACAGCCTTTGCCCTCATGCTTAGCCTGGGGTCGATGATATCCAGACGGGATAGCTCCGCCTTCAAGAGGAAGATCAACGAAGCGAGCATCCTCAAGGCCTATCAGGTGCTTTTGCTGGCATTGCTGGTCATCGGATTTGGCATGATGGGTATCCTCCTCGCCGAGGGGGGAGCCTTCAGCTTTTTGCAGGTCGCCTTTGAAAGTGTGTCAGCCTTTGCAACGGTAGGGCTTTCTACAGGCATCACGACCCACCTGCATACCGCATCCAAGTTCATCCTCATAGTTGTCATGTTCGTTGGGAGGCTGGGGCCCATAACCGTTGCAACCAGCATCAGGGGCAAGCCATCTTCTCTCAAGTATGTTGAGGAGAAGGTGTTCATCGGTTGAGTAAGGAGTGACCAGAATGAAAAGCGAATTTGATTCGGATGCATATGGAATTATTGGATTGGGAAGGTTTGGCCTCTCCCTTGCCCTGGAGCTTACCAAGGCAGGCAAGGAGGTGATCGTCCTGGAGATAGAGGAAGAGAAGCTCGACGCGGTGAAGGACAAGTTGTCCAACGTCTATCCGGTGACGGGCATTACCCAGGATGTGCTCAAGGAGTCCGGACTAGCCCATTGTGGGACGGTCATCGTCTGCATAGGCAAGGATATTGAGTCAAACATCCTGGCGACCATGAACGCCCTTGAGTTGCACATCCCTCGGGTCATCAGCAAGGCCACGTCGGCTGACCATGGCAGGGTCCTGGAGAAGATAGGGGCTGAGGCGGTATTTCCTGAAGTGGACATGGGCTTCCGGCTTGCCCAGTCCCTGGTAGCTACAGGTACCCTCGATTTCCTTGCGCTATGCGACGACTTCTCCATAGCAAACATCCCCATTGCGGAGAGTTTTGTAGGCCATACGATTGAGGACCTGAACATCCGCAAAAAGTACCACCTGAATGTGATAGTGGTGCTGAGGAATGACAAGGCCATTACCGAAATTACCCCCGAGCTCGTACTGGAAGCAGAAGATATCCTGGTTGTCGGCGGGAACAACGAGGCCATCAAGAAGTTTGAGAAGGTCAACGAGAACTAGGGGCATAGGCAAGGGAAGCCTGGCAATAGTGCTGGGCATTCTTGTGCATCTCCTCTAACTCTTTTTCGGTCAAGGGCCTTACGGCCTTGGCGGGAGAACCCATAACCAAGCTCCTTGGGGGGTAGGTCTTGCCCTGGGGTATGAGGGAACCGGCCCCTACCAGCACATGGGAAGGGAGCACTGCCCCATCGAGGATGATCGATCCCATGCCGATGAGGCAGTCATCCCCAATGGTGCAGGAGTGGATGATGGCCCCATGGCCGATGGTGACACGTTCCCCAATGGTAGTCGGCACTCCTATGCTGCAATGGATCACCGCATTGTCCTGTACGTTACTCTCTTTGCCGATGTGGATGGACGCGTCATCGCCCCTGATGGTGGCATTGAACCAGACCGAGCAGGAAGGGCCCAGTACCACGTCCCCAATGAGAGCTGCCGATGGTGCGATGAAGCACTGCTTCCCAATCCTGGGCTCGATTCCTTTGAAAGGTAGTAGCATCTCTAGTCTCCTCTTTCTCTCTGATCATAACGCGGAGCGTGGGGCTTGGGTAGATGCAGGAGGGAAGGATGCAACTCATTTGCATTATTATTGCAAATGACTTGCAAATATCCGGCCCTCTTTGTATGCTCTGCTTACCCCCGAGGAGGGAATATGAGAATTCCGAATCGTTTTGCTTTGCTCTTGATACTTTTGCTGACCGGCACCACCCTTCTTTTTTCGCAAGGAAAGGGCGAGAGGCCGGCCTCTGACGATAGACCTACCATTGCTTTGAGCATTCTTCCCCAAGAGTATTTTCTCGAACGCATCGCAGGCTCCCTTGTGCAGTCGGTTGTACTGGTAGGGGAAGGGCAGAGCCCACACTCCTATGAGCCGACCCCATCCCAGATGGCCTCCCTCGCCAAGGCCAAGGCCTGGATTTTGAGCGGCACTGACTTTGAGCAGGCTCTTGTTCCCAAGGTGGCTTCCCTCTATCCCAATTTGCTCTTGGTTGATGGAACCCAGGGGGTGACCTTCCGCTCCTTGGAGGCTCATGAGCACGAGGATGGGGTTGCAGAGGTTGTATCTGGGGAGAGCCTTGAACGGGATCGCCATACCTGGCTCGGATGGGAGAGCTCAAAGATCCTTGCCAACCAGGTGCTGGAAACGACCATTGCCTTGCTTCCCGAACAAAAAGCCCTGCTGGAAGCGAACTACCAGGCCCTTGTCGATGAGATAGACGCCACCTTCCTCAAGCTGAAGGGGGACCTTGCCCCCCTAGCAGGGAGGACGGTGTTTGTCTACCACCCCTCCTTTGGATACTTCTTCGATGAATTTGGCCTTGTCCAGGAAGCTGTGGAGGTAGGGGGGAAGGAACCGACTGCCAAGGACCTAGCACTGCTCATCCAGGAAGCAAAGAAAGATAGGGTCGTAGCCCTCTTTGTACAGAAACAGTTTCCGCTGGCCTCTGCCCAGACGGTCGCCAAGGCCGTGGGGGCACGTGTCCTTGCACTCGACCCTCTTGCCAAGGACTGGATGGCAAACATCCGCCTGATGGGTGGGGCACTGTTGGATACCCTACAGGAGAAATTATGAGCGATGTACCGATTGCACTACGGTTTTCCCATGTTGCGTTTTCCTATGAGGCGTTGTCTGTGCTTGAGGATGTGAACTTCCACATCCATGCAGGTGAGTTCAGCGCCCTGGTAGGACCCAACGGTTCAGGCAAGACCACGATCCTCAAGTTGATCCTAGGCCTTGAACAGAGCCAGAAAGGGGAGGTCCTGCTCTTCGGGGACGCACCCAGGAAAAACAGGTCGATGATCGGGTACGTGCCCCAGCACATAACCTACGACCCGACCTTTCCCATCTCGGTCCTTGAGGTGGTTAGGATGGGAGGTCTTCTATCCATCTCCCGCAAAGGCCGCCTTGAACGTGACACTGCAGCCTATGCAGCGCTTGAGCAGGTGGAGCTGAGAGACCTTGCCCAGAGGCCCTACAGTGAGCTCTCCGGTGGGCAACGAAGACGGGTCCTGGTTGCACGTGCCCTGGTAGCGGGGCCGAAGATGCTTATCCTTGATGAACCTACGGCCAATATGGATGCGGAGAGCGAGAAGCGCCTGTTCGATACCCTGCGGTTCTTCAAGGGCAAGACCACCATCCTCATCGTCACCCACGATATGAGTACCGTCTCCTCCCTTACCGACCGTGTATTCTGCATCGGGGCCCAGAAACCTGGGCAGAAGGGACGCACCGTGGTCCAGCACTCCCTGGAGCCTCTCCTGAACTCACCGACTGAACTCTATGGCGGCTCTGCCCTGCGCGTCTTGCACGATGTGGAGCTTCCTGCCGACTACTGCACATTTGACGGGGGACCGAACAATGGATAACCTCTTTGGCTTCTTCTCTGCCCTAGGAAACCCTGACTTCCCCTTTGTGCGGAATGCACTCCTGGCAGGTCTGCTCTCCTCCATCCTCTTTGGTGTCATAGGGTCGGTGGTGACCGTCAAGCGTATCGCCGGGCTAGCAGGGGCAATCTCCCATGCAGTGTTGGGCGGCATTGGTATCGCCCTCTACCTTTCAGCAACCGGAAAGGTGCCAGGCATCACCCCCATGGCAGGGGCAATTGTCTTTGCCATTCTGGCAGCTGCCATCATTGGGGTGGTCTCATTGAAGGCCAAGCAGCGCGAGGATACGGTCATCCAGGCCATTTGGGCCATCGGGATGAGTATCGGGGTGCTCTTCATGGCGAAGACCCCAGGCTATACCGACCCCTCTTCCTACCTGTTTGGAAACATCCTGCTCATCTCCACCAAGGATTTGGTCCTGCTCTTTTCCCTCGATGTAATCGTCATCCTTCTCGCCTGGCGCTTCTATCCCCAGATAGAGGCCACCTCCTTTGACGAGGAGTTTGCCCAGGTCAGGGGAATTCCCACCCAGTGGGTATTCCTCTTGATGCTCACCATAACAGCTGTGGCAGTGGTGCTGCTGCAGACCTTCGTGGGTATCGTCATGGTCATTGCGATGCTCACCCTCCCTGCAGGGACCGCCGGCTATTGGGCAAAGAACCTTGCAGCGATGATGGGGCTGGGAACGCTGTTTTCTGCACTCTTCTCCTTTGGGGGGTTGGCCGCAGGTTGGATGCTCGATGTCCCTGTCGGTGCGATGGTTGTCGTCATTGCAGGAGGGGTATTCCTCGGCACTGCCGCTACCAAGATGCTACTTACCTACAGGAGAAGGAGGGCCCTGCACCATGACTAAGGCTAGACGAGCCATCCTCAAAGGCTTGGAGGATGCCAAGGAACCCATCTCCGTCACAGATCTTGCCAAGCAACTCTCCGACCTCTGCGACCCAGCCACCGTGTACAGGAACCTGCACTATCTGGAACAGAACAATCTTGCCACATCCTTCATCCTGCACTGCAGCGAACATGGCACCGAGCGTTACTACAGCAGCAAGGAAGGGAAGGGGCACCACCACTGGTTCCATTGTGAGAGCTGTCACTGCTTCATTGACCTGGGGGGGTGTTTTTATTCGGACCTTCTGCAAGGCTTTGAGGACGAACATGGATTTATCGTCCATGACCATACCTTCTACATCACAGGAATCTGCAAAGAGTGCAGGAAAGCTCTAGCGACGTGAGTCTTTCTGCAAGAGCGAGAAGAGAAGCACCCTATTGGAGACCCCCAGCTTGGCATAGATGTTCTTGATGTGGGTCTTCACTGTGTTGGGGGAGATGAAGAGCAATTCCGCTATCTCCCTGTTGCTCAGCCCCTTTACCAGCAACGCTATGATCTCCTGCTCGCGGGATGAAACATCATGGGCATCGAGGAAATCGGTCTGTTGTGAAACGGAAGCCTCGCTGACCACCTCGTAGGTAAGGAAATACCTCCTGCTGATGAAGTAGTAGAGGTAGACCGCAAAGGCCGAAAAGCTGAGATAGGTGAACTTGAAGGCGTGGTTCCAGAAGAAGATGAGGTCCAGGGGAAAGAGTACCAGCAGGGGCAGGAAGGTGGCGCTGATGCCGGTCAACAGGCGCTCCTGCTCCCAACCCTGTGCCTTCTTCCTGTATAGCAAGGCTATGAAGCCATGGAGGACCATGAACACACTGCCACTGAAGAAGTGGTAGGAGAAGGTGAGGTTCATCGCCAAGATCCAGTCCCCTTCGCTCATGCCAATGATTACCAAGAGGCTGAGGATGAGGAACACAAGGACGAGAAAACCCAGGATCCGCTTTCCCAGGGCCTTTTCCTGTTCGCTTGCAGGCAGCAGGGCTATGAGGTATCGGCTCATGGTGAAGAGCAGCAGGGTGGTGAGGAATATGGAGACCAGGGTTGCACTAAGGCAGAAATAGCTGTAGATCTCTCCGGTAAGCAACTCTGGCGGATAGACCCGGGGTATGTAGGCGTAGAGCATGGTCAAAAACATCTGCAAACACAACGGGATGAGCACAGCCAGAAAACCGCTGGTATAGCTGTCCTTCGACCGGACATGCAAGAGGACGCAGAGACAGGTTATGGAAAAGACCAGTGCGGTAGTCAGAAAAAGCAGGATGTCTCCAATAATGAACACTGTCCAACCCTCCTGAGGAGGATTCTACCACACCCGAGGGCTCTATGATAGGCGTCAGAAGTAGTGTGTCATGCCAATCGTAAGAGAGTCATTCCCCTCCCATGTCTTGAAGACGCTCGACTTGGAGCCCAATGAGCCATAGACAACAGCCTTGCATTCAAGCAACAGCGTGTCGCTTACCTGCCATCCGATGGAGGGAAGCAGGGCATAGCCTTCGGTCTC
This sequence comes from Sphaerochaeta sp. PS, assembly GCF_032144095.1. Classification (NCBI taxonomy): domain Bacteria; kingdom Pseudomonadati; phylum Spirochaetota; class Spirochaetia; order Spirochaetales; family Sphaerochaetaceae; genus Sphaerochaeta; species Sphaerochaeta sp. PS. The sequence goes on from NZ_JAVSNJ010000001.1 coordinate 108,437, forward strand.
GATCTGGTAGGTGGCCCCAAGGCGCACCTTCACCCTCTCGCGGAAGAGGGGCACCTCCATGGCAAGGGTAAGGGTATTGCCATAGGCCTTGTTGTCGAAGGCCTGGGCCTGGTCGACATCCAGGGCATTGGGTTCAACCTTGTCATAGTGCTCGACGAAGTGGCCGTTGTACATCAGAGCCAGGTAGAGGTTGCTTGTAGGCTCAAGGTAGCTCACCCCTCCCAGGTAGACCCACTTGCTGTTGTAGAGTGTGGGGTCGCTACCTGGTCGGTCCTTGCTGAGCAAATACCCTCCCTCTGCCATGAAGGTGAACTGCCCAAGAAGATAGGTCGCCTCTGTTCCGAAGAGTTGGTAGGGTGTGTAGACTATATCCATGTCAGCAGTTGTCATTCCCGTCATGGTAAGTACGGCACCTGGCTGGGCCATGTGCCCCCGGTAATAGAGCAGGCCTAGGTCAACACCCCCTATGCTGGTCCTTCCTCTAAGAGCGAACTGTGCATACTCCCACGAGTCTGTCTTTGGAGGCTCCTTGATGGTGAGCGTCAGCGTTTGGGGCAGGAGGGACCACCTGCCTTCCATGGCACTGAGCCCGGGTGTAAAGGTCGGCTTGAAATAGAGCTGCAGCGAACTCGATCCCTTGTAGAGGGTGGTCCCTACCATGAACTCAGAGCGCTTCATGCTTGCAAGGTCATCGGAAAAGCCTTTTGAGTAGTCGAAGGCATTGAGGACATCCACCACATGCAGGCCGTCTGCCGAGCCCCATTCCTCCTTCAATAGGCCTGCCTCTATCTGACCCCAGTCGAAGAAATAGGTCACTGAAGCGGTCGATACCTGTAGGCTCTGGTCCAGTGCGTCGTAGGAGAGAGCAGCTTCTGATTTGAACGATTGACTGTCAACAAGGAGATTTAGTCTCAGAAGCTGCTCAGAGAAATGGAGGTCATCCAAAAAAACGCCAACATCGGCTCCGACCGAACCCGAGCCGGAGACAGTTGGTTTTGCACTCTCATCCAAGGAGGTGGTTGGTGCAAATATGTCATCAAAGCCACTAAAGGCAAAGAGGTTGGTGGCGAGCAGGCTTATGGCAAGCAGCAAGGGCAGGATACGTTTCATTAGGGCCTCCCTGTCTCAAGGAATTTGGTGGTGAAATAGTTGCTGTTCATGGCGATGTCGTACTGGGCCTGCAGGATCTCCAGCCTGGTGGTGTGTCCGCTTGCCACTGTGGTCATGGTGAGGACCTTGGGTACCCACCGGCCTTGCATCTGCTCCATCTTTTGGGTGACAAGCTGTTTCTCCAAGGTCAAGCCGTCCTTGGCATAGAAGTCGACCTGCAGTGGGAGGTAGGTGCTCTTGTCCACCGTGGTCTCGGTCTTCCCATAGCTGCTCTTGTCGAAAGGCACCGACCTGATTGTGTAGGTTGTCGCCGTCTCCTCAAGCAGGGTATGGGTTGCCTCAGTCGCATCGTAGGTGGTGGAGGCCATGTCAGAGTAGGAGAAATCACTACCCATGAAGGACCCTCCCTCCTCGTTTGCAGCTATCCGCTTGACCCGTTTTAGTGCTGGAAGGTATATCCACTGCTCACTCTTGCCTGTACTGTTCTCCACCGAGAGGAAGCGGGTGTTCTTGACGCTGGCCGGTGAGAGGAAGACGGTGATGGAGGAGGTTCTCCCCTCCTCAGTCAGTGAGAGGGTCTGTAGTTGCCTCTCCCTGGCCTGTCCTCCTGCGTCGGTGAGGGTTAGCAGAAGTTCCAGGGCCGAGCTGTTGCTGCTCTGTACCTCCATGACCTTCTTCATGATCTCCTGTGGCTGTTCGGCCGCCATGAGAGGGAGGGTTAGGGTAAAGATCAGAAGGGCCAGTAGCATTGGTCGTACTCGTTTCATGATAGGGTTCTCCTTGAATGGTGTGTGCCTTGAGTGAGTTCTTGGTTTTTTACAAGCATGTGGCGTAGCAGGGCCGGCAGGATGGTGAGGCTGCTCAACGAGGCAAACACCATCGAGATGCAGAAGAGCAGGCCCATGCGGGAGATGGGGGTGAATTGGCTGAAGAGCAGGCCAAGAAAGCCCAGGGTGACTGAGGCTGCATTGATGAGGATTGCCTTGCCTGTGGTCTTCATCACCTCTGTAAAGACCTCCCCCTGGGGTAGGGTGGATCCTATCCTCTGGTATGCCGCTATCAGGTGGATCGCATAGTCAACCCCTATCCCGATGGCAAGCGAGGCTAGCAGGCTGGTGACAATATCCAGCTCGATGGAGAAAACCGCCATGGAGGTGAAGATTCCCATCAGGGCAAAGACACAGGGGATGAGCCCCAGGGTGGCCAGCTTGACCGAGCGGAACAGTAGGAGCAACAGGAACCAGACAATGAGCAGGGCACCGAAGAGGGAGTAGATCTGCGATCGTGTGACCAGCTCGGTGAGGGCCAGGCTTATCGCCTCGCCTCCTCCGATCTCAGCTCTCCACCCTGCAGGAAGGGTCTGTTCGAAGTGGCTTCTGATGGTGTTGGTGACCTCTCGCAAGGTTTTGGTATCACTCTTCAAGAGGCTGATGGTCATCAGAAGGGCGTTTGGCTCGATCGGGTCATTGATGAATTTCCCCAGGTTTCCACTGTAGAGCAAGAGATACTGGGTTATCAGCTGACCGAGCTCCTCTTCTGTGGTGAGGCCGTACTTCTCAGGGTCGGAAGGTATCTCGTAGTAGCTGCCTCCCTCGGTCACTGCCAGGTTTTCATCGTTCGAGGTAGGTGCATCATCACCTCCGGCTTCACCGAAGGAACCTCCAAAGAAATCAAAGGCAAGAGCTGCCTGCTCTCTCTGTACACTCTCTCCCTGTTGTGGCCCCAGTATCTGGTTCATCCGCTTGATGAAGGGAAGGATGGTCTGTACCCCACCAACATCATCCCGCTGTTCCAGGGAAGAGGAGAATTCGTCCAAGGATGTAAGGAAGGAGGGCTCCAGGATGGAGGCATCCCCGTCCCTCTTTATCATGACCGTCAGGATACCGCTACCCTGCATCTTGCTGTTGTAGAGCCTGGTATCCTTCACGAGCGCAGAGGATGGCCGGAAAAAATCCAGCATGTTGGTACCCGTCTTGATCCTGGGAAGAAGGATGAGGGTTGCCGTTATAAACAAGAGGGAAAGCAGTATGAGCAGCTTGCTCTGTTTGGATGCCAGGTAGATGAACAGTCTGGATGGGTCGAACCTCTGGCGAACATGCTTGTGTCTTTTCTGCACCGTTGTGTTGGCATACGATAGGCGGAGCAGGGCTGGCACAATGTAGAGCGTTGCGACAAGCGAAAGGACTACCCCGATCGCACAGAGAAGGCCGAACGTCCTGAAAGGACCGAGGGGGCTGGTAAGTTGTGCAAGAAACCCTGCCGCGGTCGTTGCCCCTGCCATGATGAGGGGTGTCCTGTTCCTCTGTACCACGGCCGCAATGATCCTGTCCCTCCCTTCCTGGCTCAGACCCTTTTCAGAGTTGGATGCCTCCTCATAGAAGTGGCTGAGGATGTGGATGGTGTATGCACTGCCCACGATCAACAGCAGGACAGGCACAAGCATGGTGGCCATGGTAAAGGTAAGCTGCAGGAGGGCCATCAAACCGAGCATGATGCTGGCCGTGACCACAAGACAAAATAGGGAGAGGATGACGGCCTTGAACCTTCCAAAGGAGAGGAACAAGAGCAGCACGATGAGCAATCCTACTATCGGGGCGAGGATTGCAAGGTCGGAGAGCAGGCTCTGTTCAATTGCATTGGTCACGACGGGAAGACCGATGAGCGAGACGGTGAGGCCTTGCAGGTCTATCCTGGCGACTTCTGCCTTGATCTGCTTGAGTAAGAGGTCCATATCTGCACCTACTACAGCCTCGACGATGATCGATGCCATGCTCCTGTCGCGGGAGATCAGGTTGCCTTCGTAGAGGTCGCCCCACTCTCCAAGACGTAGGGTGAGGTTCTCTAGGGCATGTTCTTCTTTTGCGTCATAGAGCTTCTCGACCAATAGGCCTTCATCGGAACTGCCAAGATGATCGGTATTGGTAAGGGAAGTCACTGAAAAGCTGAGGGGCAGGGCCTCAATGGCTTGCGTTACCTTGTCGAGAACCCCAAGAGAGGAGGTGCCAAGCATCGATCCCTCCCCGTTGTAGAGGTTGACCACAATGAGGTCGAGGGACCCGAACTGTGCTTCGATCTCATTGTTTATCTGGACCACAGGGGCGTTTTGGGGAATGAACGCATTGGTGGAACTATCAATATGGAGTTTGCCGATCTGCAGCAGTGAGACAACGCTGAGAGCCAGTACGGCTGCAATGAGCAGCAGGTCTTTTGTTCTTCTTCCTATCATACCCTTATGGTAGCGAATCTACCCATTGGTACAATCGCCTTGGAAGATGATTTGCCTACCCCCTACAGGTCATTTCCTTCTCACCTGTTGGGGTGATTCGACTAAACTTTACAATTCTCCCGTAATGTTGGATGATGGAAGCAACAAGGGGGCTACTATGCTCATTCAGGGAACCTATACCAAGATCGTTGCGACACTCGGGCCTGCTTCGGAATCGATGGATGTCATCATGTCCATCATCAAGGGTGGGGCGCGTGTCATCAGGTTGAATTTCAGCCATGGAACTGCGGCTGAACAGCAAGTTCGTCACGACAGGGCCAGGGAAGCTTCCAGGAAACTTGGCATCCCCATTGCAATCTTCATGGACCTTCAGGGTCCAAAGATCAGGGTCGGGCAGCTGGAAGAACCCTCCTATACCTATGAGAAAGGGGAGACCCTGATCATTTCCACCAAACCTTGTGTTGGTACAAAAGAGCGCATCAGCATCGACTACCCCTACCTCCATCAGGAAATCCTTCCGGGCAGCCAGATCCTCATCAACGACGGGTTGGTCTCGCTGGTCGTCGAGAAGATTGTGGAAACTGAAATCTACTGCACGTTCGTAGAGGAAGGGGTCATCTACCCCCGCAAGGGAGTGAACCTTCCCAAGGTGCCTCTCATGCATCTCAGCTCCTTTACGGAGAAGGATGAGAAGGATCTGGCCTTTGCCTTTGACAATAACCTGGATTTTGTCGCACTCTCTTTCGTCCGAAGTGGTGATGACATCAAGGCCCTGAAGGCTTACATGCTCAAGACCTTTGGCAGAACCATTCCCATCATCGCCAAGATTGAGAAGCCTGAAGCTGTTGCGGCCTTGGACGCCATCATCGAGCAGTCTGCTGCCATCATGATAGCCCGTGGGGACCTCGGTGTGGAGGTTCCTGCAGAAGAGGTGCCACTCATCCAGAAATCCATCATCCGCAGCTGCATCGCCAGCGGGGTGCCCGTGATAACGGCAACCCAGATGTTGGAATCGATGATGCTCCACTCCAGGCCCACCCGTGCAGAGACCAACGACGTTGCAAACGCAGTCCTCGATGGGACGAGTGCGGTAATGCTCTCAGGGGAGACGGCTGCAGGGGAATTTCCTTTGCAGGCGGTCCTTACGATGAGCAGGATTGCCCTCCTGACTGAACGCAGCAATGACTTCCAGCGCCTGGTATTCAACCAGCTCTATGGCATTGAAGGCGAACAGAACCGAAAGAAACAGACAAGGACAGAGGCTGTAGGGCATGCCACCAGAGAGCTGGCATTGGCTGTGAAGGCCTCCTACATAGCCTGTTTCACCCAATCGGGAAGTACTGCCCGCCTGATCTCCAAGTTCCGCCCAAGCGTTCCCATCCTTGCCTTCTCCCCTGTGGAGGCTGTCGTCCATCGGCTTGCACTCTCATGGGGCATCACCCCCATCCTCATTGAGGAACAGAAGAGTGTGGACTCCCTGCTCGCCTTTGCCCCTGATTTCCTGCAAAAGGAGGGGTATGTCCGCAAGGGCGACTCCCTGGTGATAACAGCCGGGGTCCCTGTAGGAAGTGCTGGCAAGACCAACATGATCAAGGTCGTGGAGATAGAGTAGAGCCTTCGGAAAAAAGCAACGGCCCCAGAATTTCTGGGGCCGTCATCTGTTTGCATGCTTTCATGACGATGCAAACCACAAAAAGTAAATTCACTTAGGCATTGGGCCTGAACCCAAGGCTGAGTGCTATGCTGACCGCCCTTCCCTGATGGTCGAAGAGGTCCAGAGCTCTGATGTCGGCAGAGAGATAGACTGAATCAAGCACCTGCAGGGGGAGCAGGCGAAGCCCTATGTTGACCAGCCCCCTATTTTCAGCATTTCCACCTGAGGGGGATATGCTGTAGGATACGTTGCCAAAGTCCAGCAGGAAATCTACCTTGCCCTTGAGCGCCTCGGGGAAAAACGGGGTCTGGAATGCGAGGCCAAAATCAATGTTGCTGTCTAGGTTCTCATGGAAGGTGTAGCCCAACAGGACTGTTGTCTTGGAGGGAAAATCCATGATGGAGCTGCTGAAGGTTGAGGCAAGGTAGAGCTGCGCCGCAAGGCCCCTCTCTGTTTTCACATCGATGAGCTGGCCGACCACCCCTACTGCCAGGGATGTCTCGCCCTTGTGGGAGAAGCGCCATTTTGCATTGAGCAACAGGTCGGTTGCATCTGCGATATCGGCAGCAAGGGCGACTTCATACCTGTCGGAGAAGCCCATCTGGACAAAGGGAATATGTGCAAACCCCGTAACCGAGAAGATACCTGAGTAGCCTGTGGTGATGCTAGGACTCTTGCCACTGGAAACGGGTTCTGCGCTGGGGATTACCAGGTACCCATTGACCCCGGAAAGTGTTGTATTGCCTGCACCCTCTGCAGCGATGGGTGATACCAGTGCCAGGAAAAGCAGGAAAAGCAGGAAAAGAAGTATGGATCGTCTCATATGATCCTCCTATTTGCAAATGGTGGCGAAATATGGTTCAAGAGTCAAGGATTTTGGGCTTTGCCAGTTTCATCTCTGCCTTGCACTGGTACATCGCGCTATCGGCACGGTGAATGATGTTGATGAACTTCTCTTTCTTCTTGGGGATGAACAGGTCCCAGCCAACAGCAACGGTGTAGTCTGTCTTCCTGTTGGTGAAGAACTCTATGATAGTCTTGGCAAGCTTGGCCATGGTGTCGTCCATGACCTTGGGGACGAAGGCCACAAACTCATCGCCTCCTATACGGAACAGTTCTGATTTGTCCGGCAACAGTTTGGTCATACATACGGTATAGTCCTTCAGGGCCATGTCCCCAGCCTTATGGCCCTTGGTGTCGTTTATTACTTTCAGGTCGTTGATGTCCATGACCAGGATACCTAATACCTCTTTTCCATACTGGGGCAACGATATTTCCTCTATGCGTTTGTCGTAGGCTGCACGGTTGTTCAGGCCGGTAAGGGAGTCGGTATATGCCATGTCGAGAAGCACCTGTTCCTTGAGGATGGTTTTTGTTTTTTCACTGAGAATCCTCATGCTGTGCCAGAAGAGGATCGCTGCACTCAGACTCATGCCAAAATGGAGCAGTACCGCGCTTTTGAGCTTGATGTTGAGGAATAGGAGAGCCTCCTCTGTGAGGATGGTTACCAGCAATATGCCCATGGCGAGGAGGAATGATCCCAGCTTTGCGTGGCCTTGCATATAGCTGGTGACCAGCAGTGCCAGCAGGACAACCAGGAATATTCCCAAAAAAAGGCCTGAGATGAGCAACAGGTCGGTATATTGCAGGATCCCGAGCACTTGCAGCACACCTCCCACGATGTAGGTCAGGGGGAAGATGAGGGAAATGGTCCGCATCCGCTCGATGGATTTCCCGACAGCATAGGAGGTACAGATATACTGTGTCAGGAAAAAGGGCAAAAGATAGAGGGAGGCAAAGCTAAGGTTCATGGGAAGGGCAGGGTTGCGGATGATGAGCAGCTTGCTGGTGCTTTGGGAGAATACCCATCCTCCCAAGGTAGCTTCAAGCCACCCAAAGTAGATGAAGCTGTCGCGTTCTTTCCCTCTCTGGATTCCAAGCGGGACAAAAATGCAGACAAGCCCTACAAAGAGAAGTGTGTACCCAAAGGCGATCGATGGCCACGCCTGGTGCTTTTGGAGGATCAGGGAAGCCTTGCTACCCAGGATGGGGGCCTTGATGCTTCCTGCAAAACTGTTGTTTGAGGTGAAACGGTAGACTAGGGAGAGCTCCTTGCCCCTTGCCTCGTCGGGAATCCTGATGAAATTGGCAAAGTTCCCGCCAAAGACAGGTCTGGCCCATCCCCTGTCCGGGCCCTCCAAGGCGTAGATCTTCTCCCCATCGACGAACACCTCCAGCCCTGCCATGCTGGACTCAACGCTCATGCAGGTGTTGTGGTTGGGGAAGCGAAGCGGAAGGGTAGTCGTTACCGTACAGACCTTCCCTACCAAGGGTTTCTCGTAGGAATAGGGTAGGGTAATGCCAGTGGCGAGTTTCTCCCCATCGAGGTAGATGTCCCACCCCCGTTCCAGGGCCATGGTACTCTCGTTGTCCAGCGGCTCTACTTTGAGGAAGGAGTCGAAGTAGAGGGAGAGGACAAATATCAAGAGGACGAAGAAGAACAGGATGTATTGGATCTGGGTAAGAGGTTTGTGTTTGGTGTTCATTTTGTGGTGTCAGAGTATCCTTTACTTTACTATAGGCTTGACTTCTGGATGCCCCTTTTCGTTGAGTTTTCGTTCGATGAGCTTATCTTTTTCCAGCTTGAGCATGAGGTTGCCTATGGTCTTGTAACTGCTTCGCTCGATGGTCCTGCTTTTGTCCATCTGATGGAACTTTATCCCCACGAGGCTGACCAGTTGCCATGTATCTGCTTCCATGGAGTCGATTACCTTTTTCATGATCGATTCGACAAGCTTGTCGTTTCTCTTGGTATTGGAAGGTTCGTTCTTTTCCTTCTCCTTTTCCTTTGGGAAGGCAACCTTTGGCTCCTCTACCTTGGCCTTGGTCTGGAAGGACTCAAGAATGAGGATCTCGTCACAGCTGTTGTTGAAGATTGGCTTGTCGCTGACATCTTCCTTGGTGACCAGATAGACCTCCTTGCCATATTTCCTCAGGATTTCCATGATGACGGTGAAGTCGGAGTCTGAGGTGATGAAGACATAGCGGTCGATGATGGGGCTCTTGATGATGATGGTTTCCAATGCCTCGAGGGAGATGATGAGGTCGGCACGGTTCTTGTAGTTTGTGGTTATGGAAGGGGTGTCCCGTATGTTGAAGTTGTACTCTGCAAGCTGTTTCTCCAGCTTCTTGATGGATGCGGCGTTACCACAAGCCAGCTTGATGACAAAGATGTTCTCTTCATCGACATTGGCATTGTGCTTGAGGGTGAGTTCATCAAAGAGGCTTTTCAGATCGAGGTTGTTGGGTATGTTCTCCAGGTCGATATAGATTGCATTGTTCTTTCTCTTCATTGTTTTTATCCTCCTTGGTATCTTTTTGTAAGCATACTACACAATAGATGTGGGCGATAGGTTGAAAAGATGGCTCTCAGAATGGAGAGCTGCTGGTAATGGTGAGTTTTTCCCCACTTCGGGGATGGATAAAGGAGAGGGAGCTGGCGTGCAGGCAGAGCCGGTCGCCCTCCTTGCCAGTTCCGTAGAGGCGGTCACCGACGATCGGGTGGGCGATGCCCTTGGGATGGAAGCTGTGTAGGCGCAGCTGGTGGGTTCTCCCTGTCAGGGGTCTGAACACCACCCGGGTGACCAACGATCCATGGAAGGACTCCACCCGGAGCTTTTTCCATACTGTGGTTCCCCACTTTCCCTGCTCTTCATCATATATCTGGTAGGGTCGATGTTCGACATCGAGTCGGAAGGGCAGGTGCACCTCCCCCTCCTCCTGTCTTACCACCCCTTCCAGGAGGGCCTGATACTCTTTCTCTATCTTCTTGTGCATGAACTGCAGGGAGAGGTCCCTATGGGTCTCCTTGTCCAGGGCGAGGAGCAACAACCCCGAGGTGTCCATGTCCAGGCGGTGGACGGCACACTGTCTGGGGGCTTTGGGGAAGAGACGCCTGACGCGGGTCTCCACGCAATCCTGCTTCTCTTCCCCCCTTCCTGGGACGGAGAGCATCCCGCCCTCCTTGTTTACTACCACCAGGCTCTCGTCAGCGTAGACGATGTCCAGCCCGAGCATATGCCTCAAGAGAGGCTGGCATTTCTCGTCGCACGGACCATAGAAGGCCTTGTGCTGCTTTGTACGGGAGCGGTTGGGCTCCCCATAGAAGAACTCTGCCATGCTGACGGGGTGCAGTTGGTTACAGAAGGCATGGTGAAGCAGCTTGGGGCCACAGCAGTCACCTGTGCCTGTGGGGGGAAGCCTTGGTCCAAAGACATCAGCTAAGCCAATACTCTTCTGGTCGATGCATCGGAACCTGTAGAGGCCGTAGAGTTCGGAAAGGATGGATTGGGAGAGGGTTTTTCTCTGGCTTGCCAGGGATGGCTTCTCCTCTGCCTTGGATTGCTCGATCTGGGAAGTCAGCGTATGGATCAGCGTATCGTGCCTCAGGGCAACCTTTTCATAGGTTCTAGGATCGACGACAGGGCCCACCCAGCCGGGGATGGTCCAGTTCCCCGCATACTGGCCGGAGAACGCCTTGAGCACCACCTCGTTGCCACTGGCGTCCTCGCAGACGAGGATGCCGAACATCTGGCCCCTGGCGGGACCGAAGAGGTAGTCTGTGGAGATGGTTCCGGCCCCTTCAAAGTCGAGACAGGTGTGCATATCGAGTGCCGCCTGCAAAAGCAGGGCAGCCTCTTCTGCCTTTCGGGTTGGAAGTGGTGGGTTCATTGCAGCTATAGTATGGGACAATTCAGGGGAGAGTGGGAAGGAAAAAAGGAAAACTCATGAAAATGTTGTGGTAGGGCGTTCTGGCCGGTTGTGCGATAGGTGCATATGGTCGCTACATCATCAGAAGGACTGAGCTTTCCATGTTGGTATCATCTGAACTCTTGAAGACCCAATTCAAGCCACACAGTTCCAGGGTCAGGACAAGGGCAATGGCAAGTACGATGATAATCCAGAGTTTGTTCCTTTTATACATTGCTTGCCTCCTTTGGTGGAATTTGCATTGCATGCTGGTTTTTTTCGATCGAACCGGAAAGGATGAGGGACTAGCAGGGCCTACCATCCCATACAGCACAGCGGATGAGAGGATGATGGTGGTAAGCGGCATTGCCATGTCCGGGGGCAACAGGTGCTGCCCTAGGGCTGCAAGGCCGATGGAGACTCCTGCCTGGGGGCAGAGTGCCAAGCCCAGATAGTTTCTCACCGGCTTGTCCATGGAGCAGACAGCAGAGCCAACAAAGGAACCAATATACTTGCCGACTATCCTGATGAAGAAGTAGGTGATACCCATGATACCCGCAACCTTGAGCATCTGTACATCCAGCTTCATGCCTGATAGCACAAAGAATGTCAGGAGAATGCCCTGCTTGCTCTGGAAGAATGTCGGCACAAGATCCGCCGCCTCATTATAGGGATGACCGCCACTGCAGAGGAAAACCTGTTTCCCCAAGTCATTGCCGAATATTGCCACATCCATGACAAGACCAAGGTTCGGATCGAGACAGGAACCCTGGAATCCCTGAGGACCCATCTGCAGACCTATGAGATAGATACTGACTACCTTAATCTTGTGGTATCACCGAAGAACCCCCTTGCACAGGAGAAGAGTGTCTCCCTGGAACGGCTGAAGGAGGAAAAACTCATCCTCAGGCCTTCCACTACTGCAACAAGACGCCAATTCGAGCAGTTCCTCAACCACAATGGGGAGACGGTCAAGAACTATACCATCATGATGGAGATCGACAATGTGCCCATCATCAAGGACCTGGTGTACAACAACCAGGGCGTTACGGTGATGAGCCACAATGCCTGCCTGGTGGAACAGTTGGCAGGCAAGCTGGTTGTCGTGCCCCTGGCGGCTGGATTTCGGATGGTACGGGAACTGAACATCATCTACAGGAACAACTATAAGCATCCTGAGGTGGCAGATGAGATGCGTAGGCTCTACCTCGAGATGAAGCAGAAGAGTTACGGCTCAACGTGAAAAGAGAGGGAGTTTTTCTGCCTGTACCGATGCCGCTCCAATGGCGTTTCAGCCCGTATGGTGAGTAAGTTTTTTGGGCTTTTTCCCCAAGGAAAACTATCTTGGGGAAATCCCCAAAAATCTTTCATTTTTATTGATAAAAAGAGAGACGCTTTTGATTCTTAGTGATACACTTTAGCCAGTAATGTAGGCAAGAGGATCAGAAGTCTTCCAAGGACGTTGAATCACTCGTGCCAAGGACGGTTCCTATGGAACAATTCAATACTAATCAAACAGTTAACATTGACGACGGTGACCCTCCGCTTATACGCAAAGGCATGCAGGTTTGCATGTCACAGAGCGTCCCCGCCTCCGGCAGCCCCAAGATGGTGAAGTCCAGTACTTCATCCTCCCTTAAGGGCCAGGCAACCAAGTTCAGGAAAGCCTATTTTCCTGACGCGACCAGAGAGATGTGGAATGACTGGCACTGGCAGGTTTCCCATCGAATCACCACCCTTGAGCAGATCTCCCGATTCCTGGTTTTGACCAACGAAGAGCGACAAGCTCTTGAACATTTTGAAGATCGATTCCCCTTCTCCGTAACCCCCTACTATCTTAGCCTTCTTGACCCCAAGGACCAGCAGAGTGCCTTACGCAAGAGTGTAATCCCCTCCATCCTTGAGTCCTTCACTTCTCCCGGTGAGAGTGAAGATCCCTTGCATGAAGAGAATACCAGTCCGGTCCCAGGCATAGTGCACCGGTATCCTGACAGGGTATTGTTTCTGACCACAAGCTTCTGCTCGGTCTACTGTCGATATTGTACCCGTTCCCGCCTGGTCGGTGGGCATACCGAACCTCTGGAATCCCATTGGAAAGATGCCATTGACTATATCCGCAGAACCCCCGTCATCCGTGATGTCGTCATTTCCGGTGGAGATCCACTGACCCTCTCTGACGAGAAGATCGAGTGGTTGCTCAAGGAAATTACCTCCATCAAGCATGTGGAGATGGTCAGGATCGGGACAAAGGTACCTATGGTACTTCCCCAGCGGATCACTCCAAACCTCCTGAAGATCCTCAAGCGCTACAAGCCCATCTACCTGAGCGTACACTGCACCCATCCTGATGAGATGACAGCAGAAGCCGCAAAGGCCTGCAACAGCCTCGCTGATGCCGGGGTGGTCATGGGAAGCCAGACGGTCCTGCTGCAGGGTGTGAATGATTCAGTTGAAATCCTGATGGCCCTCTACCACGGCCTGTTGAAGGTAAGGATCAAACCCTACTATCTTTTCCAGTGTGACCCGATCACCGGCTCTGCCCACTTCCGCACAACTGTGGACAAGGGTAAGCAGCTCATCCAGGGCCTACGCGGCTTTACCAGCGGGTATGCCGTTCCCCAGTACGTCATAGATACTCCCGGAGGCGGCGGAAAGGTCCCCATCCTCCCCGACTATGAAGTTGGGCACGACGAGAAGAACCTCTATCTTCGTAACTATGAGGGGAAGGTCTTCGCCTATCCCGACCGTGCCAAAGAGGGCACTGAGATCTGACATGCTTATTGGAATGACCTATGACCTCAAAGACGACTACCTCAAGGCGGGATATCCTGCCGAGGCAGTCGCTGAATTTGACAGCCTCGTGACCATTGATGCGATCGACGATTCTCTCAGGCTTTTGGGCTATGAGACCATCCGTATCGGTAACATCAAGGCCTTGGTTGGGTTCCTTGCCGAAGGAAATCGTTGTGACCTTGTATTCAACATTGCTGAAGGTCTCCATGGCCTTTGCCGGGAAGCACAGATTCCCGCCTTGCTCGATGCATACGAGATTCCCTATGTGTTCTCCGATTCCCACATCCTCTCCATCTCCCTGCACAAGGGAATGACCAAGGCTGTGGTGAGGGAGCAGGGCGTCCCTACCCCTGACTATTTTGTCATCCATGCTATGGATGAGGTCGATGCTGTCTCGCTTCCCTTTCCCCTGTTCCTCAAGCCGGTCGGCGGCGGGACGGGCATGGGCATCAGTGCCAACTCCATCGTCAAGGACAAGGATGAGCTCAGCTCAGTTGCCCATCTCCTTCTGCAGCAGTTCCACCAGCCTGTGTTGGTGGAGACCTACCTTGGAGGAAGGGAGTTTACCGTCGGCATCACCGGAACACGGGAACATGCACGGACGACTGGGGTGATGGAGATTGTCGTCGACCCGAGCTGTGATATGGGTGTCTACTCCTACAAGAGCAAGCAGGAGTACCTTGAGTTTGCAAGGTACCATCTTGTCGAAGGGGATGTGGCATCCGAATGTGAGCGTGTTGCCCTGGGTGCGTGGAACGCCCTCGGCTGTCGTGACGGCGGACGCATCGATGTGAAGATGGATGGGCAGGGCAGGGTGAACTTTTTGGAAGTGAATCCTCTTGCCGGCTTGAATCCCATCGACTCTGACCTTCCCATCCTTTGTGGGAAGAGTGGGATAAGCTACCATGAACTGATCAGCAGGATCATGGCATCAGCCATGCTCAGGCTTCAGCCTCCGAAGGCAACATGCGTATCCTGATCGTCTCTGACAAGCTCGCCATGGTCCCTACCAAGGACGAGCTTGACACAGCATTGGAAGTTGAGCAGGTAACCCAAGCCCTCATGGCCCTCGGCCATGAGGTGTTTCATGCTAGCTTTGTCCTTGATGCAAAAACGATGGGAGAGCAGATACTCTCCTACCATGCCGACCTCATCTTCAACTTGGTGGAAACCTTGGAAGGAAGTCGTCTCCTCCATCTCGCTCCCGCCCTATTTGCATCCTTGAAGGCCAGGTACACCGGTGGAAACGGGGAGGGGATGATGCACTCCTCTGACAAGCTGCTAGCCAAACGGATGATGCGAGATGCAGGGATCCCTACCCCCCCTTGGGTCGAACCTTCTGACGTTGGTCCCCTCTCTGCATTCCTTGGCAAACCGCTGATCATCAAGCCTGTGGCCGAAGAGGCTTCGATTGGGATCACCGACACCTCTGTGAAGAGTTTCTCCAATACCGAAGCTTTGAGGCATGAGCTTGCCGGGAACGCACACTTTGCCGAAACATTCATTCTTGGCCGTGAATTCAGCGTCTCCCTGCTTACTGTCGGCAACGAGATGATGGTCTTTGAGCCTGCCGAGATGCTTTTTGTGGACTATCCCGCTGACAAGCCTACCATCGTAGGCTATGAAGCCAAGTGGGATGAGACCTCGTTCGAGTACCTCCACACCCAACGGAGCTTCACTTTCTCCGAGGATGATGACCTTTTGCTCTTTTCCCTGAAAGAGTTGAGCCGCAGGGCTTTCCAGCTATTTGGGGGAAAAGGGTATGCGAGGGTGGATTTCCGGGTCGACGAAAGAGGAAATCCCTTTGTGCTTGAAGTTAACCTGAACCCTTGCATAGCGAGGGACAGCGGATTTGTGGCTGCTGCCGAGAGGGCAGAACTCAGCTATGAAGAGATGATCGCCCTGATCATCAAAGGGTAATACTATGGATACCTATACATTTAGGGAGCAACCACAGAGTAGCGATGTCGCCTGTGTTGCTTCGATATTACACACTTCCGGCTTCTTCAATGAAGAGGAACAGCAGGTGGGGGTCTCTCTGGTGACCGAGCGTTTGGAGAAGGGGGAGGTTTGCGAATACTTCTTCCAGTTTGCCGAATGTGGCTCAGAGGTCAGGGGGTATACCTGTTTTGGGCCCATACCGGGGACCAAGAGCAGCTATGACCTCTACTGGATAGCGGTCGATATGGCCTTTAGGGGTAAGGGCCTCGGTACAAAGCTCCTTGTCCAGACAGAACTGGAGATCGACAGGAGAGGGGGAAACCGTGTCTATATCGAGACTTCCTCGACCGAACTCTACTTCCCAACCCGTTCATTCTACGAACGGAACGGGTATCTTCTGGAAGCTGAACTGAAGGACTACTACGCCCCCGGTGACAATAAGCTTATCTATGTGAAGGCTTGGTAGGAAGATCATATGCCAACTATTGTAGCGTACCAGCATACTGGGGATATCATAGACAAGGAAACTGTCATCACCCTGATCCAGGAGCAGATGGCATTCATCGGCTACCAACAGAGCAGGGAAGAGGTCGAGGCAGAGGTCAACAATGCCATGAAGAAAGAGAGCCGTTCAGCTCTCTTTGTTGCATATGAGGGCGGTAGCACTGCCATAGGATTTGCCTACGGCAATATCTGCTCTGGCTTGGAAACCGGAGGTGACTACTTCTGGTTGAATGAGCTTTATGTGTCGGAGAGTTGCCGCAAGCAGGGGCTGGGGTCGGACCTGTTGGGGTTTGTGCGGACCTGGTCCCAGGAAATGGGATGTGGATACCTGGCCATGGTAACCCATCCAAACAACAAAAAAGCCCAGGCCCTCTATCAGGAACTGGGCTTTGAATTGGAGAAGCTGGTCTGGGTCGACAAGTACCTCTGACTAGCGTACCTGCTCTACAATACCCTGGACCAAGTCATCGAAGGAGAAACCTCCCTCCAGGGCCAGGTGGTAGAATCCGTAGAAGCTGGGGTTGCAGTTGACCTCCAGCACCCATGGCTTGCCTCTCTCATCAATGCGAAAGTCAACACGGGCGTAGCCGGTGAGGTCGAAGGCTTTCCAGCAGGCCCTCGCTATCTGGGTAAGCTCCTCCAGCAGGGGGAGGTCACGCTCATCAGCTTGATACTTTGCTACGATGTGTTCAAACCCAAATGAGTTTTCTGTCCATTTGGCATCATAGGTGATGATCTTCTCTTTCTTGTGCTCTTCATACCCCTGGAACACCCATTCATATGGGGTGAGGACCGTGCAGGCCTCCTGCATTCCATGCATGCATGCGGTGAACTCCCTGCCCTCGATGAAGGCTTCTGCAAAGCAGGCACTCCCCAGGGCCTCTTCCTTCTGTTGCAGTGCAAGCAGAGTAGCCTTACCATCCACGATCGAACTCTCGTCCAAGCCTATGGAGGCATCTTCCGAAATGGGCTTGATGATGAACCGTTTGATGGACCTGTCCTGAAGGGCTTCCGTCTCCCCCTTGCAGATCCAGGGTGGGGTAGCGATTCCTGCAGCCTTGAGCAGCCGTTTTGCAAGCATCTTGTTTGTCGTAAGGTAGAGGTTGTGCAGGGAACAGCCGGTATAGGGAAGGCCCATGTGTTCGAGAATCCCCGGGACGAGGTAGGCAAGGTTTTCTTCTGCTGGGGCAGAGTCGACCAGGTTGAATACCAGAAGGGGATGGGAGCTGTTCATGGTCTCCAGCATGGAAAGGCTCTCCATGGAAAAAGGAACCATAAGGGTCTTGTACCCTTTGGCTTGCAGGATTTCTGCAACCCATTTGGCTTGTCTCTCTATGTCCAGGACATCCTCAGGACTATCCTGTCTGACTTGGTTGTGAAGAATGATGATGGTGTGGTCTGTATACATGATATCCTTATAGGAAAAATAGTTGTATAGCCTATAGTTCTATTCTGTCCAATTTTTGTCAAGCAGAGGGAATGAGGAAAGGGAGAAAGATTCGTGGCTGCTCTGCCACTGCTTGATTCCAGTTCCTGGATAGGGTCAATTCTGCCTGAATGGATACACCCTTGTTCCTCGTATTGGCTCAAGGATTCTTCACAACGGGGGCAAGGTTTCCTTGGTTTTCATCCAGTCCACAGAGAAGTAGTAGATGATGAATACCATGGCGCTGAGAAGCCAGGTGATGGGGTGGGCCCAATAGACGACACGGATGTCCATCAAAAACAACAGGCCAATCTTGATGTAGAGCACCCTTACAATGCACCAGAAGGTCAGCATGACTACCATGGGCACCATGGATTTCCCAGCCCCTCTGAAGAGCCCTGCCATGACATGGGAGAGGGCCAGGGCAAAGAGGAATAGGGATGATATCCTCGACTTCTGCACCCCGAATGCGATGATGTCCGGGTTCTGGCTGAAGAGGGCCACCAACGGGGCTGCATAGAGATAGAGGAGGATCCCGATCGACTCTGACAGGATCATGGCAAAGATGATGCCGAACCGTATCCCTTTCTTTACCCTCTCGTGCTCCCTTGCCCCGATGTTCTGGCCGGTAAAGGTTGTCATTGCCAAGGCAAAGCTGGTGATGGGGATGAGGGCAAAGCCCTGGATCCTCATGAAGGCTCCGGTACCTGCCATGGCTGTTGCGCCAAACAGGTTGACACTCGACTGGACAAAGACATTTGCCAGTGAGGTTACGGAGTTCTGGATGCCTGACGGGATGCCCAACCTAAGGATCTTTGAGAGGAATCCCTTTTTGAATCCAATATGCCTAAGTTCAACTCTGACAATCTCCCTTGAGGTCAAAAGAAGGCGGAAGGAGAGGACGACGCTCACCGTTTGGCTGATGATGGTTGCATAGGCGGTCCCTGCAATGCCCATCTTGAAGCCCACCACAAACACCAGGTCCAATACAATGTTGAGAGCCGCTGCGATGATGAGGAAATAGAGTGGGTGCCTGCTGTCCCCGACAGCTTGGAGGATCCCTGCCGCACAGTTGTAGAGCACTACCGCCCCAATTCCCAAGAAATATATATGTACGTAGATTTCTGCTTCGTCGAAGACATCGGCAGGAGTTCCCATCCAGGTCAGGATGACTGGGGAGAAGAAGTAACCAATGATGGTCAAAAGAAGTCCACTTACCAGACTGAATGCAATCGAGGTGTGGACCGCCTCTCGTACCGAATGCAGATCCCCTGCCCCATAGAAGGTGGATATTACCACCCCGGCTCCGACGAAGACGCCCTGCACAAGCCCGATCAGCAGGAAGATCAGCGAACCACAGGAGGTGATCGCAGCAAGGGCCTCTGTGCCAACGAAGTTTCCCACCACAAGGGAGTCTGCCGTATTGTAGAGTTGTTGGAAGAGGGTGCCTAAGAATATGGGGATGGCAAAACGGATAATATGTCCTTGGATTGGCCCCGTTGTCATCAGTTTCGCCTGTCTGCTCATAGAGTGACTGTAGTCCAATTGGGGAAGGTGTGCAAGCAAGATTTTGCAGGCCGATAGTGGCAGGAGCCAATATTTCGATTGTTTGTGCTCCTCCATCGGGATGGGGATAAAAACCCCTGTCCAGGTCTCTCTCTTTGCCATGGAAAAGTGAATTGAGCACTATGTCATTGAACAGAGGAGCGATAGGTCCACCTCTCCAAAAGAGATCGCCATAGGGTTAGGGGAACCTTCTTGCCCCACAGTTTTCCTTGCGCCTAACCCTCGGGTGTGTTTCAATTCCCCTAGAGAGGAACGTACATGGAACAGACCATTCTGCTTGCTACACTACTGGATCACACCATCGCCTATGACTCACCCGATGCAAGACGCATCGCCCACCTCGTAAAGGTGCATGGCTACGCTAGGGCGATAGGGGTACTGGAAGGCCTTGATGCCAACACCCTTCTGATACTGGAAGCCTCTGCCATCGTCCATGACATTGGGATCAAGGTGTGTGAAGAGAAGTACGAAGGAAAATCCAGTGGGAAACTGCAGGAGCTTGAGGGCCCTCCCATAGCAAGGGAGCTGCTTGCCAAACTCCATAAGTTCAGCCCAGCGGTTATCGACCGGGTTGCGTTCCTGGTGGGACACCATCATACCTACACCGATATCCAGGGCCTGGACTACCAGATCCTCATCGAGAGCGACTTTCTGGTAAATCTCCAGGAGAAGCCCACGCCCAAGGAAACGTTCAGGAAAGTGTATGAGGAGATCTTCTGTACCGAGAGCGGCAAGCGGTTCTTCCGAAATATGTTTGCCAATGAGCTCTGATCATCATCCTTCCCTATAGCTCAAGTTCCAGAAAATAGGCCAGCACCGTGTCGGGAAGAACATGCTCCATCGCCTCAGCCTATCCTTACTGTCCATCCTAAGGCTGTTTGTCAGGAAGTATTCGATAAGCCGATGCTCTCTCTGTAGCTGCAAGGCCAGGTGCAGGTCCCTCCGCCTGAGATTTACGGTGGGGGAGTTGGATGGTGAATTTTGCAACGGAAAAAGTAAGCTTCTGTTTTTCCCCCTGCATTTCTTCCCTTGCAAACCCTCTAGGGAAAAACTCTATTGCAATCTGGGAGAATAGGCCGCACTTCCCTGCAAAGGGATCGCCTGCAACCTTGATCGTATTAATCGCTCTGAAATCTGCAAGAATGTGTACGGCAGAGGTTACCGCATCAAAAACTGTCCCTTCTGAAGCTTTTCAGGAATCAGTTGACAGATCTCCGGTTCGGGACGTAGAGTGTAACTGTTTATGAACGGTGAACTTGTTTGCTTTTTCTTTCCGAATCAAAGGGGTGTTGTATGAATGTCTGGTGGTTGTTTGTGACAGTTGGTATTCTTCTTATGGCCCTGGAAGCCTTCACGCCAGGGTTCATCATCATGTGGTTTGGCCTTGCCTTTATCGTTGCGGCAATCCCTGTCTACCTGCAGGCCTCCACATCGGTCGTGCTCCTTACCTTCGCCATCACGCTGCTGCTCCTTACGGTTTTCGTCAGGAGGATTTTCGTCAACTCCCGATCAAAAAATAGAGGCTTCCGTACAAATTCCCAGAGCCTTCTCGGTGAGAAGGGTGTCGTTGTCGAAGAGATCAATCCCACCAAGGGCTCGGGAAGGGTGAGGGTCCACAAGGAAGTGTGGACAGCCATAGCAAAGGATAGTGAGGTCATTGCTGTCGGCCAGACCATTGTGGTCCTACAGATCGATGGGGTGAAGCTTGTGGTAGGAAAGGAGTGAGTCCATGGAATCGTTCTATGTAATCGGTGCTGTTACCTTGTTTGTCATCATCATCGTGCTCAAGGGTATCAAGCAGGTGCCCCAAGGCCAGGCTGTCATCATTGAGCGGCTTGGAAAGTATGTGAAGACCCTTGATTCCGGGATTAACTTCATTATCCCCTTCCTTGACAAGAAGCGGTATGTGAAGCACCTGAACTACAAGCCGGAGAAGATCTCCGACTACAATGTGGACCTGAGGGAACAGGTATATGACATCCCTTCGCAATCGGTGATCACCCGGGACAACATCAGCCTCACGGTGGATACCCTCATTTTCTATCAGATTGTCGAGCCCCATAAGGCCTGCTATGAGATCAGCGACCTGATCATGGGCATCAGGGAACTGTCGAAGACCACGATGCGTAACATCTTCGGTGAGATGGACCTTGATGTAAGCCTCTCCTCGCGTGATACCGCTAACCAGAAACTGCGTGGCATCCTCGATGAGGCGACTGACAAGTGGGGAGTGAAGATACTCCGCGTTGAGATCCAGGACATCATCCCCCCGACAGACCTGAAGGAGGATATGGAGCGCCAGATGAAGGCTGAACGTACCCGTAGGCAGGAGGTCACCATTGCTGAGGGGAAGAAGCAGGCAGCTATCCTTGAAGCCGAAGGCATCAAGCAAAGCCTCATCCTCAATGCCCAAGGGGAGTCAGAGTCCCGCATCATGAAGGCCGATGCCTATAAGATGGAGAAGATTCTCCTGGCAGAAGGGGAGTCCGAGGCCATACGTCTGGTCCAGCTGGCCAAGGCTGTGGGCCTCGATGCCGTCCGTAAGGTATATTCTGAAGGAAAGGGAGCGGACAACCTTCTGATGATGGAGGTGCTTCGTTCGCAGAATGAGATTGCCAAGGACCTTGCCAACGGTTCGAGCCATAAAATCTTCCTACCCACTGAGGTTGCTGGCCTGTTTGGTTCCATTGGAGGTATCCAGGAGCTTCTTGCTACCCGCGATGCGTTCAGGAAGGCGGACCAGACAGAGTCCAAGGCATAGCTTTAGGAAGGATATATACAAGGAACAATGGCCTCACGATCCAAAGGATGCGAGGCCATTGCTCACTACATAGCTCTTACGCTAGAAGTACAACCTCAGTGCATTGTCGTGGAATACAGCCTGCTGCTCCTTTTCGCTGAAAACAGGGAGCAGGTAGTCAAGGAGCTGCTCATAGCTGTGGTGTACCAACGTTGAAGGGGCATCGGTTCCCCACATCAGGTGATCGGCTCCGACCAGGTCCTTTGCAACGGTGGTGAACTGCTGGGCTGTGGGGAAGGGGTAGGCTTCAGGGCGTACCTTCCAGTGGAGGGCGGCGAGGTCAAAATGGATGTTCTCCCGTTTCATTGTTGGCAGGCCTTCCTGCAGCTGCTGGAGATGTTGGCGCCTGGGGGACATCAGGTGACAGACTACGATGTCCATTGCAGGGAAGGCATCTGCTATGGCCCTGATAGCCTTGGGCTGGTTGCTTCCGTCGCCGGGACTGCCCAGATCGAAGACTAGCATCCCCTGTTTTGCGGCGATCTGTTCATAGAAGCCCATCATCAGGGGATTGTCCAGGGCGAAATCGGGGTGGCTTCCCATGATGCCGCATCCGACAGACATCTCAAACTTGAAGATGTGGAAGGAGTTGAGAAGGTTGTCGAGGATTCTCTGGGCATTGCGACACCATGGGTCAAAGGTTGCCGCACCTGCAAACCGGGTAGGGTGGCTCTGGCAAACCTGGTGGATGTAGTCATTGGCGAAGCCCAGGAACCCACCTTGCAGCAATACCGCTTTCTCGACATCGTGCTTGTCCATGATGGAGAGCAGGGTATCGGCAGTGAAGGAGGTATCCCCATAGCCTGGGGGGATGATGTCGACAACCTCGCCTGTTGCCCAGCGGGCTTTCCCCCCTCCGATGGCACGAAGCTCCCCATCCGAGCCAAAACCACAGAGCTGTTCAAATACATGGGCATGGGCATCGATTATCCGCATAGTCATTTCTCCTCTTCAAGGGTAAGGCTACAAGTCCTCCAGGGAGCTGTCAACAAGGCTTTTGTTGCCTGAAGGATAAGAAATGATACCCTTATGGACAACTGGCATGGCCTACCGGTGAGATGCTGCAATAAAGGACAGAACACCAAATGCAGGTTTGGAGGTAGGGCTTAGCTCTCCAGGAAAGAAGTATAGGAGACAATTTTTCCATACAGTTGGCTATATAATGGTCCCTTTAAGAGTAGGTCTGTCAGTTTCTTCTTTCCAGGAAAAAGGTTACCTCTACAGGTAGATGGGGTTGCTATATGCCACCTTTCCATTAGCATCTATGCACTCCACCCTGACATACTCCCTGTTTCCACATAGTGGGATGGAGAATCCTGTCAGGTTCGATCCGATCTTTCTGATGTAGTTGCGTCGCTCAAGTCTTGTATATTTGGTTTTCACTCTGAGGACGGTACGTTCAGCAACACCACCAAGGATGGTGAAACCATCGATGGTCCCTCATCGTCGTAGAGCCCCTCAGAAGCGAGACGCACGTATCCCTAGCTACTTCCAGAAGCTAGGTTGTTGGTAAGATCGAACCAATTCTTGGTTCAGCTCAGACATCTAGATTTCCTTGTTTCCCTACATGGCCAAGGAAAGTCCTTTGATCCTGAAACCGAACATGTAATCAAATACGTTTCATATAACAAATCGCCGGCTCAGAAATGAGCTGGGTTATTATGACCCCTGCGAATCACACAATTCACAGGGGTCATATAGATGCAACTCTTCTATGGATTTACGCTATCTTCGATGATCTCGATTTTGAATACAGGTCGAATGCAACGGCTGAAAGAAGGACAAACCCTTTGATTGCCTGTTGCCAGTCCGTGCTGATACCGATGATGGACATACCGTTGTTCAGCACTCCGATAAACAGCCCGCCTACAACAGCCCCGATTATCGTTCCGATACCACCAGAGACAGCTGAACCACCTACATAACAAGCGGCAATCGCGTCCATCTCAAAGTTCTGCCCGGCCTTGGGAGTGGCTGAGTTCAGACGCGCAGTAAACACCATCGCTGCCACCGCAGCCAGAACCGCCATATTGGTGTAGATCCAGAACATTACCCATTTGACTTTTATACCAGACAGTTCTGCAGCTTTTCTATTACCTCCAAGAGCGTATATATGACGGCCTTGAATAGTCTTGGATGCAACGAACTGATAGGCAATTACCAAGACGCCCAACAGGATAAGTATATTGGGAAAACCCTTGTATATTGCGAAAACGACGGTGAAAGCAACAAGAATAGTGGCTATAAATACCACCTTGGCAAGCCATATTCCTGCAGGAAGGAGGTCAAAGTCATATTGTTTCTGTTTCTTCCGTTTTTGTACTTCACTGAAAACAATCAATACAACAATTAGGAAACCAATCAACAACGTAAAGAGATGCAAATGTATTTTTCCGATCGTTAGGCCCCCGAATGGGTCAGGAATATACCCGGATGATATCAACTGGAATTCCCGAGGGAATGGAGCCTTTGTCTGTCCTTTCATGATTACCTGCCCCAGGCCACGGAAAACCAACATACCAGCCAAGGTGGCTATGAATGGTGGCACATTCACAAATGCAATCCAGAACCCTTGCCACATACCGACCAATGCACCGACTAGAAGCGCAATTAGCATCGCTACGTAGGGATTCCACTGCAGGTCGACCATCATGACACCACACAGTGCACCGATGAAACAGACAACGGAACCCACGGAAAGATCGACGTTTCCTGTCAGGGTACACAGTAACATGCCGACGGCAAGAATCAGAACATAGCTGTTCTGAAGCACCAAGTTCGTCAGATTTACCGGTCTGAAAAAGATGCCGTCCGTCAAAAGTCCAAATGCGACCATCGCCACTACCAAGGCGAGGACCATCATGTATTGCCTTACATTCTTTTTCAAAATCGCAATCAAGCCACTCATCCAACACTCCTTATCGTATGCAAACAATCAAAAACTCACCAGATTCTAAGTTACCACATCGCCAAGCAATCAGCGTTAACTTAGTTGTTCAGGATATTACGCATGATCTCTTCCTGAGTCGCAATCTTACTAGGCAGCTCAGCGGTGATCTTGCCCTCGCTCATCACATAAATTCTGTCACTCATTCCGATAATCTCCGACATTTCACTGGAAATCAGCAAGCACGCCATCCCTTGTGCCGCAAGCGAATTGATAATCGTATAAATCTCATGCTTTGCCCCGACATCTATGCCACGCGTAGGTTCATCAAGAATCAGGACCCTTGGATCAGTGAACAACCACTTTGAAAGTACGACCTTCTGCTGATTACCTCCCGAAAGATTTCCTGCCATCTGGAGGATTGTCGGGGTTTTCGTATTAAGACGTTTGCAAAAATCTTCCGCAACGATATTTTCATCATGTTCGTTGATCACCGATAGCTTGGCAATTTTCTTTAACTTTGCGATTGTCGTATTCTCCTTGACGTTCTGAATCATCACTAGTCCAAGTTCCTTGCGGTCCTCTGGTACATAGGCAACGCCTTGGGCAATTGCCTTGGGTATCGTACTGATATCGACTTCCAAGCCCTCGATCAACGTTTTTCCAGTGATAACCTCACCGTAAGCACGACCGAACACGCTCATGGCAAGTTCGGTACGTCCGGCTCCAACCAAGCCAGCCAAGCCGACGACCTCTCCGGCGCGAACATTGATATTCACCCCATCGAGTTTCTTTTGCTCCGGATTATCAGGATTCTGAACCGACCAGTCCTTGATCTCGAACAAGATATCACCGATGGGATTGTTTCGCTTGGGAAACATCTCAGTGATTTCCCGTCCTACCATCCCTTTGATTATTCTTTCTTCACTGATTGAAACAGTCCCTTGCTTGGATCGAACGACATCCAGCGTCTCAATCGTTTTGCCGTCCCTCAGAATTGTAATGGAATCGGCGACGGCAGCGACCTCGTTGAGCTTGTGGGAAATCAACACGGAAGCGATGTTACTTTTGTCACGGAGTTCCTTGAGGATTTCAAGCAGATGTGCGCTGTCCTTTTCATTGAGTGCGGAAGTGGGCTCGTCAAGAATCAGCAATTTGGCATGCTTCGCCAAGGCCTTGGCGATTTCAACCATTTGCTGCTTTCCCACCCCCAGCCTGTTTACAGGGAGATTAGGGTTCTCATGGAGTCCGACACGTTCCATGTATTTCATTGCTTCTTCACGGGTCTTGTCCCAGTTGATGATATTGAATTTTGCCCGCTCATCACCGATGAACATGTTTTCTGCTATGGAAAGGTAGGGGCTCAACGCCAACTCCTGATGAATGATGACGATTCCAGCCTGTTCACTCTGCCTTATACTGGAGAAGGTGCAACGCTTACCCTCGAAGAATATGTCCCCGTCGTAGGTGCCATGGGGATACACACCTGACAGTACTTTCATCAGCGTCGATTTCCCTGCGCCGTTTTCTCCAACTAAGGCATGTATTTTACGTTCTTTGACATCCAGACTGACGTCATCAAGCGCTTTTACGCCTGGAAAAGCCTTGGTGATATGCTTCATCGACAGCAGAATTGAATTGTTTGGCATATAAGTCCCCCGATATACAGACCGGAACCCGATTCCAATTCAGCCTTAGGCAGATGGCACCGGGTTCGCGATTAGGCGCTCAAGTTCCGGCTTCTATGAAGAAGCCGGATACATACTCTTACAGGCCAACTTCAGCTGCAGTATGGTAGCCAGTATCGACTACTTCAGCCTTCAAGTTATCCTTTGTAACGATGACGGACTTCAGCAGAACGGAGGGAACGATGTACGGTTTGCCGTTCTTGATGGAGTCGTTGTTGTAACTGGTGGTATCGAGACCTGCGGGAACTTGTCCACGCATGATTGTGTCAACGAGCACGACAGTGGCCTGGCCAAGTACGCGGGTATCCTTGAGGACTGTCGCATACTGATCACCAGCAAGAATCGACTTGCAGGAAGCAACAATGCAGTCCTGTCCGCCGACTACCGGCAGAGGCTTGCTAGCTGTGCCGTATCCAACTGCCTTACAAGCTTCAAGCGTTGAAAGACTGATTGGATCGTAGGGAGAGAGAATTCCATCGAGCGTCTGGTTGGTATAATGGGCGGAAAGCAGGTTTTCCATTCTGGACATTGCCAATTCATTGCTCCAGCGCAGCGTTCCAACTCTATCCATGCCCTTCTGGCCTGAACCAATCTTGAGCGTACCGTTGTCAAAATAGGGCTTAAGCCTATCCATGGCACCATCATAGAACTTATATGCGTTGTTGTCGTCGGGAGATCCACCGAACAGCTCGATTAATAGCGGCTTTTTCTTTGGATTGTTCAGGTTCATTCCCTGTATAAGGATATCACCCATCTGCTGGCCGACTGCATAGTTGTCGAATGATAGGTAGTAGTCAACATTCGGCGACTTCATGATCAGGCGGTCGTACGCTATTACAGGAATTTTTTCCTCTGCAGCCTTCGCAAGCACATCACTCAAAGCCGATCCATCGATCGAGGCGATGACGAGCACTTTCGCTCCCTTGGTGATCAAATCTTCAATCTGACGTACCTGGGTAGGGATATCATCATCCGAGAACTGCAGGTCAACCTTGTACCCAAGTTTTTCCAAACCGGATTTTACTGCAGCCCCGTCCTTGTTCCAGCGCTCTTCAGACCTGGTGGGCATGACGACACCGATCATCCCCTTGGAGGACGAACTCTCCCCAGCACCTGCTGCAAATACCATGGTCACCGAGTATAACAGGACCATTCCTACTACTAGTAACTTTTTCATAAACAGCCTCCTTAAGCTTCGTGCGTTAACGTTAACGCTTTATAAAAACATAACCATCTAAAATAGATGTTAAATCAACTCTACCATTGGTAAAATGAGCCGTCAAGCTTTATTATGAGGGCATTTCTCATGCATATTTTTATGTTCCTTATACTAACTTGATATTGGCAAACAAAAAAAGGAATTACCACAACCACACTTCAATACTTCCCCCATTTTTCCAAGAGAAATATTTCTTTGCCTGAAATGCCTTAGACCTCTTTTTTTGGGCTATGCAAGTGTTGAAGACAGGATATGTGTCGATGTCAAAAAGAATAACGCTATAGGAGACGATTTTCCCATACGGTTGGCTATATAAGGGCCCATTTAAGAGCAGACTTGTCAGTTTCTTCTTTCCAAGGAAAAGGGTTGCCCTACAGATAGATGGGGTTGCTATAGGCCACTTTGCCCTCGGCATCTATGCACTCCACCCTGACATACTCCCTGTTCCCACACAGTGGGGTGGAAAAGCCTGTCAGGTTCGATCCGATCTGCCTGATGTAGTTGCGTCGCTCTCCCTTGAAGATGATCCTGCTTACCGGAGAACAAAAGACATGGGCTATCCCATCCTGGACGAAGAAATCATGGATTTCCGGTCCGGTGGAGGAGTAGAAGGATCCCTTCTCCAGAGCCTCGGTTATGGCCTCTTGGCTTCGACTCTTTGCCTTTACCATGACCCACCCACCAAAGCTGTCGCTCTCCTGATGGTCAAATGGCCAGCCTGGTGAGGTGTTGTACTGGTTGTTTAGAGCATAATTAAATTCCAAGAGTTGGCGATTGGATTTCCAATGAATGGCGGAACACTTGCAACGGTGTTCCGGCAAGGCTAACTTGGTTTCAGTAGTTCCCAAACTATTATTAAAACCAAGGAGGCATCGGAGGAGATGCTACAAGTGTTCCGAATAGAGAGTATAAAGGACTTGGCAGGTCAAGGAAAGACCATTGCAGAGATAGCCAAGATCCAGGACATCGATTACAAGACAGCGAAGCGGTATGTTGAGCAAGAAGACTTCAACCAACCTGCCCAGCCTGTCATCAAACATTTCAGTTCAATCCTTGATCCGTACAAGGATGAGATCAGGGCAATGATCGTAGAAAGCCACGGCTGGAGCAAGAAACAGCGGTATACTGCCAAACGTGTCTGGATCATCCTCGGTGAGAAGCATCAGGAGTTCAACTGTTCCTACAATGTGGTTGCACGTTTTGTAGCAGCCTACAAGCAGGAACAAAGGCTCAGTATGCGCTTCGGCTACGATGAGCTGGTCTGGCATCCAGGGGAAGCCCAGGTAGACTTTGGCGAAGCGGACTTCTATATCGGAGGGAAACTGGAGAGGCTCAAGTATCTGGTAGTCTCTTTTCCTGCCAGTAATATGGCTTTTGTCCAAATATTCAGGGGCGAGACTAGCGAATGCGTCTGCCAAGGTCTGAGAGACATCTTTGAGTACTTAGGAGGGGTCCCCTTCCTACTGATATTCGATAACGCTACGGGTGTCGGACGAAGGATTGGAGACATCCTACAGATGACCAGACTCTTCACCCTCTTCCGGATGCATTATGGCTTTCAAGTCAGGTTCTGTAATCCCTATAGTGGAAATGAGAAGGGAAACGTGGAATCGAATGTCGGGTACATCAGAAGGAACCTGTTCGTACCTCCCTTGGATGTGCCTCAAGATATAGCTTCCTATAATACAGGGATATTGTTGAAGCTCAGCTACGACCTGAAGGCTGGGATAAAGCACTATAAGCATGAGCTTCCAGTCTCAGAATTGTTCAAAAAGGATAAGGAGGCGTTCAAGTCCCTGCCTTTGAAGCCTTTTGAGGTGTTTTCAAGACAGACTGTCAAAGCTGACGGTTATGGGAGGATATGCCTCAGCGGCAACCATTTCTATACCCTTGGCGGGCAATATCGCGACTCACCCATAATTGTGGATGCCGCGGCCTGGACTGTCACCACCTATGATGCAAATGGCAAGCTTATCGGTACCATGGCAAGGGAGTATGGTAGTGAACGTACCAGCAGCCAGAACATAGGTTCGATGTTGGCATCGCTTTCCAGAAAGCCCGGCTCTTGGGGCAACAGTTTCATCCGTGAGGAGATGCTTGACGGCCCTTTGAAAAGCTATCTTGATTCACCGACAATAACCCGGCACCAGACTGCCAGCACCCTGGAGCTGTTGGAGCAGCTGACAAGGAACTTTCCTTATGATGTGGCCCAACAGGCACTTGAGGAGTGCCTCAAGAAAGGCAGCGAACTCAGGAAGGATGATGCTGTCACCTTGGCAAACCGCCTTATGACCTTCGACCTGGACAGGGCTGAGAATTCGACTGGTGTTGACCTCAACAAGTACAATGTTTTGCTCCCTATGGGCAAGGAGGAAAGCAATGGCCAGTGAAGACAGCGATTTCCGCTCAAAGAAGGCGCTCAAGACTGAGGTAGGCGAAAAATGCAGGAAAATCATGCTCAGCAGCGGAACCATCCAGATGATCCTGGACAGTGCTACTCTGGGCCAGCTGGACTACTTCTCCTCCGTCATCAGTCACGAACTGGTGCTCAGGGAGCATACGAGAAGGGCCAGGTACATCAAAAAGGCAACGTTTCCTGTGCTCAAGACCTTTGAGGGGTACGACTTCAACGGGATTGTCTTCCCAAAGCTTCTGGATAAGGAGGAGATGCTCAGCCTCAAGTTCATAAGCCAGAAGAAGGTGCTTGTCTGGTATGGGGGCTGTGGAAGTGGAAAGACCCACGCCTGCACCGCCTTGGGCATCATGGCCTGCAAGCAGGACTACAAGGTGAAGTTCACCACTGTGGGGCAGCTTGTCTCCCGCCTTTCGGAAGCCAAGTTTGACGGCACCCTGGAGAAGATGTTCACAGAACTGTCCCATCTCGACCTGCTCTGTCTGGATGAGCTGTGCTATATCCCCATAGACAGGGAGAGTGCGCAGCTGCTGTTCAGGGTCATCTCCGAGAGCTATGAGCGCAAGGCTTTGATAATCACTACGAACCTACCATTCAACGAATGGGGCAAGTTCTTCACCGACGAGCAGCTTGCGGCAGCCATCATTGACAGGATTGTGCATTATGGACACCTGATCAATACCGGAGACCGCGACTGGCGTCTGGAGCACTCGCTTATGAAGGACCAGCCGGCCATGAGGTGACCTTGGCCGTCTGTCGTTGCCATTCCTTTTACAGGGAACTACAGGGATGCAGTGGCAGGATTGGTGATTGTCTCAGGCGTCTGTTGATTGGAGTAAACAAGAAATGAAACATACCATACAGGGGCTGTCCAGTTCACAGCCTTTGGGGCTTACAGGACAACTGGAGCGCGAGTGCACCTTGCGGCTGCTCAGGGAATGTCAGGACATCATCGGAGAGGAAGGGTTTGACCTGATTTGCCAGCAGGTGTTCCATTCCATGTGTCGCCCGACGACAAAAGAGGTGCGAGGAGGTTTGGATATCTACTTCTCCATAATGAGGGGCATCGGAACGGAGGAATTCTCTTGTCTTGATGCCCCATATGACGAGGATTATGATTGACTGAGAGCGGCCCTGTGAATAGGGCTGTTGCCATACCCCGCATCGGAAACCTTGTGGGGTAAGGGCTTCTTTGCAAGGCAAAACTCTTAGGGGTTTTATCAAAATAGCGAAAGGAGTTCCAAGAAATGTAGAGGAAAAATCCAAGAATTGGCTAAACGGTAATTGGATGGAATTCCAAACGGTAATTATTGGAAAAGATATTGACTAAACACAACTGGTTGTGGTTGTCATCGGTGGCGAGGGCACACCACCGTTTGCCACCCATGAGGGCATTGTCCCAGAAGTGGGAGCTCTCTCCTACTCGGTCCTGCCATTCGCTGCCATAGTTGAATACCTCCATGGCAAAGAGAGAATCCATAGCCTCTACATCCCTGTACTCAAGGAGGGACCAGCCGGGGTGGTTGAGCATGATAAGGTAGTCATCCTTTGCCTGCTTGATGAACAGCTCTGTCTGCTCGTGGTTCTCGACTGCAAATCTCTGGTTTTGAGCGAACAGGCTTTTCTCCCCTTTCTGCAGGAAGTTTAGGTGTATCCGCTTCTCCTTGCTGTAGCAGGTCAGTTCAAAGCCGGGAATGAGTATGAGTCCGTCATCGGAGGTCTCATAGCTTCGATAGAGGTTATGGTCGGTAAGCGAGAAAAAATCATATCCTCGTCCTCGATACCCATCAAAGACCTGCTGGGGGGAGAGCTCTCCGTCGGAAAACGTCGAGTGGCCGTGCAGGTTTCCCTTAAGCCAGATCCCCTCGTCACTGGAAAATGTACTCTTGCTCATCATCGTCTCCTCCGGTGGGAAGAACCAGTTCCCGGTCTTGAGTATAGGGCCTTTGTGGTACCAAGAAAAGAGATAGATCTCCCGCTGTAAAACCTGAAAATGAATAGATGATATGGATTGTACCATATAAGCAAAGATATTGACTTATTTTGATATGAAACATATCCTATGCATAGGAGAAATTCATGAAAGTACTATCACAAGAGAAACTTGCTTCTCTGGTTAAACAGAAGCGAGAGGGTCTTGGTCTAACCCAAGATGCATTAGGAAAACAAACCTCAATACACAGGCAGGTAATTGGAAGGATTGAGAGTGGTTCATATCTTCCCTCGCTTCCTCAGCTTGATGCGTTGATAGCAACCCTGAACTTTTCATTCGACCAGCTCTGTGTAGAAGAGGAACCAAGAGGAATGGAAAACCTCTATCTTAGGGGAAACATAGACACAGCTGAAGCGAAAGAGCAATTTGATACCATGTTTCATATGATGATGACACTTAAACGCCAAGTGGTCCTCCGAGATCTGAACAGGAAGGGAATACGTGGCTAGACCTGCATGCCTTGATATGGCCAGTCGGAAAAAGATTGAGTTGATGGTAAAAGAGAGACGATCCTCCATTGGTGGCATGGACCTGCCTGTTGCAAACAATCTTCTTGCGTATTGCGAATCCCTGGGGATTCACATAATCCAGGCGCCTGTTTCTACTTCAACAGATACTGGCATACCCCAATTCTCGGCTTTGTATCACCTGTCAAGGAGTGGTGGGGAGGCCCATCATTTTATCGGCCTGAATACAGCCGATTATTATGACCGGCAGCTCTTTGCCTTGGCCCATGAGCTGTATCATTACTTCTTTGCCTCCTATCATGAGAGTGAGTACAGGATTTGCATGGCTGATGATGTCTCACATATAGCAGATAGAGAGGCTAACTATTTTGCTTCCGAATTCCTTCTTCCTTCAAGCAAGTTAGTATCCCTTATCCATGAATGGTTTGATGGGGATCTCTCAAAGGAAAGGATCCCAACTATTCTTCGTGCTATTGCAAGAGTCCATGTGGTCTGGTGGCTTCCCTACAAGGCAATCGTAAGGAAACTGTTAGAAAACAACCTAATCGATGAGGTTCTCTTTGATCGATTGTATGCAGTGGACACAAGGTCCCCTGATGGGCAATACCATAGGATAGCTTCGTCAATTGATGGTCCGG
Source organism: Sphaerochaeta sp. PS (assembly GCF_032144095.1). Classification (NCBI taxonomy): domain Bacteria; kingdom Pseudomonadati; phylum Spirochaetota; class Spirochaetia; order Spirochaetales; family Sphaerochaetaceae; genus Sphaerochaeta; species Sphaerochaeta sp. PS. The sequence goes on from NZ_JAVSNJ010000001.1 coordinate 141,511, forward strand.
TTATTGATCTTCTCAATTGTCGGACTTCAATCCTCTCATTGGATGCTGCAAGTTTGGAAACGATAATTTCAAACTATCACGACGGCATTACTGAAGCTGAAGACCTGGTGGAAACCCTCAGGATGTTTGACAAGAGCCCTGAAGATCTTGGTGTAACTGTAATGGATGAAACCAGCGATGGTGAGGAATACGAGTGAAGGTAGATGCCAAGACATCCAACCCTAATTTTAGTGCTTTGCTGGGGAATCCTGCATTACCTCTTTTGTTGGATGCAAACATCCTGATTCCCCCCGACAGGTCCAGTCTCTCTTCTCGATTCAGGCCAGTATCATATGCAGAATATCTAGCACATTGGCTAGAGCCCCTGGCCCTCCATTTTCCTGGTCTTTGTGTCCATGAAGCTGTCAGAGATGAAATATGCAAGAAAGAAGAAAAGACGCCCTTGATAGATTAATCCTGAAGCACTCCATACCATTGGTTTCGGATAAGACATAGAAAATTCAGATAAATACAATTGCATCGACCAAGGGGGAATCTGGCAACAGGTCCCCCCTTGGTGTCTATTAGCCTTATGTGTATCTATCTTGGGTATTCCTAGAGCCTACAACAGCACCAGCTCAGCCTCGAACTCCCCATCCAGGGGATAGATCGGCCTCTTGAGCTTCCTGTAGGGCAGCCTCTCGAACAGCTCATCGGTGGAACCGGTGGTAAGGGCCATCATCGACCTCCTGGCAATGGAGCGTATCTCAGGCTCCAGATACCCCAGCTTCACCACGATGACCTTTCTCTCCTCAGGAACTACCCCAAGGACCCTCATCATCTCAGGGTCGTAGCAGCCAACATGCTTGCCCGTGACCACCACATCGACACCTTGTACATCCAGCAGGACCAGGTCGCTGTTGTATGCAGGCTCCCACTTTTCTGTTATGGCCTTCACCTCAGCCTTGATGGCTATGCCCTTGCTCTTCAGCGTATCGAACTTGGCGCCAAGGGTGGTCTCTATGGTCTTGCCCACCCCTGCCTCCTTCGCCAGCCTCACAACCTCGGGGTCATAGAACCCCTGGTAGACAAGTGGGGGAGTAAGGGTGGAAAGAGTCTTGTCCTCCAGGATGAGGGAGAGGAAGGTGGTCACATCCTGGCTCGAGCCGGCTGTGGGGTTGTCCCCGCTGTCGCTGATGACCACCGGGAAAACTCCATCCCCAAGCGACTTCCTGGTTGCCTCCAGAGCATCGGAGGGCATCCTCGTCTCGTTGTAGAAGCCGAACTCCCTGCGCCGGCTCCAGAACAGCTCGCCCATCTCCCTGGCCAGCCTGTCGGCAAGGCCCTGGTCCCCGTCGGTGGTGACCACCGCATGCACACCGTTCTCCTCCCCGTCAGCCCAGGGGAAGCCCAGGAGGTAGGAGCAGGAGAGCACATGCTCGGTCCTCTCAACCCTCCTGCACTCCTCTATCAGGCTCCTCATCGGCTCGACCGATGTCTCGCTCTGCTCGCCTGCGATCAGCATTGGGATGCGGCATGCGGCGCTGGTGGGCAGAAAGCCCTCCTCCAGGGCCCGGATCATCATCAGGGCCGCATGGATGCCCGTCTCATAGGTATCGGTATGGGGGGCGCACTTGTAGCCGACCATGCCGTCGAGGGAGGAGAACATCCTCCTGGTGAGGGTGGCATGCATGTCCAGGCTGGTGATGATGGGGAGCTTCGGATGGATCAGCCGGATCGATGCAAGCAGGTCCTGCTCCGCCTCCCCGATGCCGTCCACCCTCATCGAGCCGTGCAGGGACAAGCTTATGCCGTCTATTTTTCCTGCCTTTTTTAATGCAGTCAGCAACTCTTCCTTCAGCTCCAGGTAGTACTCCCTGTCCCACACCCCATTGGGCACCGCCCTGGCGATGAGGGAGGGGATGACCTCATACCCTGCACAGGTAAGGGTGGCTATGATGCCATTGACGGAACTGCGGCCCTTGTTGGCCAGGAGGTCCTCACCCCTGGTGACCCAGATGTCGTCCCTTCCGGTGATGATGGGGTTGAACGTGTCGCTCTCGTGGTGGAGCCCACCCACAAAGATCCTCTTCTTCATAGCGTGCCCCCGATCCTGGTGATGGTTCCGACCCTGTCCGTGTCGGTATGGCTGATGGAGAACTCAGCCTGCCTGAGCATCCCCCCCATGTAGATGTGCTCGGGGCGGTAGGTCATCCTCGACTCGGTGGTTCCGGGAAGGAATACATGGTACTCCTTCGCCTTGACCTTGCTGTCCAGGTAGGCGAAGTTGCGCTCGGTGATGCCACAACCCGGCATCACGATGATCCTGTCCCCGGCCTGCCTGACCAGGGCCGCAAGGGTCTCGATGCCCTCGATCACCGTGGCCTCGAGCCCGCTGGTGAGCAGGCGGTCGACACCCAGGCCGATGAGGGTCTCCAGGGAGGCCTGTGCATTGGGTGTCATGTCGAAGGCGCGGTGGAAGGTGACCTCCATGGGGCGTGCAAGCTCGATGAGCTCCTTGTTCCTCTCCAGGTCTATCTCCCCCTCGGGGGTGAGGATGCCGAAGACCACGCAGTCTGCACCCGCCTCCCTGAACAGGCGGATATCTTCCTTCATCGCCTCAAACTCCAGGCTGGAGTAGCAGAAGTCCCCTCCCCGGGGGCGGATCATGACGCTCATCTTGATGGTGCTGTGCTGCCTGGCAACCTTGAAGGCACCGAGGGAGGGTGTGGTGCCGCCCTCGAACAGGTCGGCGCAGAACTCGACGCGGTCGGCCCCGCCCTTCTCGGCAGCCAGTACGCTCTCTATCGACTCAAGACAAATTTCAATGTTCATGGGTTTCCTCTTTTGTATATGACAGGCATATCATCTGATGGCAGGAGAATGATGGGATAGTAAACTCCAGATTTCCCTCATTGTAGGAATAGGGGATGGCTTCTCTTTGGGGTATCAGATATACATCCTGTATGGAATCCTGCACATGTATAGCTACCTTTTCCGGTTGGACAGGAAGCAGGTCTTCGACAATCTCCATTTGTTTGCCATGGAGTGTACGCGAACCCTGAAGGACATGTAGCACATACCGTCCTTGGTCTTCTTGTTTCATCAAGGAGAGTTCCACTTGTGAAGGATAGTGTGTGGTGATTATGGGTTGAGCCAATAGTTTCTTCATGGCATAAAGCACAAAGTATTTGGCTGCAAGATTGCCTTTTAATGCATATTCCGAAAAAAGGTTCCATACTGCATAGACACTCGAAGGTGTTTCTACCATACCGGGACCTTTTCTCTGGAGCGAACTCGCCGTATGGTAGTGTGAAGAGAAGTGCTCGATGCTGCGATTGAAAAATGATTCCTGCAGGAAGGCAAGGATGGTGTTTTCTTCATTGTTGGCTTCAATTTCTTGACTGCCTTGATACATCACAAAAGAATCACTGTCCAAGGATCCCACCTGAAAACAGGGTTCGGCGTAATTTGGAATCGAAAGGTTCTGGCCCTTCCAGGAAACGCCAAGGCGGCTGGCAAGAGTCCCTTTTTCCTTCATGGCACTGATCCCTGTTGCAAATATTTTCCCTCCCCTATCCAAATATGCAAGGAGTTTGTTTTCCAGATTAGGTGTAAGTTTGATCCTATCGGGGAGGATCATCACCTTGTAATGGGAAAAATCATCAGATGCACACAAGACATCAAAGAGGATATGGCCTTCTTGAAGGATCCTCACTGCCCCAATATCAGAACTTCCTAGAGAGAGGGATTCATTGACCCCGGAAATGGCATAGTCTCCAGCAGATTCTGTGGAAAGGATGCCTACTTCAGTGACAGCTGTTACATTGGTACACCATGGTTGCTTTGCCTCAACCTCCTGGTAGACCTCTCCGATCATTCTGTATAGCCCGGGATCGAGTTTGCCGTAGGGGTGCATCTGGTCTCCAATCGAACAGCCGGCTCCGTTGGCCAAGAAACGGGATATCTCGTATCGCATTCCATTGGGATGCTTGTACCCTCCAAAATCCCCCCATCCATATTGGAAACGTCCTGTCATCCCCAGGTAGGGCTTGCCAAAGTGTTGTACGAATCGGGAAGAGAGAAGGAAGTGATCATAGCCCCAACCCCCGGTTGGTAGGGATTCAAGCTCAAGATGTGAGTTTACCTCCATGAGATCTAAGCGTCCACGGTCGATATGCCCGCTGTTGTGGAAGATTTCGATGCCTGGCTGGATGCTAGAAACGGTTCTTTCAATCTGTTCGATGTAGTGGAAATATGTCTTTTCCCAGATTTGCATCATCTGGTTTGAGTCATTTGGATTGATGCCTTTTGCATGTGCTTCCTGCATGCAGGAAGGACAGTAGCATTTCCTTATTCCTACAATATCAAGGAAGATCCCATCTACTTGGTAGAGTGACAACACTTCCTTCACTTGGGCACATACCCGATCAAGGTAGGGTGAATTGACGCAAAACTGGTGGTAGCCTGGCGTAAGGAAGTCAGGAGTTGTATCGAGGCTTTGGTTTTGCTTTCTCATTAACCATTGGCTTTGATCAAGGGCAATGATTTCGTCATATCCAACAGAAAGGTATGCTTCAATGGTCAAACCAAGCTCTTTGGCCGCATCCAACATCTCCCCAAACAGATCAAGCTGCATGGTTGGATGAGTCGGAAACTCCTTTGAAGGGTAGTACATCCACCCATGGTGACATTTGGCACAGAGGGTAATCGAATCCACATGTCCATCGACCAGAGCTTGTTTGAATTGCCCTTTAGAAAAATCCTTTCCTATCCCTTTAATGAGCCCCGAAGTATGGAAATCCAGATGTATATGGCGAAATGGAATAGTATACATGATAATAAACATCCTCTGAAAGGTGAGGGGAGTTGTCTCCCCTCACCTCAATGTGTGTGATAGTTACTTAGTTTGTAGTTAGTTGGCGCTATTCTGTCTGTCGAAGGCTTTCTGGTTCAAGGCAAGAATTCCTTGAAGATCGAGCTTTTCGAGTCCCTTGATATATTCATTCCAGTTGCCATCAACATCCCAGACTCCGGTGACGAATTTCACCAGTGACTGTCTTGCATAGTTGGCAAAGGCCAAACGTTTGGAAGCAAAGGCCTGATCTTCTTCCTCAAGGAAACGAAGAGTAGGTATTTCTAGTTCTGGATATCCATATGGTGCATAGAGTTCCTGTGTTTTCTGATAGAGCAGAGCCTCAAGACCTTCAGCACTGAAGATGTCAACGTTAGGATCAACAGCCTCCCCGTTCCTTATCCTGGAGGTATTTGCACGGACTCCCAGCATGACAAAACAGTCATTCTGAGGATCCATATCGTTCCAAGGCTTCAGAAGACGATAGATTGCCTTTTCCCCGTCAAGTCCAAAATCATTTGTATCGGCCCATTTCCAACCCTCTCCCTCAAATCCATAGTTGGACATCAATGTCCCTTCGTCCGTGTAGAGGAAGTCTATCATTCTCGCCACAACGGCTGGGTTCTTGCAATCTTTTGAGATTGCGACGTTGCCGATGACCGGAGCCTGAAGGAAGAAACGAGAGAATTGTGCACCTTTAGGTCCTTTCAGAGGAGCCATGGGCTTGTAGTTACGATATCTCTCTCCCCCAACAATTGAGAACATTCCACCATATCCACCTGCAACAACGCCTACGATCGGTTGTTCCGGTCCCTCAACAAGCTGGGTCAGCTGGTCAGAGTCCTGGGAGAAAGATGCGGGGTAGACTAGGCCCTCATGATACAGTTTTGCAAGATAGCGAAGGGCGTCTTGGTATTCAGAGGTATTGACCATGGTCTTGATGGTGTTTCCATCACGGTAAAATCCTATGGCTGTGTTCACATTTGCATCAAGTGATGCAACAAGGTTTGTGTAGGTGAAAGAATTGAGCAGGAACGTTTCAAGGTTGTTGTTCCAGCCAGAAATGGCTCCGGCCAATGGGATTTCGTCAGCTTTTCCGTTCCCATTAGGATCCATGGTCTTGAATGCAGTCAATACATGGTGGAATTCCTCTGTAGTTGTTGGCATCTTGAGCCCAAGAGCATCAAGCCAAGGTTCATAGATCCACATTTTCTGTGACATGCTGCAGTGGTAGCATTCGTTGAAATCTGGTAACCCATAGATATTTCCGTCAGGAGCTGTCAAAAATTGCCTGCTACCGGGTCGTTCTTCTAAGAGTTTTGAAAGGTTCGGCATGTACTGGTCTATCAGGTTGTTCAAAGGCATGAACATATGCTCCTGAACTCCATAGGTCATTTCCTGAGAAACGCCGATGCCTTGTTCTTGGCTGCCCAATCCGAAAAACACATCAGGGTAGTCACCAGAGGCAAGGATGATGTTGAGTTTTTCCTTGACTGCATCACGGGGGATTGTTTCCCACTTGATGTTGACCCCAGTCTTTTCATTCCAGTATTTTGCAAACCTGTTTGTATTCAAATCCTCAATGAATACAGGTTGCAATGTCAAAAATGTAAGAGAGACAGGCTCTGTCACAACAGGGTAGGTCCCGACGGGAGTCACTGTTACAGTTGTTCCCTTCTTGGTTGTTTCGCTTTTTGCTTGCGCTCCCAGGTTGACGATTACCAACAGCAGGAGAAGCACGATCAAAACGACATGTTTCTTTCCTTTTTTCATATAAATCCTCCTATGAATTTCTTAGGGGTAACCTACGTTATCCCTTAATTGAACCAAGCATCACTCCTTTTACGAAGTGTTTTTGAACGAACGGATAAATCATGAGCAGTGGGGCCGAGGAAATGACGATGAGTGCATATTTCATGACATCAGCCATTCCTTGCCGTCTTGCCATCGCAACCATGTCGGCTCCCATGGAGAGGTCCGATTGGTTGATGATGAGGATATTCCGCAGGATAATTTGAAGAGGGAACTTGCTACTGGACTTCAGATAGATCAGGGCATCGAAATAGGAGTTCCAGATACCAATGGCATAGTAGAGGGCAATGACTGCAATGATGGCCTGGGAGAGGGGAAGCACAATTGCTTGGAGAATTCGAAAGTCGCTTGCACCTTCGATGATTGCCGCTTCGAACATCTCTTCAGAAATGGATGTCTTGAAATAGGTGAGTGTTACCATCAGATTCCAGACACTCAACGCATTGGGAAGGATGATAGCCCATCTTGTGTCGATCAACCCAACATTACGAACCACAAAGTAAGTGGGGATAAGGCCACCAGAAAAGAGCATTGTAAAGACAAACATTGCTGTGAAGAATTTCCTTCCCGGTAGGAATTTCCTGGAAAGCGGGTAGGCTGCCGCAATGGTGAGGAATACGCTGATGAGTGTTCCTCCGGCAGTGTAGATGATCGAGTTTGTATAGCCTGTGACGACTTGCTTGTTCCTGAATACTGCCTGGTATGCCTTGATGCTTGGCTCAACAGGCAAGAGCCAGACCTTACCAGCAATGATAGCGTTTGCACTGCTGAAGGAACTGCTGACAATGTAGATGATAGGATAGACCACAACGAGGGTACAGAAGATCATGAATAACCTATTGACAATATCGAAAGAGATGTCGGAGAAAGAATGTTTTTTTACCATAAACTGGTCTCTCCTACTTTTTGGGCTATTTTATTGACGGAAAGCATTAATACAAGGTTGATGACTGAGTTGAACAAGCCTATGGCAGTGGAGAAACTGAAGTTGCTGTTTATCAGCCCAATGCGATAGACATAGGTGGATATGATTTCTGAGTTGCCCAGATTCATTGGGTTCTGCATGAGGTAGACTTTCTCAAACCCCACGCTCATGATGTAACCCATATTGAGAATCAGGAGGATTATGATGGTTGGGCGAATTCCTGGCAGGTCGATGTGCCAGATTCGTTGCCATTTCGAACAGCCATCAACTTTGGCAGCATCATAGAGCTCGATGTTGATGGCACTCAATGCAGCAAGATACATGATGGCGTTGTATCCTGTTTGCTGCCATACTCCAGACCATACATAGAGATGTCTGAATGCTGAGGGTGAACCAAAGACGTTGTCCCCGCTGTAGCCGAGCATTTTGAGGAATTTTGTGAGGATCCCGATCCGGGGATCAAACATCTGCATCATCATGGAAACCAAAACGACCGTGGAGATGAAATAGGGAGCATAGGTAAAGAACTGGACTGTTTTTCTTGCCCGTGCACTCGCCAACTCATTCATCCCAATGGCCAGGAGAATGGCAAAGGGGAATGCGGCCAAAATTGAATAGATGCTGATAGTCAGCGTATTGCCAATGATACTCCAAAAGTTGGGTGAAGTAAAAAACGCGATGAAGTGTTTCATCCCTACCCACGGACTCCCCCAAATCCCTTTGCTTACCCGAAAGTCCTTGAAGGCCATCTGTAAGCCAAAAATGGGAAAGTATTTGAAAATGATGAGATTGGCCAATGGAAGCAAAAGCAACAGATATAGTTGCCAATGCTGAAGCATCAGGCGTGATTTTTTTCGTTGCAAAGAAGTCATCATGTATCCTTTATGTGGAAACGTTTCCACTTGTGGTATTAGATTGTTTTTACCGATTCTGCGATAACCAAACGTGTCTTGAGAAGCATCTCGATTGGCGTACGTGTCGAAATATCTGGGTGTTCAATCTGTTGAAGGAGCAGTGACACTGCTTGTTTTCCAATATCTACGATTGGTTGTTCAATGATGGTGATCGGAGGTCCCAGGATGGGTATTGCACCGATATTATCGAACCCGATGAATGAGATGTCTTCAGGGAATTCAATATGGGCTTCCCGACAGTATCGCAAGGCACCGATGGTTGTGTAGTAGTTCGTGGTGAATACTCCTGTAGGGCGGTTTTCACTTTCCATAATGGCTTTCATGGCTGTATAGCCATCATCTATAGAGAACTCTCCATCATAGAGAAGGGAAGGGTCATGGGAAGGCCCAAACTCGGAGAAGAACCCTTGGGCCCGTAAGTACCCCGGGCGATTTCGCATCTGTGTGATGATAGCAACTCTTCTGTGTCCATGCTTATAGAAGTTATTCCCAGCTTGTTTTCCTGCCTCAAAGTCATCACTTCTGATAGTATCATATAGTGAGTCTGTAATGTTGGTATTGATGAGAACCAGGGGGATATCCAGTTTTCCGTAGGCCTCATTTGCAGCACTATCATTTGAAGGGAATACAATGAGGCCATCCACATCCCTACGCACTAACAGTCGAATTTTCTCCCTCTCAAGTGCATCATTTCCTCGGGAGTCACAGGTAATGGTGTTGTATCCATGGTTGTACGCTATCTGCTCAATGGTTTGCACAAGCATGGTAGCGAAGATATCCGTCAGGTCGGGAATCAGCACTCCGATCACAAAGCTCCGGTTGGTTTTTAGGCCCCGAGCGAGTTCATTGCGCTCATATCCCAGCTTCTTGATAGATTGGGCTATTTTCAATCGATTCTCTGTAGTAACTGGTTTGTTGTTAAGATAGCGCGAAATGGTCCCTACGCCGAGACCTGAATCTCTAGCAACATCTTTAATGGTTGGCAACAGTATTTTCCTTTATAGTTGAAACGTTTCCACTTGTTAAGCAGTGTAAATCAGCATTATCAGTTTGTCAACGAAAAGTTATTGTTGAAGATGTAGAAAACTGGCTCGAATAAGATAAATCCCATTCTTGCCTCAAATGAATCATTCCCGTATGGGGGAGCCTGTGGTTTTGAAGGAAGAAAACCACAGGGAGAGCTCTCCGTCGGAAAATGTCGAGTGGCCGTGCAGGTTTCCCTTAAGCCAGATCCCCTCGTCACTGGAAAATGTACTCTTGCTCATCATCGTCTCCTCCGGTGGGAAGAACCAGTTCCCGGTCTTGAGTATGTAGCATAGGATGCACTACGTCCATCCAATGGGGGTGGGCAAGCAGTTCTAAGCTAGGTGCTAAATGGCAGAGCCTGTGGTTGTATTGTGCCTGCAAGAAGTTCCAATGGGGAGAATCGCTTCAGGAAAAGGTGCAAAGGCTATCCTTTCATTGGATAAGGGAGTTGAATTTAAACATATCTTCTTCGTAATTCTTGCCGGTTTGACCTGTTGACGAATTGGTATAATCACCTTAAACTCATTTAAGTGTTTAATGTTTTGTTTAAAGGAATGTATGAAAAAAGTAACAATAGAAACAGTTGCGCAATATGTCGGGGTTTCTGCAGCAACTGTCTCCTATGCTCTTTCCGGAAAAAGAAAGATTAGTCAGGAGGTGACCGATAGGATTCTGAAAGCTGTCGAAGAGTTGGACTACAGGCCTAGCATTACTGCCAGAAACCTTGCCAGCAATAAGACCTGGACTGTAGGGCTATACGCCTCTTCTTCGCAGAATATCCGTGAGGACTACTTTTTCAATAATATCCTTGCAGGTGTTCTTGACGTGCTCCACCTCAAGAAATACCAGATAAACCTCTATGCTGATTACCTGAATGAAAAAACCAAGAACCATCCTGACCTGAACCTGACCCAACCCATTGATGGGGCCCTGATCATGAATCCACGAATCAACGATGTGTACATTAACCATATTCGGCAGAGGAATATCCCCTATGTGGTTATCGGGACTCCTGATGATCGTGAGGATTCATTTTATGTGGATGCGGATCTGACAGCAGGGTATTATGCCATGGTCAATTACCTTATAAAGAAAGGGCACAGGAAGGTTCTCCTTTTGAACGGCTCCTTGGAGTATACCCAAAGCGAAAAACGGAGAACCGGCTATATGATGGCATACCATGACAATGGGATGAGTTTCTCCAATGACTGGATCATCAATGTCCCAATGCTGGAAGAGCAGGGGTATAAAGTGTGTCTGAATACCATTCAAAGGATGCCGGATATCACAGCAATTGTAACGTTCAATGATACGATTGCTGTAGGGGTCTTGCGTGCCTTGAAGGAGAAAAACCTCCACGTTCCTTCCAAAATTGCTGTAATAAGTGCAGGAAATACGCTCATTACCAGGATTCATTCACCTTCGATCACGAGCCTTGACATCGGGGCATATGAGATAGGGTCGAAGGCTGCGGAGTTGTTGGTTGATGTCATTGAGAAAAAACGAATTCAACCTTCCCATGAAATCATCTCGACGCGTCTTGTGGAAAGGGAGAGTAGCTGAGACTCTGTACCTCTTCCTGGAATTTCTGAAGGAACCCTTGTCATCGAATGGTTGCTGTATTTGCAGAACCTTTCGGTGGCAATTTTTTTCTTGACAGATAGTGGAAATGCTATGTATAGTTATTTAAGCGGTTAAATAGCAATGGTAATAAATTTATGTTTAACGTTTATACATATGGAGGCAGATCCACTATAGGTTGCAGGCGGGCTGTTGGAAGAATGGGAAATATCCAAGCAGCTGAGCTTGATAGGAGAATGACATTGCCAGTTTTACCCAGGGTGCCCACCCATTGGCAAAGGTTGTATTCTTACCTTGCGGCCTATTCAGGATGAAGTAGTAAAGCATTCAACTTTCCGGTTGATTTGCAATAGGAGGAATGTATGAAGATGCGGTGTAAAGTTCTCTGTGTAATTCTTTTGCTGGTCCCATCCATGCTGATGTGGGCGGCAGGAACCAAAGAAGCGGGTTCTGCAAAAACTGATGGTTCGGCTGTGATCACCATTTGGGATTTCAAATATGGTGATGTCGAGGGTGTTCAGCCAGCAATGGTGAAAATCGATGAGCTGATCATGCGTGAGAATCCTGGCATCACGATCAAGCACGTCGGGCAACCGAACGACAACTATTACCAGTTGGTACGTGCTGCCGTACAGGCGGGATCAGGCCCGGATATCGTCATGTTCCACGGTGGTGTACAGGCGTATGAATTCGATGATTACACAATCGCCCTGGACAAATATATCCAACCTTGGAGACCTGAGATTTCCGAATTCAGCTGGGCATACTGTTCGGAAGGCGGAAATGGGGCAAAGCCCGTCCATATGGTTCCCCTGACAACCCAGGGTTTTGGAATCTACTACAACAAGGCCCTGTTCAAACAAGCTGGTCTTGACCCAGAAAAGGCGCCATCTGATGTTGCCTCCTTCATGGCTGCCTGTGAGAAGCTCAAGAAGGCCGGAATCGTCCCCATGGTTGCTGGACTGCAGGGCAGCCCGTACACCATCGATTTCCTCTTCAGATGTTTTGTTGCCAACATCTATGGTCCAGAGGTAAGTGCCCTTGGGACCGGAAAACAGAATTTTGTAGGCAATGCCGCATTCAAGCGCTCTGCAGAGATGGTCCAGGAGATGTTCAAGAAGGGTTATATCGATCCTGCAGGTACATCGACTCCCTATTTCATGGATGCAGCCAACAACTTTGCAGCAAGCAAGGGTGCAATGTTCGTCGGATTGCTCTCTGATGTCTGCCATTGGAAAGTGTTTGGCGATGCATTGGGCACTGATGCTGTAGGCTATTTCCCTACCATCAATTTCCCTGAAGCAAAGTATAAGGACCAACAGGTCGGTCAGCCTGCCGGTATTGGATACAGTGTCATGAAGTGGTCAAAGAATCCTGAAGCTGCGATGAAGGTCGTTGAAGGATATGCCCGCGGCGAAGGAAATGCGATGTGGATGGGTATGACCGGTGCCCTCTCTCCCAACAAGAATGTTGATATCAAGAGCTTGGGATATCCGTTGGTGGCAGAAATTCTTCAGAGACCGTTCGTACTGGATTTCAACACACTGTTGTTGAACGAGGATGCCAATGGCAACTTTGACCGATACTGTGCACAGGCCTTTGTATCGAATGAAATCAGCATCGACAAGTTCATTGCTGCTTCCCAAGGTATGTTGGACAACGTTCAGAAATCAAAGTAATTGGTCATATCGTGGGTTGTCTGCAATGGTATACTACACACAGGCAACCCATACTTTTGCTCGGGAGCTTCACATGAAAATGCTAACACCCAAAATGAAAAGCGAGACATTTGAATCATACCTGCTTATAGCGCCATTGCTGGTCCTTTTGCTGGTATTCATTCTCTACCCGGTAATCGCCAATGTATATCTGAGCTTTTTCAAATGGAAAGGCATGGGTAAGGCGACATTCATTGGGTTGGAAAACTATCGGACAATGATGCAGGATGAAACCTTTTGGATTTCCATCAAGAACACCTTTGTCCTGCTTCTCTACATCCCCCTGGGTGTCATCCTCCCTATCCTCATATCGGCAGTATTGCGAGAGGGGCTCAAGGGGTGGCCGATCTTCAGGGCGATCATCTACATCCCAAACATCCTTGGCTACGTTATCATCGGGATGATCTCCAGTATCATGTTCAGGAAACTGGGTCCCTTGAACAATGTACTCATAGCTATGGGATTGGGCTCATTCGCACTTGATTGGCTGAGCAATCCTGTCTTGGCCCTCAACACGCTGGGGTTGGTATATGGGGTTTGGTTGCGTCTGGGTTTTGGTTGTATCTTTTTCCTTGCCGCGATGAGCAGTATCGATGATTCTCTCTATGATGCTGCAAAAATTGACGGAGCCCTCTGGTGGCGCACTTTTTGGAATGTCACCATACCGTCCATCCGGTTTTCCATTGAATTCTGGGTGGTCCTGTCGTTCATTGAAATCCTGGCACGTGCGTTTCCCTTTATCTACACCTTCTCCCGTGGCGGCCCCGGGTTCGCTACGTTTACCTTGGAGTATGGGATCTACAATGAGGGTTTCATTGCCTTCAACATGGGATATGCAAGTTCTTGGGCAAGCGCCCTGTTTGTGGTTTGCGCGATCATTGCATATTTCCAGGTCGAACTCATGAGGAAAAGCTCAGATGTCCAATAACTATGAGAAAACCGTAAAGGGAATCATGTATCTGGTGTTGGTTGTGTTTGCCTTCCTGGCACTCTATCCTGTAATTTTTATTCTATTCACCAGCTTGAAATCCTCGGCCGAATATGTAAACAACAAGCTGCTCATGCCCCAAAAAATCACTTTTGAAAACTATTATTATGTTTGGGTGAAAGGACATATGCTCAAGTATTTCCTCAATAGCTGTATCCTGATCCCCTCAGGGCTCGTGCTCTACCTATTTGTCTGCGTAACTGCAGGCTTTGCTTTTGGGCGATTGCGGTTTCCGTTTCGGTTCCCCTTGTTCCTCGCAGTCTTGTTTCTCATGATATTCCCGCAGATGCTGCTTTCAATACAGATTTTCCAGATCTGCCGTAAGCTACACCTGATCAACAACTATCTGGGGCTGGTACTGGTCTGGGTTGCCTACTTTGGGCCCTTCGGTACCTATATCATGACAACCTATTATTCGACGGTCCCCCTGGAAATTGTTGAATCGGCGAGGCTCGATGGGACCGGTGTATACCGTATGTTGTATTACATCATGGCTCCTATTGCCAAACCCATGATCATCATCATTGTGATCATCGGAACTCAATCCATGTGGAACGAACTTCCATTCTCTCTTTTGTTGCTCCAGACCGAGCAACTCAGGACGATTACCCAAGGAATTGGAATGTTGCAGGGTCAATATGGGCTTGATGACACCATTCTGTCTGCTTCCATTTTGTCTGCCTCCCTTGTTCCCTTGCTTGTATTCATGATTTTCCAGCGGCAGATTACCATGGGTTCCTACAGTGGTGCTGTCAAGGGATAATCTACTTTCGCAATCTCCATATAAGGCAAAATACTACCATGAAACAACGAAATCGCTTTGTATTTGACATGTTGGACCAGGACTCTGCCCAGGCGCAGAGGGAAGCTGTGTATCGTGCGGGAAAACCCGTTTCCCTCCATGAGGAAGGCCTTGGTACCGTTATCAAACTCCCTTTTTTCAAACAAGAACTGAGGAACCTGTTCCTGTACCCTGCCAATCCTGAGGTGGTGCAGATGCCGGAAATGGTTGTTCGCGCCTATGGACCGTCCATCATCCGGATGACCTTGTCCTTTGGGAAGAAGGCCCCATGCGATGCAGATAACCCTATGTTTGATTGGGATCCTTCGCTGCAGCAAGAGGCGCTGCATCCCAACAAGACGGACACTGGCTGGGTCCTTCTGGATTCACTTGGGAAAACGAGGATGCAGATTACCACCAAGGAGGGGAGCAGGGAGATTTGGAGCACATTGCAGCCTGAACCTCCCCAGACCTTTGATGCCGTAGTATTTCCCGATGGCGAAACAGCTGTTCCTTTCATGGCCTACGACGATTTTTTCCCTACCCAGTCAGAGTCCTTCAGTCTGGGATTTGTGGAACGGGATGCAAAGCTCGATCGATGGACCTATTCCCTCCATGCTCAGGCCAACGAGAAGTTTGCAGGAACTGGTGAACGTTTTGCCGCCATGAACCTGGCAGGAAAAACCTACCAGCTGGAGAATACTGATGGCCTTGGGGTGAATAGCCGCCGAGCCTACAAGAACGTACCATTCTACATCTCTAGCCAAGGGTATGGACTTTTGATCATGACATCTGGCCATGTACGCCTATCGTTGGCTGACATCTCGACCCGAGCCGCCCAAGCGGTGGTGGAAGACGATGTATTGGATCTGTTCTTTATTGGTGGGGGAAGCGTAGAGCAGATAGTCCGTAACTACCGAAGGATTACTGGATTTCCCGCCGATGTCCCTTTCTGGTCCTATGGGACGTGGATGAGCCGGATGAGTTACTTCTCTGCAGAGGAAATCCGTGTCGTAGTCCAAAAGATGCGGGAAGGCCTATTTCCCTGTGATGTCATACATATCGACACCGGCTGGTTTGAGAAGGACTGGCAATGTGAGTGGGAATTCAGCAAAACAAGATTTCCCGATCCTGAGTCTTTCCTGAAAGAGATGGATGAGCTCGGGATCAAGATCAGCCTGTGGCAGCTTCCCAGCATTGCAAAAGGGACCAAACACTATGCGACAGCCATGGAGAACCGCTATGTCGCCCCGAAAAGTGAACATATCGCTTTGGGCTCGAATTTCAGCGAGGTGGAGTTTGACGGGAACATTGACTTCTCGAATCCTGCTGCCGTTCGTTGGTATCAAGGATTGCTTGAGCACCTGTTCGAGCTTGGTGTTGCCGTTATCAAGACCGACTTTGGCGAGGTGATCGATGAAAACACCGACTATTTCGGCATGCCTTACCGGACACTCCACAATCTCTATGCACTGCTCTATCAAAAAGCTGCGTATGAAATCATCGAGAGGGTGAAAGGACCTGACCAGGCCATGATCTGGGCTAGGTCAGGTTGGATCGGATGCCAGCGATACCCGGTGCATTGGAGTGGTGACTGTGCTTGCTCTTGGGATGGCATGGCAGGGTCCTTGCGTGGTGGTTTGCATCTCGGAGTTTCAGGGTTTGCATTCTGGAGCCATGACGTACCCGGTTTCCAGGGGGTTCCTAGTTTCATGAATAGTCGGCCGGACAATGATTTGTATGTCCGGTGGACCCAACTGGGTGTGTTTACTTCCCATCTCAGGTACCATGGGACAACACCTAGGGAACCGTATGAATACCCAGAGGTTGCAGATCTTGTACGGGAATGGCTGAAGCTTCGGTATGCCTTGATCCCCTATCTTGCAGAAGAGGGGAAAAAGGCAACACAGACTGGGTATCCAGTAGTGCGTGCCCTGATATTCCACCATGAAGATGACCCCGTCTGTTGGTCGATTGATGACCAGTTCTATTGCGGCGACTCCTTTCTGGTTGCTCCTGTTATGAATCACTCCGGAATTCGGGATGTCTATCTTCCCTTTGGCGATTGGGTTGATTTCTGGAGTGGAAAAGCCATATCGGGAGGGGTGTGGTTGCGAAACCTTGATAATCCTCTTGCCTTGCTGCCGATCTTCATGAAAAGGGATTCAGTAATCCCTATCTATCCGGAGGTCGTACAGTGTACGAGCCAGATGGAAATGTGCAAGATCGAGGCCCTGAGGTTTGATGATACCTATACAGGCTTCCATACCTCACTCCTTGGACAAATAATCCAGCTGTGAATACGGGCTACTGCCCTCTGAGCGAGAGAGGGCCCTACAATTGATCTAGATGTCCTATAATGAAAAAAGCCGTTGCTAAGCAACGACTTTTTTTTGGAGGTAAGGGGAATCGAACCCCTGACCTTTTGAATGCCATTCAAACGCTCTAGCCAACTGAGCTACACCCCCAAGGCAATAACAGAAGGTATCATACGGATTGGAAAGAGTTAAGTCAAGTAGCACTGGATTTTTTACCGTTTTATGCATGAAATATTCTCCCTTTGATGACATCCCCCCCCAATGTGTATACATATTCCAAAAGAGCCTTGACCTTGCAAGAAGAAGAATTGTATTGTTGCCACAAAAGCAGTTAGTGAAGGCGATTATCCTTTCGGTTTGGAAGGGATTTTTCTTGCAAGGGATGGGAGGCATTGGATGGAATTGTTGCGTAAGCTGAAGGAAGTCGGTACCTCGGTTATCCCCATCTCCCTCATGGTGACGCTCCTGCATCTCTTTGTTTCTCCGTTGGGTGATGGCCAGCTAGCCTCCTTCTACATCGGTAGTGCCCTGGTCATCGTCGGGCTTGCCCTCTTTCTGGTGGGCACCGAAGTCGGCTTGCTTCCTATCGGGGAGAAGATCGGCTCGACCGTAACAGCGAAGAAAAACCTCCCCCTCCTGCTGGGCACAGGGTTGGTTGTCGGCTTTGTCATTACCTTTGCAGAACCAGACATAAGCGTCCTTGCCTCCCAGGTGGCGAGTGTCAATGCCAGCATCAACGAGACCGTGCTCATCACCCTCATTGCTGTTGGGTTGGGCCTCTTAGTTTCCATAGCGTTCCTGCGGGTCATCTTCAAGCTCTCCATCAAATGGATGTTTGCCATCTTCTACGTCATGCTCTTTGTCCTCGCCCTCTTTTCTGACCCCTCTCTGGTCCCTGTCGCCTTCGATAGCGGAGGTGCTACCACAGGCCCCATGGCAACCCCCTTCATCATGGCACTCGGCATCGGTGTTGCCCGCATCCAGAAAAAACAGGAAGAGGCCGACAACTTCGGCTTTCTTGCCTTTGCTTCCATAGGCCCCATCCTTGCAGTGCTGTTGCTGGGCATCAGCAACCCAAACAGTGAGGCTTCCCTGGCCCAGGGGATGGCAGTCTCCTATCCCTCAGGGAATTTTGTCCCCCTCTTCCTTGAGATGGCAAAGGACGTGCTGTTCTCCCTCACGCCACTGTTGTGCATCTTTGCCCTCTTCCAGATATTCCTGGTCAAGATGCCAACCCGGCAGGTAGGACGCATGGTCGTCGGTATAGTCTATGCCTTTATCGGCCTGGTCCTCTTCTTTGCAGGAGCCCA
Organism: Sphaerochaeta sp. PS; assembly: GCF_032144095.1. Lineage (NCBI taxonomy): Bacteria > Pseudomonadati > Spirochaetota > Spirochaetia > Spirochaetales > Sphaerochaetaceae > Sphaerochaeta > Sphaerochaeta sp. PS. The sequence goes on from NZ_JAVSNJ010000001.1 coordinate 159,718, forward strand.
TGGAGGCTTCATGCCAGTAGGCTTTGCCCTGGGCAAGGGCCTGGGCAGCCTCTCCTCTGGCCTCCTTATCCTAGTGGGGTTTGTATTTGGGGCGGTTGCCGTCATAGCAGAGCCTGCCGTATGGGTGTTGGTAGAACAGGTCGAGAACATCAGTCGTGGCCATATCCGTAAATCTACCATGCTCATTGCCATGGCCCTGGGGGTGGCGATTTCGGTGGGGCTGGCCATGACCCGTATCGTGACCGGCATCTCGATCTGGTACTACCTGGTACCTGTCTACACCCTCTCCCTCCTCTTGCTCAAGAATACCCCGGTCCTGTTCTCTGCCATGGCCTTTGACAGCGGAGGGGTGGCTTCCGGGCCGATGAGCTCGACCTTCATCCTCTCCTTTGCCATAGGAGCTTCAGTAGGGCAGGGTGGCAACCCTGCCACCGATGCATTTGGCGTGGTAGCATTTGTTGCCATGACACCGCTGGTGACCATCCAGCTGTTGGGCTTGCTCTACAAGCGAAAACAGGCAAAGATAGAACTGAAAGGAGCGAAAGGATGAACAGCACCCTATTGCTTTCCATCGTAGGAAAGGGTGAGGCTGAAAAGCTCATGACAATAGCAAAGAAGGCAGGCAGTCCGGGAGGGACCATTCTCCGCGGAAGGGGTACTGCAAGCAATGCCCTGCTCTCCTTGCTCTGTCTGGGCGAGTCTCGGAAAGAGATCCTCTTGACCTTGGTATTTGAGCAGCACTATGAAGCGGTATTTGATGCAATACGCAATACAAGCAACCTACATGGAATCTGTGCGGTAATCCCCAGCAAGAGAGGGCATAGAGCAGAAGGAGTGCAAACCATGCATAATGAATGGGAGATGGTCCAGGTAATCTGTACCAGCGGATATGCCGAGGATGTGATGGATGTAGCCAGAAAAGCCGGAGCCGGCGGGGGTACCATCATCGACGGGAGGGGAACCAGCAAACCCGACGACTTGAAATTCTTCGGTGCCAGCCTTGTCCCTGAGAAGGAACTGTTGATGATCCTTGTCGAAAAGGAGAAGTCAGAAAAGATCCTCTCCGCAATTTCGGCAATTCCCTTCATGCAGCAGGAAGGCAACGGGATTGTCTTTACCCTCCCTGTTACACAATTTGTCCAGCTGGGGCATAAGGAATTGTTAGATAATTAATCCTCTATATATAGCATATATTGACTCAATATGATATACTTTTTTCATGATAGAACTAGATGAAACAACAAAGAACAGGGTAGCCAAAGCAATGCCTATGCTTGCAGAAAATCAGAGGCGCAAGTTTCTCGGCATTGAGGCACTGGCTTTGGGCCATGGAGGCATCGAGGCTCTAAGCAAGCTTACCGGAGCGGCCCGCTCGACTATTTCTCTTGGTATGAAGGAAGCTTCCGAGGCAGAATCCGATCCAAAAGCTCGAACTTCCTCCGCAGGAATGGGACGTATAAGATCCGAGGGTGCAGGAAGGAAAACTATCGAGGAAACCAACCCTGGTGTCACAAAAGCTCTTGAGGCTCTGGTTTCAGAAACCACCATAGGAAATCCCGAGAACCCCCTGTGCTGGACTACAAAGAGTCTCAGGAACCTCGAGGCAGAGCTTGTCAGCCAAGGCCATAAGATAAGTTACGTCAAGGTTGGGGAACTTCTTGAGGGTCTGGGCTATAGTCTCCAGCTCAACAAGAAGGCTCTGCAGGTGGGCGAAGCCCATGTGGACAGGGATGCGCAGTTTGAGCACATCAATACCAAGGCAAGGAGCTTCATGAAAGAAGGGTTGCCTGTAATTTCTGTTGACACAAAGAAAAAAGAAAACATCGGAAACTTTAAGAACAACGGCGTTGAGTACGCACCTAAAGGTGATCCCACCCAAGTGCTTGACCATGACTTCCCCCTCCTGGGTTTGGGAAAGGCCAGTCCCTATGGGATCTATGATGTGAGGGAGAACGAGGGGTATGTGAATGTAGGCATCAGCAGTGACACTGCAATGTTCACAGCCCAGAGCATCCGCTCCTGGTGGGATGAGATGGGTTGCCTCAAGTACCATGGGGCAACCAAGCTCTATATCACAGCTGACGGGGGTGGCAGTAATGGGAGCAGGAACAAGCTCTGGAAGAAGTCATTGCAGCTCCTGTCCAATGAGATCGGACTGGAGATACATGTCTCCCATTTTCCTCCAGGGACTTCCAAGTGGAATAAGATCGAGCACCGAATGTTCAGCCATATAAGCAAGAACTGGAGGGGACGGCCCTTGGTTTCGTTGGCGGTCATCATCAGCCTGATAGGATCCACGACGACCCAAAAAGGTCTGAGAGTGAAATGTGGACTTGATACCAACGAGTATGAGAAGGGAATCAAGGTCTCAGATAGGGAGCTTGAGGAGCTCAATATCAGCAGGCATGAGTTCCATGGGGAATGGAATTATTGGGTATCTCCGTCAGAGACTTTCGCTTAGTTTATTTCCTAACAGTTCCTAAGGGATGATGCAGGCCTAAGGCTTGAGAAAAGTTCAGTATGATAAACTTTTGTGTTAATATAATAACAATTTGTTAAAATAATCATATTATTGTTTAAAACTATTGAATTTCTTCTCAAAAACTAGTAGTGTACAACTACTTTACGTGAATGGTTAGCGGATAGGTATCCGATATGGGAGAATTTCAGATGGACAAGAAAATTAAAGTAGCCGTAATTGGTGCAACTGGGGCAGTAGGTCAGGTATTCATGTGGATGCTCTCAGACCACCCTTGGTTTGAAATAGCATATGCAACAGCCTCCGCTTCACGCATAGGGCTCAAGTATGCTTCGACAGTCCACTGGGTCATGCCACTTGAGATGCCCAAGAATATCCGTGACATCGAGGTCAAGGAGTTCAACTTTGCCGCAATGAAGGAAGCAGGGGTCACCATTGTCTTCTCCGCTCTCCCTGCCGAAGTTGCACGGGAAGCCGAACCTCAGCTCAGGGAGAATGGCTTCTATGTCTTCTCCAACGCAGCTTCCATGCGCTATGACAGCAATGTGCCCATCCTCATTCCTGAAGCCAACCTGGAGTCGCTCGACCTCATCAAGAAGCAGGGGTACCCGGAGACAGGCTTCGTCGTGACCAATGCGAACTGTGTGACCACAGGCCTGGCCATGGCAGTTGCTCCCCTGAGAAAACATGGTATCAAGAGCATCATGGTGCACAGCTACCAGAGCGTCAGTGGCGCAGGCTATCCTGGCCTCTCCTCCTTTGACATTACCGACAACTGCATCCCCTTCATCAAAGGGGAAGAGGAGAAGATCGAGAAGGAGATCAAGAAGATCCTCTCCATCGATCCTGAGGTCTATGCCTTCACCGTACGCGTTCCTGTCCTGTTCGGACACCTGGAAGCTGTGTGGCTGGACTTTGAGCAGGATGTCGAACTGCAGGATGTCATCGACGACTGGAACAACTTCAAGGTTGTGTGTGACCTTCCCTCCACTCCGGCTCTGCCTGTCGAATATGGTTCTGACAACACCTTTCCCCAACCCAAATACGCTTTCTGGGGCAATCCAAGAGGGATGGTGGTCTACACAGGCCGCCTGAAGAAGAAGAACGGAAAGATTGGCTTCCTCTTGCTGGTCAACAACGTCGTTAAGGGTGCAGCCGGTGGTTCCATCCAGAACGCAGAGGCCTTTGTGCAGCGTTTCAACCTGATCTGAGTCCAGATAGATACGAGAGAGCTCCTGTTGGCATTGTCCAGTGGGAGCTTTTTTTGTCTTGGGTGACCTTCATTTTTTCTTCCGTTCTCCCGTGTTCCTGTCTTGAGTAGTCGGGGGGTATTTTGCTAGGGTGGCTCTATGCCAGAATACTTCGATCTCTATGACAATGACCGTAACCCCTTGGGAAGAGTACACCAGCGGGGCGTTCCCATCCCTGAAGGGCTCTACCATGTGGTGGTCTCCGTCTGGACAGTAAACAAGAAGCAGGAGATCCTGCTGACCTTGCGCTCGGCCCAGAAGCAGCTTTTGCCCAACCTGTGGGAGAATACTTCCGGTTCTGTCCTTGCAGGCGAGAGCAGTAGGGAAGCTGCCCTGCGTGAACTGAGGGAAGAGACCGGCATCATTGCCGAGAGTTCGGAAATGACCTTTCTGGGGACTGCCCGCAAGGCAGCCTCCTTCGTGGATATCTTTCTGGTAAGAAAGGATGCATGGCCCATTGAGGTGGTACTGCAGAAAGAGGAGACCGTTGACGCAAAGTGGGTCACCTTCCCTGAATTGGAGGTGCTCGACCAACGGGGGGAGCTGGCCTTCCCGATCTCCTACCACTTTGTCCCATTTACCTCCCAGTTCAAAAAAAGTGGCCCCGAAGGGCCACTGTAAGCTAGGCTTTCACCACCGTCGTGATGCAGTCGTTCACCATCACATGGTAGCGATGGTTCTGCTGCTTTACATACCAGGAACCCTTGAGCGGACAGCCTTCACAGCTTAGCATCAAGGAATCGTGGCGGAAACAGCTTCTGCTGATGAATAGTGGTGGGGTGAACTCACTTCCTACCAGGGTAGGGGTGAAAGGCCACCTCTCCTCCTGGAAATGGTCGCGTTCCATCCAGAGATATCCTCCAGCAAGGTTGGGAAGCAGTTCAACAGCCATCTTTGCACTCTCGGCATTGCCCAGGTAGAGGTAGATGTCGATGAAGCATAGGATGTCCTTCTGGCTTCGTGCCCACTCAAGCTGGCCGATGTTGTTCAACCCGAACCGGGTCTTCTCCAGATAGCCCTCCTTCCTCAAGTACGATACGACGGTATCGAGGTCCTTGAAGAACTGCTCCTCGCCGAATATGACAGGGGAGAGGGGGAGGTAGAAGAGGTTGTTCTCGAAGAAGAGGATACCCTCCGGTTTTTTCCCTGCAGAGAACTGCTTGGCAAGGATGGACAGGTCAAGGTAGGGAAGTCCCTCCTTGGTGCAGAGCTTTTCGCGAGAGGGAAGACTCTCAACCTCAAGCTTTTCCTCAGCAGGAGCAGGCTGCTCATCGGCGGTCATCCATTTGGCAAGCTCATTGTCCAGACAGGAATACCAATCCCTCCTGATGGCCTTCAGCCAGGAAAGGGGAAGGAATACCTGGTTGTCCTCCAACCCGGTCTTGTTCTCGAAGGCGAGCTCCCCAAGGCCGAAATATGAGGTGTCGCTCTTGCTGAAGACATTGACCAGATGCTGCTGCAGGTCCTGGTCCTTCTGAGCCTTTGCCACCTCGATCTCATAGGTGTGGCAGATGGTGTTTCCCTTGAAGGCCGTGGTTAGGACAAGGTCCTTTTCCAGCACCTCTACCTGGGTATCGAGCAGGAACTTGGTGGTGGGAATGTTCTCGTTTACCAAGGCAGGGTTCTGGTCGTGCAGGCTGATGAGGTAGAGCATCTCTCCCGCATGGGGAAGCTCCTCGTTGCGTGGGAGGTCAACCTCTACAGTCTCCCCCTTGTAGGCAAAGGCGAGGCTTTTGCCCTTCTGGTCGAAGATGCCGCTCAGGCCGAACTTGATCGCTTCGATGGGGTCTTTCTTGCCTTTTGTGTAGTACATCAGGCCATCGCGGATCGCAATGTCGCGCAGGGCCGTGACGATGGCATAGTCCTTCTTGACCACCTTGATCTTGGCAGCAGGAACTCCCCTGTGGCTGGGAAAGCTGGTGCTTCCCAAGGTTGGGGCTGTCCTGACCTCGAAGTTATGCCCGACCCGTCCATAGTCGCCGAGCCAGCCCTTGGTCTGCCTTCTGGCAAATACAATGGAGAGGCTCTCGTCAAGGGCCTGTTTTTCCTCTTCTGTCGCACTTCCGTCAAGTACGGCCCGGTAGTACCTGGAGGCGGCAAGGGTGTAGGCAGGGCCTTTCATCCTTCCTTCTACCTTCAGGCTGTCGATCCCCATATCCTGGAGTGTTTTTGCAACATCCCCAGCCTTGAGGTCGCTCATGGAGAAGTACCAGCCAGTCTCTTTCCCTTCGGGTGTGGGGGAGAGTGCTGCATGTACGCTCGGATCGGCCTCAAGGGCGAACCAGGAGCGGCAGATCTGGGCACATGCCCCACAGTTGGCGCTTCGGCCGCATAGCTGTTCACTGGCTGTGCACAGGCCTGAGAATCCATAGCAGAGTGAGCCATGGATGAAGACCTTCAGCTCAATATTGGGACAGGCCTCCCTGATGGTCTGGATTTCCTCAAGGGTCAGCTCCCTGGCAAGCACCACACGGGAAAAGCCAAGACGTTCAAGTTCCCTGACTCCTTCTATCGTGTGTACCGCAAGCTGGGTGCTGCCGTGCAAGGAGAGGGAAGGGAACTGGTTCTTTACTATTCGGGCAACCCCGAGGTCCTGGACGATGATGCCGTCACAGCCGATGAAGGCTATCTGCCGCAGGGTTTTCACCACTTCGGAGATCTGCTCGTCATCGATGAGGGTATTGACCGTCACATAGATTTTTTTGTTGTGTTCGTTGGCAAACTGTCTTAGTTTGGAGAGGTCCTCCAGGCTAAAGTTTGTTGCTTCTTTCCGTGCAGAAAAATTGCGCATGCCCAGGTAGGTGGCATCGGCGCCCTCATTGAAGGCAACCAGGGCCGCTTGTAGGGAACCTGCCGGCAGTGCTAGTTCAGTCATAATACATCCTTTGGAAACCGATTCGTTCCAGTCTCCTGGGATTAGGGTAGCGGCACTGCCAAATCGTGTCAATCTAAGGTGTTCCGCCTTTGTTGGTGGAGCTGCTCTACTATCTGAGTGTGGCGGCTTTCCGACAGTGGGTAGAGAGCGATGGGAATGATGCCCAAAATACTGCTGAAGAAGGGGATGAAGGCAGTAAGTGCATGGATACCCTGCAATACTTGCGGGCCCTGGACAGCGTTGGGAAGGTAGCCCACCGCGGCAAGCGAGGTTGCTATCATCACGGAGGTGACGGCAGCGGTAAGCTTGGCCAGGAATGTCTGGCTGGAGAAGATGGTCCCCTCAGTCCGTTTCCCTGTCTTGAGCTCCCCATACTCGATGGTATCGGCAATCATGGCGGTCTGGATTACCTGTGGGCTGGCCATTCCCAGGCTGCTGATGCAGTTGAACACCATCAGGAGGGGGAAGTTTTCCCACCCTACAAAGAAGAAGCCCAAAGAACCAAGGGCGTAGATGGCATAGTATCCGATGCAGGTTGCCTTCTTGCCGAACCGCTTGCTGAAGTAGGGGACGGTGGAGATGCCGATGAGGATGAAGGGGATGTTGATGCCTGCAAAGAGGGTATAGAGCAGCTCATTGCCGAGGTTGTACTTTGCATAGTAGATGAGCATGGAGAGCTTTGCCGTCTGCCCGATTCCGGTGAAGAATCCGCTGATGATGACCAACAGCAGGGGCTTGTTGCTTCCGAAAATGGTGAGGATGTCCTTGAAATGACTCTTTTCATCCTGTACGGGCTGGACCCTCTCCTTGACGAAGAAGAAGGTGATGGCAAAGCAGGCTACGGTGAGCACGCTGTAGACCAGGGCGGTCATCTGGTAGCCAGAGGCTGGCTTGCCCTCCCTTGAGAAGAGGTATATCAGCGGCTGGGTTGCAAGCGTTGCGATGGCCACTGCCAGGGTGGCGGAGAGGCGGGGGTAGGCAACCAGGCTGTTGCGTTCGTTGGTGTCATCGGTAATGGCGCTGCTCAAGGCCCAGAAGGGTACGTCACTGGCTGTGTAGATCATGCCGAAGGCTATGTAGGTTATGGCAGCCCATGCAATCTTGCCTCCCATGCCCAAGGACGGGGCGCTGAAGGAAGCAACGGCAAAGGGAACGAAGAAGATGGGGGTAACCAGGAGGTAGGGCCTGAACTTTCCCCACCGCGAGCGGGTCTTGTCGGCAAGCATTCCCATCATCGGGTCGTTGATGGCATCCCAAAGGCGGGCTACCAGGAGGATGGTTCCTGCAACTGCCGGCAGGATGCCGAAAATGTCCGTATAGAAGAAGAGCAAGAAGTTGGCCATGAAGCTGTAGAGCATGTTTTGCCCGAAGTTCCCGAAACCGTATGCAAGCTTTTCTCGTGTCCTGATGGGTGTTCTTTGACTCATGATGATTCAGTGTATCACGGAACTATCGCTGGGCAAGGAAAATGTCACCACTTGTCTGTAACCCTATCTGAAGGGTATACTTGTACCATCACCATAATGGAGGGCCTGAATGCAGACAGCAAAAAACGGAGAGAACCCGATACTGGAGCTACCAAAAGGGACGGTTATCTACGAGCAGGGAGCGCCTTGTTCCACCATGTTTCTCCTGCGCAGCGGGACGGTTGCCCTCTTCCTCAACTACCATACCCCCCAGCAGTTCCAACTCTTTGAGATATCCTTGCCAGGATCAAGCCTGGGTGAGATGGGGTTGTTTGAGGCAGACCCAAGAAACGCTACTGCCGTTGCCTTGACCGACTGTACCATGGTGGAGATTTCCCAGCACTCGTTTCCCGCCTTTATCGAGGAACACCCCGAGGAGACCCGGCAGATGATCCTGGATTTGAGCCAGCGCTACAAGATGGCCTTGCAGGAGGTGAAGAACGCCCATCTCATCATCCAAGAGAGCCTGGAGGCCCTCAAGGAAGCGGACCACAACAAGAAGGACTCCCTGAAGGACAGGATAAAGAAAATTTCGGATTTCCTCTTGGACATCCCCGATGATGTCCCCCCTGAGCTCTATCTGAGCTTCAATTCCCGGTTTCATGGGACCATGTTCTAGAGATGAGCCAACAACTGTATCCATGAAAAAAATATCGATTGTGCATCGCCAACCGTATTGATAAAGATTGGAAAAACAGGTAACGTGAAAGGTGAGCAACTCTCCACTTAGTGAAGAATTGCTCAATACCTAGATGATAAGGAGTAGTCCATGAACGTCAAAGACATTAAACATGCTGGACTTAAAAAGTGGATTGGAGAGTTTGCAGAACTCACCACCCCAGATGCTATTGTGCTCGCAGACGGAAGTTCCTCGCAGTACGATGAATTGATCAATCTTACTGTTGAAAGTGGTTTAGCTACGAGACTGAATCCCGCCAAGAAGCCTGGTTGTGTTTTGTTTCTCTCAGACCCTTCCGACGTAGCTCGTGTAGAGAAACGTACCTACATCGCTTCCGAGACCCAGGATGCTGCCGGCCCAACCAATAACTGGATGGATCCCAAACAACTGAAGAAAGAGATGACCGATCTCTACCGCGGATGCATGAAAGGCCGCACCCTCTATGTAATCCCCTTCTCCATGGGACCCATTGGCTCAGACATTGCCAAGATTGGAGTAGAGCTCACTGACAGCCCCTACGTCGTAACCAACATGATGATCATGACCCGTGTCGGCAAGAAAGTCCTTGATGTCCTTGGAACCGATGGCTACTTCGTTCCCTGCTTCCACTCTGTAGGCAAGCCTCTTGCTGAAGGTGAGAGTGATGGTGGAATCTGGCCCTGTGCTCCCATGGAACACAAATACATCTCCCACTTCCCGGAAACCAGAGAGATCTGGTCATATGGTTCAGGCTACGGCGGGAACGCCCTGCTAGGAAAGAAGTGCCTTGCCCTGCGTATCGCCACCGTGCTTGCACGTGACGAAGGCTGGCTTGCCGAGCACATGCTCATCCTCAAGATCACCAACCCTGAAGGCAAGAGCCGCTTCCTGACCGGTGCCTTCCCCTCGGCTTGTGGAAAGACCAACCTTGCAATGCTTATCCCTACCGTTCCTGGCTGGAAGGTCGAGACCGTCGGTGACGACATTGCATGGATGAAGTACGGCTCTGACGGCCAGCTCTACGCCATCAACCCAGAAGCTGGGTTCTTCGGCGTTGCCCCCGGCACTTCTGCCTCCTCCAACTACAATGCCCTGGTTTCTGCCTCTTCCAACACCATCTTCACCAACGTTGCCCTTACCGAGGACAATGACGTATGGTGGGAAGGCATTGGCTACGATGCTCCTGGCAAGCTGATCGACTGGAATGGCAACGAATGGGTGCAGAACAAGGCTGACAAGACCCAGAAGCCTGCAGCACATCCGAATGCCCGTTTCACCGCTCCTGCTTCCCAGTGCCCAAGCATTGCCGCTGAGTGGGAAGATCCCAAGGGTGTGCCCATCAGTGCCATCCTCTTCGGTGGAAGAAGACCTCACACCATTCCTCTTGTACACCAGAGCAATGACTGGAGCCATGGTGTATTCCTTGGATCCATCGTTGGTTCCGAAGTTACCGCTGCTGCCCTTGACGTCAAGGCCGGTACCATCAGACGTGACCCATTTGCCATGCTGCCCTTCTGCGGCTACAACATGGGCGACTACTTCCAGCACTGGTTGGATGTCGGCCACGCTGCCCCAGATGCAGAGAAGCTTCCTAAGATCTTCTATGTGAACTGGTTCCGCAAGACTGATGAAGGCAAGTGGCTCTGGCCCGGTTTCGGTGAGAATAGCCGCGTACTGAAGTGGGTATTCGAGCGCTGTGAAGGGACTGCAAAGTATGTCAAGACCCCAATTGGCATCATGCCTACCCTTGATGCAATCGATCGTCCTGTCGGAGTTTCCGAAGAGGACATGAAGGAACTGCTCAGCGTAGATATCGATGGCTGGTTGGAAGAAGTCAAGGACATCCGCACCAATCACTATCCAATGTTTGGCAAGCACCTTCCCAAGGAACTTGCTACCTTCCTGGATAAGCTTGAAGCTGACCTCAGGGCTGCCAAGTAACCACCCATTTCCAACACACTATATTTCAGGACGGTCTCCCCAGGGAGGCCGTCCTGCTTTCTGTATCATGAGAGCCCTTTTTTCGTACCCATTCCTCTCAGTTCCTTGCTATACTCTCCCCTATGAGCCAGATAGAGAGAATCTTTTACATCAACCGGAAAATCCTTGAGGATGGGAAGGTCACCACGAGCCAGATAACCGAAAAATTCGAGATATCCAAACGCCAGGTCATGCGTGATTTCGACTATCTTCGTGATACGCTGCAGGCCCCCCTCTCGTACGAGATCAAGGAGAAGGGGTATGTCTATACCACCGAATTCTCCATGATGAGCAACTCCAATGAACGGATGCTGGTGCTCAATGCGATGTTCAAGAGCCTTGCTGAGTCCCAGGGAGCCATGTCGGTGGTGACTGACATGGTCAGTGAGGGGTTGGACAGCGGCCTTGAGCAGGGGTACAGGAGCCTGGCAAGCAAGATTGTCTTCATCACCCCAGTACAGGATTGGCCAGACTATGCCGTATTCAACAAGATATGCTCGGCGATGAAGAGTGAGGACCGGATGAGCATGTGCTACCGGAATGCAAAAGGCGAGAGGTCGACTAGGCACATCGAGCCCTTGAGGCTGGTCAACTACAGTGGGAGGTGGTATCTGCTCTCGTTCGACCGTCAGAACAAGGAGCTGAGAACCTTCCACCTCTCCCGGATCGAGAGGATAGAGCAGATCCAGGGGGACCGGTTCACCAGCTCCTTCACGGAGGAGGAGCTGGAAACCTTCATCCATGGAGGGTACGGCATCTTCATGGGGAACAAGGTCATTTCTGTGACCTTTCGTGTATATGGGTGGGCGAGCAATACACTCTCCACGCAGACCTGGCACAAGGACCAGGTGGTGGAACGGATGGATGTCGATGGCCAACAGGCCCTCCAGGTCACCGTTCCTGTAGCCAACATGCAGGAGATCCTGTCAAAGATCCTCTCCTTTGGCCCTTCAGCTCTTCCCCTTTCTCCGCCCCAGTTTGTCCAGATGTGGAAACAGGCGGTACAAGAGATGGCAACCCAGGCAAAAAACATCTAATATTCTCTTCCTATGACATCCGATGTCATAGGTGGTGGTGTATCCTTTGGACATAGACAGAGGAGGTTGCCATGGAACACTACAGACAAGAAGCGGTACAAGCAGAGGATACACCCTTTCCCCGGTGGTTTTTGCATATGACGGAGAGCCTCCCCCTGCTTCTGCTCTTCTCTCTGGCGGTTCTCGTATTCGCACCGGTCATCATGGTTTTTGGCGCCCTCTATCCACTATTCAGGCACTCTTAGGCAGTTGTGTTGTATTCTGTTGTGGTGGGCGGTGCTTTTCTTGCTAAAGATACGTTTACATACTTCCCCTTATCTCTGGTTTTTCGGTAGGATTGAGAGACTTCCTAGAAAGTCATCATCTTATACCCCCCTCTACCTGCATCATCGATGAGTACAAGGCTTTGTTGTGCAGGCACAAGGAGTTTTTCATGGGACACCAGCCCTCCTCGAAAATGAAGTATGGACCGGCCGACAAGCCACCTCTCAGCCAGTGGATACCCTTGAGCATCCAACACGTGTTTGCCATGTTTGGGGCAACCATCCTCGTCCCGATCCTGACTGGCCTAAGTCCCAGCACTGCACTCTTTACTGCAGGCACTGGTACCTTGATCTACATCCTGATCACCGGGGCAAAGGTTCCGGCCTTTCTGGGCTCCTCGTTCGCCTTCATCCCGGCTCTCATCGCCATCTCCTCCACGTATGGGATGCCCTATGCCATGGGAGGTGCGTTCGTCTCAGGTCTCTTTTACGTCCTGGTTGCCTCGATCATCAAGAAGACTGGCCACAACTGGCTTGGCAAGGCCCTCCCTCCAGTGGTGATAGGCTCTGTGATCATTGTCATCGGACTGAACCTCGCCCCGACTGCCATGGGCATGGCGATGAACGATGCCAACGGCAACTACAGCCTCTTCTTCCTTGTCATCGCCAGCGTGACCCTAACTGTCACGATCGTGGCAAATATCTTTTCCAAGGGGTTTTTCAGTATCATCCCCCTCTTGATAGGGCTGCTGACTGGCTACTTCTTTACCTTGCTGATGGGATTCTTCTTCCCTGCCTTTGCCTTGATCAGCTTTGAGGGTGTTCACCAGGCAGCATGGTTTGGCTTTCCCACCTTTGCCTTCCCCAAGTTCAACCTTGTGGCCAGTGTAACCTTCATCATCGTATCCCTGGCTACGATCTGCGAGCACCTTGGCGATACCCTTACCATCTCAAAGGTAGTAGGGAAGGACTTCTACAAGGATCCGGGTCTTGAGAGGACTCTTGCCGGCGACGGTATTGCAACCTTGTGGGCATCCTTCTGGGGTGGTCCACCAAATACCACCTACGGTGAGAACATCGGCGTTTTGGCCCTTACCCGGGTCTACAGCGTCTGGGTAACCGGCGGTGCTGCAGTCTTCGCCGTCTTCCTCTCCTTCTTCCCCAAATTCGGCGCCTTGATCCAGACCATCCCCAATCCTGTCCTGGGAGGCATCTCCATGCTGCTGTTCGGAACCATCGCCTCCAGCGGCCTGAGGACCCTGGTCGACAGTGGTGTTGACTATGAGGACAAGCGCAACCTGACCATCAGCAGTGTCATCCTGGTCATCGGAATCGGTGGTGGTGTGCTCAACTTTGCCATGGGAGAGCATATGGAGTTCTCCCTCGGTGGTGTGGCCCTTGCTACACTGGTGGGCATATTCCTCAACCTGGTCATTCCCAAGGAAGCTACCCTCAACAAGTAGCACAATGGTCTGGATATCTCTTACGAAGGCTTCCTGCAAGGGAAGCCTTCGGTGTTCACTCATCCCTGAATCTGATATACTAGCAAAATATGTACACCTATAGCACCATTGATTCGGATAAGAAACTTTCAGATCTTTTGCAAAGTTGGAAACAAAGAGGCATCACTACTATCGCCATGGATTTTGAAGGGGAGTTCAACCTGCACATATACGGGGAACACCTCTGTCTGGTACAGGTCTTCGATGGAGAACTCTACTATATCCTCGATCCTTTCAAGGTTAGCGTCCCTGCCCTGAAGCAGTTTCTGGAAGACTCCGACCTGGAGAAAATCATGTTCGACTGCGCTAGCGACTCTGCCCTGGTACGTAAGGGGTACGATATCTCCCTAGCGAACATATATGACATCAGGGTGCCCGCCCTTGCCTTGGGCTATACCGGTAACCTCACCGGCCTGGTTGCCATGCACCTTGGGGTGCAGGATGAGGTCCCGGTTGGCAACAAGAAGAAGAACCAGATGACCAACTGGCTGAAGAGACCTCTGAAAGATGACCAGATCCAGTATGCACTTGGCGATGTGGCATACCTGTTTTCCCTGAAGAAGATCCTTATCGCCCTCATTGAGGAAAAAGGCCTTGCAGAGCAGGTGGCGACGACCATGGCAACGATTGCCAAGCCAAAAGGGCCGGACAAGCCAGGTTGGACCAAGTTCGACTCCTGGAAATACATGAACAAGGAAGAGAAGACCTACCTCAAGCACTTCTTCATCGCAAGGGACACCATTGCAAGAAAATACAATGTGCCTGCAGTACGGATCCTGGAAAAGCACAGGCTGCTGGAGATGGCAAAAAACACCCCATCATCGGCCAGCGAGATCCACGTCTACTGCACCAAGTGCCCTGAAGGGCAGATGGAAGAACTTATCAAGTACATGCTCGAAGCTAAGAAGAGTGCCGATTCTGAGCTGAAATCAGTCTAAGCTGTACTGCCTCTGAAGATTCGACCAAGAGGGAGAGAATCTCACAGGCCGGGGTGGGGATGCCATGGGCCTTTCCCAGCCTGACCACTGCCGAGCAGAACCAGTTGTTCTCGGTCTTCCTTCCAGCCTCCATGTCCTGGCACATGGAGGTTTTTCCTGCAAATCCCAAAGCGGTGACTGTGTGGTAGTTTTGCTCGATCATGGCATCGGTAAGGGCGATGCCCTCCCTTTGGCCGACAGCCTGAACCTCCTTGCTCACCTGATGGGCAAGCACTCTTACACTCTCCTGCTTGAGGTCCCCATAGGTTGCCCTGCAGAGGCTGCTGATGGTGTTGTAGGCGGTGTTGAGCATGAACTTTTTCCAGAGTTCCAGGCGTATGTCCTCAGGAATCAGATAGGTGATGCTGGAACGGGAGAACAGCTGTGCAATGGCCATGATACGGTCGGTCTTGCGATTGTCCTTCTCCCCAAATATGATTCTTCCCTCTTCGGTAAAGTCGATGTGATTCCCTACATGGGTTGAGTTGAGGCTTACGGCAAATCCGTACAACACATGGGGATCTCCGTACGCTTCGATGAGCTTCTGTTCGCTCTCTATGCCATTGAGCAGGGAGAGGATGACCGTGTGCTCCCCCACAGCCTTCCTGATCTGCTTCACCGACTCCTCTAGCTGGAGGTTCTTGGTTGCCAGGATGACCAGGTCGCTGACCTGTGCATCCTTGGGCTCGACAAAGGTGAAGTCCACCCGTTCGCCGTTGATGATGAGGCCCTCGTCTTCATAGCGGGTTTTGCGTTGTCCCTCGGCCAAGAAGACAACCTTTTCCTTTCCCAGTGCCTGGTGGAGCCTGAGACCGTACATCGCACCGACAGCCCCACATCCTATGATAGTTACACTGTCCATCATCCCTTCCTTATGGTTGCCAGTTCTTGCACCAGTGCCGTCAACGTGTCCAGCTCTTGGAGAGGAATGGATTCGCTTCTGGTATGGGGCTTCTCGTAGCCTGTCGTGCAGACAACAGTGACAAGGCCCTTTGCGTTGAGGACATTCGCATCACTGCCACCCAGGGTGGGGTGTTCCTGGTAGGGGAGCCCTATCCTGGAGCAAGCTTCCTTCAGAGTGGAAAAAACTTGGGTTGTTGTATCATGCCTATATGGTTCATAGAGGGTTGTCTCTTCGATGGTGACCTGCCCCCCATGTTTGGCGGCTGCGTCGTTCAGGCATGTTTTCATGTGTTCCAGTTGGGCCGTAAGCTTGGCCTTGTCCAGGCTCCTCGCCTCCAGGGAGAGTGTTGCCCTGTCACAGACAATGTTCCGGCTCCCAGGAGCCAGGAATGAGCCTACATTGGCAGTGGTCTCCTCATCGATGCGCAAGAGATGCATGGCACTGATGGCATCGCTTCCCATCTGGATGGCACTGATGCCCGCTTCAGGGGAAAACCCTGCGTGGGCCGCTTTTCCCCCATAGGTGACATCGAGCTTTGCTGACCCAGGGGCTGCTGTGATGAAGGAGCCGACAGGCCCTTCGGCATCGAAGGTATAGCCATAATCGACCGAGGAGAGTTTGTCCATATCCACCTCTGCGATACCCTGCAGGCCTAGCTCCTCCCTCACCGAGAAGAGGATCACCAGGTTCGGGTGGGCAAGGCTCTCCCTTTTTATGGTATCCAGGACGGTGAGTATGGCACTGATGGCAGCCTTGTCATCTGCACCCAGGGCACTCTTTCCCCCTGTGTGGACCCTGCCGTCATCGACAAGAGGTTCAACGTCGACGGCGAGGGGAACTGTATCCATATGGGCATTGAGCAGGATGGTCTCTCCCTCCCCTGGCAGGTAGGCGTAGAGGTTACCCCCTTCATCCCAACTGGTGGAAAGTCCCAGTGCGAGCAGCTGGGTCTCCAGATAGAGGCCTATGCGATGTTCATCACCAGAGACGGAGTTCATCCTTACGAGGGTAAGAAAGGTTTCGGCTGTTTTGTTCATAGCTGGACTATAGCATAGATGGGCAAGCAGGAAAAAGCTTTCCAGCTTCTCTTGACCACGCTCTTCATTGGTGTATAGTCATGGTATGAACTACACACCAAATACGAACCGTTATGAAGAGATGCACTACCGTTATGCTGGAAAGAGTGGCCTGAAGCTTCCGGAGCTTTCTCTGGGGCTTTGGCACAACTTCGGAACCGATGCCGACCATAGTGTGGCTACAGCCATACTGTGCACTGCCTTTGACCACGGCATCACGCACTTTGACCTTGCCAATAACTATGGCCCGGAGCCTGGAAGCGCCGAGATCCGGTTCGGTAAGGTCCTCAAGGAGCAGCTTGGCCCCTACCGTGATGAGCTGATCATATCCACCAAGGCAGGATATCTGATGTGGCCTGGCCCCTATGGGGATTTTGGCTCCCGCAAGTACCTGATCTCCAGCTGTGACCAGAGCCTGAAGCGTATGGGCCTGGAGTATGTGGACATCTTCTACCACCACAGGCCTGACCCCAATACACCCCTGGAAGAGACCATGGGTGCCTTGGCTTCGTTGGTTGCCCAGGGAAAGGCCCTCTATGTAGGCATCAGCAACTACCACGCCAAGGAGGCCCTGCAGGCCCAGGCACTGCTGAAGGGGATGGGCTGTCCCTGTATCCTGGACCAGGTACGCTATTCGATGCTCGACCGTTGGACAGAGGAGGATAGGTTGCTTGATGCCCTCGCTGGTGAGGTTGGCATGATCTGCTTCTCCCCACTTGCCCAAGGCCTGTTGACCTCCCGTTACCTCGATGGAAAGGTCCCAGCAGGCTCCCGGGCAAGCGAGAACCGTTTCCTCAAGGCAACCAACATCACCGAGGCAGTGGTGGCAAAGCTCAACAAGTTGGACAGGATCGCAAAGGAGCGTGGACAGACCCTTTCGGAGATGGCCATATCCTGGCTGCTCAAGGACAAGCGGGTCACCTCAGTGCTTATCGGGGCAAGTTCTGTTGCCCAGCTGGAGGAGAACCTGCTCGCCATCAAGGGTGGGTCGTCCTTCACCCCTGAAGAGCTCACGGCCATCGACGAACTGACAACGTAAGGAAAGAGTGAACAATGAATACCAGGGATCCAAGGATCGATAGGTATATCGCACAGTTTCCAGAGGAGCAGCAGAGCCGGCTGAAGGCTCTGCGCCTCCTTGTCCATGAGTTGGTACCGGCTGTGGATGAGACGATCAAGTATGCGATGCCCACCTTCCTATACAAGGGGGACCTCATATATTTTGCTGCATTCAAGGCCCACATCGGCCTCTATCCCCTACCGGACGCAATCGATCGCTTTTCTGAAGAGCTTCTCCCCTACCATACCTCCAAGGGTGCCATCCAGTTTCCCATGGACAGGCCTCTTCCCTTGGATTTGGTCAGAAGGATCATTCTCTTCAGGCTTGAGGAGAATGCAAGAGGGGTGGGAGAAAAGGGAAGGAAGAAACAGAAACCGAAGGCAGGAGAAGATGCTACGCCGTAGGGCTTACACGCTTCTTGGTGAAGATTTGGATGGCATCCCTGAGAAAGGCCGCCCTACCCTGGTAGTAGGCTGCAAACCTTGGGTCATCGACATAGGTCTGGGCGAGGTTTGCATGGGCCTCTGGGCTGTAGGTGGTCCAGGTATGGAGTAGCCACTGCTTGTGCAATCTTGCCACTTCCTGGGCAAGGCCCGATGAGGGGTCCTTTGCAGCCTCTGCCTGTTTGAGCTTCTCCAGGATTTCCTTGGCAAGGGCATCAAACTCTGCATAGTCTGCCTCACTCATGTTCAGCATCTTTGCATTGGCCTTGAAAAGCTCCTCCTCCCCAAAGGAGTTTCGTACCTCCTGTCCGTAGGTCTTTTCATTCTTTCTGACCAGCTCCCGCTTGAACCCCTCAAACTTGTCGCGCTCTTTCATGGGTCTGTTTTTTTTGCATGCCTGGATGCTCTTTTCGACTGTCTGTATAAGTGTTCCGATTTCCCTTTGTTTTTCCATCAGTGCTCTCCTGTGCGATTCCAAGGCGTGCAGACGGTCGAATTCTGGATTGTCGAGTATTGCCTTGATACCCTTCAGGTCAAAACCCAGCTCGCGGTAGAAGAGGATCTGCTGAAGACGGTCTACCTCTGCATCCCCATAGATGCGATAGCCTGAACTGTTGGTTTTCAGGCTCTTGAGCAGGCCCATCCCCTCATAGTGGCGTAGGGTCCTGGTCGTGATGCCTGCAATTTCTGCAAGGGCTCCAATGGTATATTCCATCTGCTGCCTCCTGTGTACATCTATACACCTTACCGTAACGGTAAGGTCAACAACAATCGAAACTATGTTGCTTGTATCTACATCCTTAGGATGCGGATGGGTGGATCAGGGCTTCCTGGGCACGAAAAAAAGAGCCAGCGGCTGCTAGCTCCTTTTTTCTGCCTTCCTTGAAGGGTGGATACCCTGTTTGTCAAACTCCATCACATTCTCGCTGGAGACCCTCAGGTGGTCGACCATTGCCTTGTGGGCAGCTTTTGCATCACGCTTTTCCAGGGCATAGAAGATTTCCCAGTGTCGTTTGATGGCATCTTCCACGCCACCATCAACCAGGATGCCCTTGCCCATATATTCGCGTAGAAGTGAGGTCAGTACGGTGATGAACATTACCAGAAGGTTGTTCTTCCCGGCTTTTGCAATGGCAATATGGAAGGCTTCATCAAGGGATACCCTCTGCTTTAGCGGCAGGGATGTATCAGCAAAACTGGAAAGGATCTCGCGCATCTCCTCCACCTGTTCGTCGGTGATGTATTGGACTGCAAGGTCAACGGAGGAAAGTTCCAGGATCCCCCGCATCTGGGTAAGCTCTTCTGCACTGATGTTGTCGACCTGCATGATGCGGCTTACCGCATTCATCACCGTGTCCGTCTCAGGCCGTGTCACATAGGCTCCCGATCCGTTCTTGAGGGTCAGCAGGCCACGCTCCTGGAGCAGTTTCATCGCTTCCCTGATGATGGGCCTGCTTACATTGTACTGTTTTGCAAGTGCCATCTCGGAGGGCAGCTTTTCTGAAACCCTGGAGGTGGGGGAGGAGAGGATAACCTCCTCCAGGTGGTCGGCAACTTGCTGGCTTAAGTTTGTTCGTGAGAGGGAAATGTCAGCAATCTTCACCGTGGACTCCTACTTGTTGCATGAAACTGGCCTACAATACTGCAAATACCGGAAAAGTGCTACACCAATGCTTGTACCAGCGAGAGGGTCCGGTTTGCCCCTTGCTGCAGGAAGGAGATGTCATCCCCTACACTGATAAAATCCAGGCCCATATCGATCCAGGTCCTGATCGCCCTCTCGTCCGGCCCGATCGACACCCCTACCGGGATACCTGCCTTCTTTGCAGAGAGGATGATCCTCTTTCCCAAGGCTAGCACCTGGGGTTGCATGCTGTTTCCCAAAAGCCCGATCGAGGCGGAAAGGTCGTTGGGGCCGATGATGATGGCATCAAGGCCTGGTACCGCCAAAATGGCCTCAATGTTCTCGACAGCCTTGCTATGCTCGATCTGGACAATGCGGAGGAAGGAAGATTCCGCTTCCTGCAGGTAGGTCCCGATGGGGATCTGGTTGTACCCGATGGCCCTTCTGGGCCCGAATCCCCTGATACCCGAAGGGGGGTAGAGGCAGGCCTTGATGGCATCCGATGCCTCTTCTGCGGTGAGGACCATCGGGATGATGATCCCGTCGATCCCCATCTCCAGGACAGGCTTGATGACGGCAGGATTGTTTTCCGTAACCCGTACAAAGGCTGCAGAGCCTCCGGCATTGGCAGCCATCACATGCATCTGCAGGTTGTGCTTGTCGAAGGGGCCATGCTCTGCGTCGATCCAGATGAAGTCATAGCCGTAGACGGCCATGGCTTCTGTAATGGAAGGGTCGGTGAAGAATACATGGCCACCGATGACCTTGCAGCCTCCCTCGTGCATTGCCTTGAGCAGGGCCTTCGCCTTGTTCATAGGTTGAGCCCCAGGCGCTTTCTCATGGCACTCTCCAGCCTGATGAGGCTTTCGATCTCATGGATGCCGTTCTCGTTGAGCAGGCTCACACTCTTCGACCGGGTGGTCAGGCTCATCGGGACTCCTGTCAGGTCGCAGTGGTATTTTGCATTGACAGGATACGAACGTGCCTCAGTTATCCCTGCAATAGTAAGGAAGTCACTGACCTCCCTGGCAAGCTCAGGCTGGGTTTTGTAATGGGTGTACATCCATTTGTAGATGTCGATGTGGAAGTTCGCCATCACCCCGTTGTAGCCGTGGTAGCCTGCAATGAGGGAGTCCAGCAAGGTGGAGGTATTGGCGTTGAACAGGGCCAGGTCAGTTCCCTTCACCAGCTCGACACGGCGTTTCTCGATCTCCAGGCTGCAGGACACGTCCTTGAGGAAGACCAGCTTCCCCCGTTTTGCACAGGAGGCGAGAAACTCGTCAGAGAGCAGACGCAAATACGGGTAGGGGCACTCGTAGAGGCCAAAGGTGACAGAGGGAAGCTGGGCAAAGATGTCCTCTGCATTGGCTGTGAAGACCGTCTCGCCTTCTTCCTGCTTTGCCATGCGGTTGGCCACCAGAACTACGGCATCGATGCCTGTCTCTGCCATCGCACCTAGCTGCTGGATCTGCTGGTGGTGGCCGTCGGCGGTATGTCCAGAGGCGATGACCTTCACCCGACCATCAGAGGCCTCGACAACAGCCTTGGCTATGTCAAGCTTCTCCTGCTCGGAGAGGAAGAACATCTCGCTGGATTGGCAAACGGCGAAGATGCCATCGCAGCCACGCTCTACATACCAGTCGACCAGGGCAGATACTGCCTTGAAGTCAACCTTGTTCTCTTCGGTAAATGGGGTGATCATAGTCGGCCAACAGCCGTTATAGATTTTTTTCATGGATAGGACTCCTTATACGATAAGCCCGGTTGCCTTTGGTAGGAAAAGGGTGACTTCGGGGATGTAGGTGATGATTACCAGGACAATCAACATGACAATGATGGGCCAGATGATCTCGCGCATGATGCCTTTCAAGGGGGTTCCGGATATGCCGGAGGTTATGAACAGGAGCATGCCAAACGGTGGGGTAGAGAGCCCTACCATCATATTGAAGGTAACAACCAGGCCAAAGTGGACCATGTCGATCCCCAAGGCACTGGCTACAGGGATCATGATGGGGACAAAGACCAGCTGGATGGTGGAGGTGTCCATGAACATACCCAAGATAAGGATGACTATGTTCACCAGGAAGAGGAAGGTGTACTTGCTTGCAGTGAAGCTGAGGATCCAGTTGCCGATGTTGGCTGCAAGCTGTTCCCTTGCAACGATGTAGCTGATGACAGCGGCTGCCCCGATCATGATACTGGTTGCCCCAATGTCCTTGATGGAGGTTTTCACCACTTCAATGAGGTCCTGTATGCCCATTGCCCTATAGGCAAAGACCGATACAAGGATGGCATAGAGACCGGCTATGGCTCCGGCTTCTGTCGGGGTCATGACCCCTGTGTAGATTCCCACCAGGAGGATGACCGGGGTCATCAAGGCGGGCAGGGCGCTGAAGGTGAAGCGCAGGAAGGTCTTCCATACGATCCTCTCCCCCCTGGGGTAGTTTCGTTTCTTGGAGACGATGGCAACGTAGATCATCAAGAAGAGGGCCAAGAGGATGGCTGGGATCATCCCACCCATGAAGAGGGCCCCTACGGAGGTGCTGCTCAGCATGGCATAGATCACCAGGGGTATGGAAGGGGGGAAGATGGGCCCGATGGTAGCCGATGCGGCGGTGATCGCGCAGGCAAACTCGGCATCGTAGCCATCATCTTTCATCGCTGCTATCTCTATCTTGCCAAGGCCTGCGGCATCGGCAATGGCCGAGCCTGTCATGCCTGAGAAGATCAGGGAGGCGAGGATGTTCACATGGCCTAGGGAGCCTCGCATCCTGCCGCAGAGGCCGCCGGCGAACTTGAAGATCATGTCGGTGACCTTGCCTGAGTTCATGACGTTTGCGGTGAAGATGAACAGGGGCACTGCGATGATGACATAGTTGGTGTAGTAGGTGTTCATAACCTGGTTTACAATCAGGCTCAGGTCTCCTCCCTTTACCAGGAAGTAGCATGCTGCGGCAGAAAGCATCCCTATTGCGATAGGCATCCTAAGCAGGAATATCAGGATAAAAACGATGAGGGTTATCAGTAGTGGAAAGCTCATACCTTGTGTACCTCCCCGAGAATCGGGTCAACCAGATGGTCGTGACTATCTTTGAGAATGCCTCTGATCACCTTCCAGTCCTCTACAATAGGGGCAATGGTGTATCCGATGATGGAGACGACAAAGTAGGTAAAGGGAAGGAATATCCAGGTATAGGAGACCCTCAGTACAGGTGTCTTCTGGAACCCAAGGAAAAACGCGTACTTGAAGGAAGGTACGATCATGAGGGCAAAGGTGACGACGATCAACAGATTTCCCAACATCCTTGCCCACGCAGCCACTTTGGGGCTGTAGGCTTCATAGAGCATGGAAAACTGGACATGCCCTTTCCGGCGCATGGTGTAGCAGGCTCCGAGGATTACGGTCCAACAGAAACCAATAACAATGACATCTTGTGTCCAGGTAAGTGGGTGGTTGATCACATAGCGGAAAAACACTTGCAGGATGAAGGCGGTGAACAACAAGACAAAAGAGAGTATGGGAATGTAGATTTCCATGACATCTCTCAGGAACAGAGCTATTTTTTTCAAGGGGTAACCTCCGTAGCTGTTAATACAAGAACATCCGGAGCCCCTAAGGCTCCGGATAGGGATCATTCGTTATTTTCCAGCTGCCTGGACCTTCTCGAACATTGCCTTGTCCCAGGTCTTTGCATAGTCACTGGCAAGGTAGAGTTTCAGAACGTGGTCGCTGAAGGCATCAAGGTCAGCATAGTAGATTTTCAGGCCAGCCTGCTTGAAGAAATCCACCAGCTCTGCCTCTGCCTTGAGGTTGGTCTCATCACAATACTTGATACCGGCCTTCACCCCTTCCATGACCCAGCCTTTCTGCTGCTCAGTGAGGGACTGCCATTTTTTCTCGTTGATGGCGGGCCACACGCTGTCAACCAGGTGGTTGGTGATGGTGATGGACTTGGTGACTTCATAGAACTTTGCATTCTTGGTAGATGGGAGGGGGTTGTCCTGTCCATCGACGGTCTTGGTCTGCAAGGCCATGTAGAGCTCACTGAAGGAGATCGGGGTGGGGTTTGCGCCAAGGGCCTTTCCAAGGAAGATCCATGAATCGGAGTTGGGCATTCTGAGGTTGACACCCTTGAGGTCGGCTGGTGTCTTGATGGGCTTGTCCTGGACCAGGTTGAGCTGGCGGGTTCCCAGGTATTCGGCACCGAGGGGCCTGATGCCCTGTTCTTTGGCGATGCGTTCGAATACTTCAGCTCCGATGGGACCATTGAGTACTGAGGTCATGTGCTCGTAGGTCTTGAAGATGTATCCGGCTGTGAACATGGAGACCCAAGGGGATCCATCGGTAAGCCAGGATGCACTGGTTGCGGTGATGTCAGCCTGTCCGCTCTTGACGGCAGAGACTTCCTGTTCCTGCTTGAAGAGGGAAGCCGAGTCATAGGTGAGGACCTTGATCTGTCCACCAGAGGCTTTTTCGACAGTCTCCTTGAAGACTCTCATGGCCCCGGCATGGGCGTCGGTGGGTACTGCAGTCATGGTATAGACCAGTTCCACGGGTTTTGCAGCAGATTCTGCTGCACCTTGTGCGAATGCCATTGGCAGGGCCATGGCGATCAGCAAGAGTACGACGGTAAGTTTTTTCATTGTTCTCCTCCTTGGAAGCCGAAAATCGGCATAAACAATGTTCAGGATTGTGACTCGGCCAAAACCGAGGATTCCGATGCCTACGGCAAAGAGAAAATCTGTAAAGCTGTAAAGCTGTCTTACAGGTTATGTTCTCATGGGTTTAGCCCTTTGTCAAACAGTTTTTTGAGGAAACCTGGAAAATGCTCCCCACAGGGAAAGAAACGACCCAAGAAAGGGGGAGGACGAAGATACAGCAAAAGCAAAACAAAAAAACAGAAACAGAAATAAAAATTAAAACAAAAACAGAAACAGAAATAAAAACAAAAAAGCACGGGCTCTGCCGTGCTTTCGTCAAAGGAAACCCTTGTTTACATCAGGATCTTGAAGACAACCTTCAACACATCACACGATTTCTCATCCACCAGGTTGGGTGCATGGCCCTCTCCGGGGAAAAAGACCACAAAGCTTCCCTCTTTTGCATGGTAGGATGTCTGTTTCTCGCCCTTGCCCATGAGGAAATCCTTGGTTGGGTCATAGACTGTGGTTGGGGTGAACGACGCTGTTGAAGCGATGTCCATCCGTTCAAACCCCTTGAGAAGGATCTGCACATCGGCTTCCTTTCTGTGTACCTCGTACTCGGAGGCTTCCTGTTTCTCCGTCTTGTAGGTAAACAGATTGTAGCGGAGGTTGGGTTTGTCTGTAGTGTAGCTGCCCAACGGAAGGGTAGCAAGTTTTCCGCTTTCAAGAATCTCCAGGACCTGCTGAAGGGCAGGGAGGGTGGAGACATACCGATGCATCTGGGATATCTGGTCTAGTATCATTGGGTACCTCGTTTTGAGCCTAGCATACAGAAAGAAGGTACGAAGGGAAAGTGCACTACACCACTCTCTGGTGAGTCGGGGTCATCGCTACCCTTGCCGATAGCCTCTCCATTTCACTATCTTATGCCTATGCCACAGGGCAAAACAAGGAGTCTTCATGTCAGATACCCATACCTATACCACTTCCGTTACCTACACTGAACTGAGAAAGGGCGTACTATCGTCGGAGGGACTCTCCTCGCTCGAGGTTGCAACCCCTCCGCAGTTTCCAAACGGCCATGAAGGGATCTGGTCACCGGAACATCTCTTCGTCGCTTCTGCAGAGGTCTGCCTGATGACCACCTTCCTCTCCATTGCCGAGAAGTCACGCTTGGAGTTTCTCCACTACAGCTCTGAGGCTGTTGGGACCCTTGAAAAGACAGAGGAAGGTATGGTGATGACCAACATCGTCATCAAGCCAAAGGTAGTCATCAAGGATGGGTCAAAGGTTGAGAGGACCCTGCTCTTGTTGGAAAAGGCGGAGAAGTACTGCCTCATCTCCAACTCCATGAAGAGTGAGGTCAGCATAGAGCCTACCGTGGAGGTAAGCGAGGCGTAACAGGGGATGCTACTCCTGCTCTTCGATGAACAGCCCATTACCCGCCGGGCGTACCTTGACAAGCCTTTTCGTCTCCAGTGTTTTCACCACATTCAGGGCCTGTTGTTCGGTCAGTTCGAAAGCTAGCATGACCTCTTGCAAGGCTACGTTCCTGTAGGTTCTGATGAACTCCATGAGAGCATCTTCACCTGCCTCCAGGTGCGTCTCTTTGACCTCCCCTTGGGAAAGCTGCTCTATTGCAGAGCGAAAATCATCAACGCTGTGGTAGTTGTCCATGAGGGTCTGCTTGCCCTTGTATCGTATGAGCCAGGTAGGGAATAGCTGGACGTCATAGGCCCTCGTTTGTGCAAGATCTTCCTGGAAGGCTGCCTCTGCGCTGCCGTCATTGAAATGGGTGAGGAACCTATCAGTATCGAGGCCCACCTCCTTGGCCAGGGCCAGAAGGACTTCCCGCCGGTTGGTCTGCCTTGCCTCTACGGCCGTGGCTTCGCGTATGCGCCTGAGGTAGATGTCTGCCAGAGTCTGGCTTTCAAACTGGGCTGCCTTGTAGGCGATGCACTGTGGGTAGGAGGAGATATCCTCTTCAGAAAATAGCTGAAGTGGGTCTGTTGTTACTGGCATCCCATGGTGGCTGGATGCCTCCAGCCAGTGTCCTGCAATCTGTTTGTTGACCTCTGTAGGGCCCCCACCGATGCTGTTGTCGACATCCTCGAAGGTCCTGATATCCTCAACCAGCCCGCCCATGACAAACGAGATCTCCAGCTGGTTCCCATACCGTGCCTTCAGGGCACGTAGGACTGGCTCACTTCCCCAACACCAGGTACAGACCGGGTCGGTAAATTCCACTATTTCCACTATGTTGTCGCTCATGGCGCATCTCCTTGTCCTGAAAATTGGAGGAAGGCTATATCGCCTTTCATGACAAGTATAGACATAAAACATAGTAAAATACTAGACTATAGGGTATTTTCCTACTCTTCCCTGCCCAGAAGCTTCTCAAGCTTGCTGATGGTCAAGGGAGAGGACCCCTCGTAGTGGTTGTTTACGTTGATGTAGAGCACCTTTCCTTCCTGGGCAATCCTTGCGACAAGGGGTGCGAAACGGAGCAGCTCTTCATCCCTTGGGGTGACGATCCTGCTCCAGTCTTCCCCTGTTGCCTTTTCGATTCCCTTCCGGTCATCGCCGTGGAGGCGTATGCATGCCACATCGCCCAGTTCGTCCTTGTGGCGCTGGAGGATCGTGGAGACATCATCCATCCAATACCCCTGCAGCAGTACAGGGGCGACCTGTTCGCTTTTGAGGAACGAGAACCATGCGGTGTCGATCCACCAGGGGTTGCGGATTTCCACTGCATAGGGAAGTCCTTTCGGCAGGCTGGAGAAAAAGGCCCCAAGCCTATCCATGAAAGCCTCTTTGGAGGCCATTTTATCCTTGTTGAGGTATTCGAACTGGAACATCAGCAATCCAATCTTTGGCAGTAGGGGCTCGACCCTGTCCAGGAACTTGTTGAAGACCTCTGGATTGAGAAACAACCTGTTGGGCTCAGCCCCACCCCGATAGGCGAGGGTGGAGGTGAGGGTATTGGGGCATTTGATGGTGAACCTGAAATCTGGCGGTGTCGCTTGGTTGTACTCTGCCACCAGGTTGCGGTTGGGAAGCCCATAACTTTTCTTTCCCAGGGACCAGAACCACTGGTCGACCTCGACACTCCGATATTTCTGGGCATATTCGGCAAGGTAGTTTTCCACACTGTTGCTGGAGTAGACAAGCTTTTCCCAGGAAGGGTATTTCCATGAGCATGACCCGAAATAGATATTTTCCATAGCAGTAGTGTACCCCAGTGTGTTGGAGATTTCCATATTGCAAGCGGGAGGCTTTGTCCTTTGGCTTTCTGGCAGCCTATGTTACAAAAATAGAAAACTTAGCCTTTTCCGTGTAAAGACTTCTGTTGAAACTAGGATAGAATTGCTATGTGAACAGCGGTGTGTTGTACATTTCGCTGAAAAAAAGGAGTCACATATGAAAAAAGCGATCGTGTTTTTAGTCATTCTTAGCCTCGTCTGTTTCTCTGTTTTTGCAGAGGGAACCCGTGAAAAGGCACCTGCAAACGAGAAATTGGTTGTCGGTTTTGCCCAGATTGGCCAAGAATCAGGATGGAGAGGGGCTGAAACCACCTCCATTACCTTCTATGCAGCGCAGAACATTGATACCATACAGCTGCATTTTGCCGATGCCCAGCAAAAGCAAGAAAACCAGATCAAGGCAGTACGATCATTTATCCAGATGGGTGTTGACGTAATTGGTCTTGCTCCTGTTGTAGAGACTGGTTGGGAGACTGTTCTCAAGGAAGCCAAAGAAGCCGAGATCCCTGTAATCTTTGTTGACCGCATGGCTAATGTCTCTGACGATCTCTATGCATCCTTCATTGGTTCTGATTTCGTTGATGAAGGGCAGAAAGCAGCGAAGGAGATGATCCGCCTGCTCAATGGCAAGGGTAATGTTGTCATGCTGGAGGGAACCGTAGGTGCCTCTGCTGCAATCGATCGCCAGAAGGGTTTCCTCGAGGAAATCGCCAAGGCTCCCGGCATCACCATTATCGCCCGCCAGAGTGGAGATTTTACCCGTTCGAAGGGTAAGGAAGTTATGGAATCGTTCCTCAAGAGCTACCCCCAGATTGATGGGGCCTATGCTGACAACGACGATATGATGCTTGGTGCCATCGAAGCCATCAAGGAAGCAGGCAAGAAGAGCGGAACACAGATCAAGACTGTATCGGTTGATGGTGTCAAGGGTCTCTTTGAAGCCATGGTAGCTGGCGAAGCCAACGTCACCGTTGAGTGTAACCCGCTTCTCGGACCACAGTTCTTCCAGGCAGCAGCCGATCTCAAGGCTGGAAAATCCATTCCCAAGTGGATCAAGTCCAACGAAGATGTCTATCGCCAGGAAACTGCAGCAGCAGACCTTCCTACCCGTCTCTACTAAGAAAAGTCTGACGTAAGGTCAGAAGCGTGAATTCGGCCGCTCTGCAATGATCAGGGCGGCTTTTTTGGAGGATCCATGGACCAGATACTCATAGAAATGCAGCATATCTCCAAACGATTTCCAGGTGTCAGAGCCCTCAGTGATGTTCCTTTCACCCTCCATTCTGGTGAGATCCATGCATTGTTGGGTGAGAATGGGGCAGGAAAGTCGACCTTGATCAAAGTGCTTACCGGTGTTGAGCACCGTGATGAAGGAACCATCCTTCTGGAAGGGAACCCCATCGATCCCCGAACACCCCAAGAGGCACAGAACCTGGGTATCAGTACGGTGTATCAGGAGGTCAATCTCTGTCCAAACCTATCGGTGGCGGAAAACATCTTTATCGGAAGGGAGATGAAAAAGCATGGGCTCATCGACTGGGAGCGCTCTTATGAAAAATCAGGAACTCTGCTGAATATGTTCAACTTGGATATCGATGTCACCCAAAAGCTCTCTCTCTACTCTGTAGCCATACAGCAGATGGTAGCCATTGCGCGAGCTGTGGACATCTCTGCGAAGGTCCTCATCCTGGATGAGCCAACCTCGAGCCTGTCTGCTTTGGAGGTGCAGGAGCTCTTCAAGATCATGCGCATGCTCAAGGACCGTGGGATGGGCATCATCTTTGTGACTCATTTCCTTGACCAGGTCTACGGGATCTCTGACTCCATCACCGTCCTGCGTAACGGAGAATATGTGGGAACCTATCCTACAGCCTCCCTTTCGCGCATTCAGCTGGTTGGAAAGATGATCGGCAAGGAATACTCGGAAATTGATGGGAGGCCAGTCCAGTTCCAACAGCAGAAAAAGGATAGGGAAATCGTGCTGGAACTGAAGGATGCAAGTAGTGATGGCATCAAGGGTGTCTCCCTCTCCTTGCAGAAAGGGGAGGTCATGGGTTTTGGAGGCTTGCTTGGGTCTGGAAGAAGCGAGACAGCCCGGATGCTTTTTGCAGCCGATCCCCTGACTGGAGGGAAGCTTGAGATTGGCGGCAAGCCAGTCCATATGAAACAGACCTTGGACGCCATCCGTCGAGGAATAGCCTTCTGCCCTGAGGACCGGAAGAGCGATGGAATCGTAGGGGATCTTTCCATACGGGAAAATATCATCCTTGCTCTCCAGGCAAAGCGGGGGATATGCAAGAGTATCTCCCATGCCGAGGCAGATGCAATTGCCCGGGAGTATATTGAGCGGTTGCAGATCAAGACACCAGGGACAGACCAGTTGATCAAGAATCTTTCAGGAGGGAACCAACAGAAGGTAATTCTCGCAAGATGGCTGGCTACCAACCCTTCCTTGTTGATCCTGGATGAACCTACCCGGGGCATCGATGTGGGTACCAAGGCAGAGATCCAAAAGATGGTGATATCCCTCGCCGACGGAGGGATGGCCCTGGTTTTTATCTCCTCGGAGATTGACGAGATGCTCAGGTGCTGTAACCGCATGACGATCATGCGAGACAAGCAACAGGTTGGAGAGCTCGTAGGCAGTGAGATAACTGAGGCTGCGATTATGGAGTGTATTGCCGGAGGTCTGCAATGAAGAGCATTGTAAGGAAACTAACAAAGACACAGATATTCTGGCCCTTGGTAATCTTTCTTGGGATATTGGCCCTCAATGGCCTGATATCGGGAGGGAGTTTTTTTCGGCTTCAGATAGTCGACGGCCATCTCTATGGAAGGATCATCGACATCTTCCGCAATGGAAGTAAACTGATGCTCCTTGCATTGGGCATGACTATGGTCCTAGCGACTGGAGGTACCGATATCTCGGTAGGCTCTGTAATGGCCATCTCAGGAGCTGTAGCCTGTACCATCATAGAAGGATCGTTATTCCCCTTTGCGAATGGGAGTGTTGTCTTTGCTATTGCCGCTGCCATCTTTGCAGGGGTGCTCTGTGGTTCCTGGAATGGGTTCCTTGTCTCCCGTATCCAGATGCAGCCCATCGTGGCAACCATGATCCTTCTGGTGGCGGGACGTGGTATCGCCCAGCTGATCTGTAAGGGAAGGATCGTGACCATAAACTCCCCACCGTTCTATTTTATCAATGGAGGGTACATCCTAGGGCTTCCCTTTCCTGTGTATATCGTTGTTGCCTTGAGCCTGCTGGTTCTTCTTGTTGTCCGCAAGACTGCATTCGGTCTCTATGTGGAGAGTGTGGGATGTAACGGGGAGGCAAGTCGGTATTCAGGCATCAATAGTGCCAGGATAAAGTTCTTCATCTACATTCTCTGTGGAACCCTTGCCGCAGTTGCAGGCCTCATCGAGAGTGCCGGCATCAAGGGGGCCGATGCGAATAATGCAGGCTTGATGATTGAGTTGGATGCAATCCTTGCCGTTGCCATTGGGGGTTCTTCCCTTTCAGGAGGTCGGTTCTCCCTGCTTTCCAGTTTGGTAGGTGCCTTGATAATCCAAAGCATAACCACCTCGATTCTAAGTCTGGGTATAGCTCCTGAGGTCAATTTGGTAGTGAAGGCAGTCGTAGTCATCGCAATATGCCTGGCACAGTCGCCTGTATTCCAGCAGAGTATCTCGGCATTCAGGGCTAAAATCAAGAAACAGGAGGTCGTAGCATGACCCATACAAGAAAGAGGAATCTTATAAGCAAGAATCTCTCTTTGTTCATTACCTTAGGCCTGTTTGTCCTTCTGTTCGCTTCGGTCATGGTCATCGGCCCCATGCGTTCGAACCGTTTCAAGTACTTGCCGGTGTTCTTCAATTTGCTCAATGACAACGCATATCTGCTCATAGCCTCTGTAGGTATCATGTTTGTCCTTATTACGGGCAACATTGATATCTCCGTAGCTTCGACATTGGCATTTTCCGCAGTTTTTTCTGCATTTCTGCTTCGACTGCTTTGGCCTGCGTGGTTGGTCATCCCTGTAGTGCTGGCCATTGGTTTTTCCTTTGGGGCCCTTATGGGATTCTTGATAGAGAAGTTCAAGCTACAGTCGTTTATCGTAACGCTTGCAGGACTCTTTTTTCTGCGAGGGATGTGTTCTGTGGTAAGCAAGGAGTCAATCCCCATTGAGAATGGGTTCTACTCGAAGGTTGCACAGGCCAAAATCACGTTTGGGAGCATCCATTCCTATGGGAAGGTGAATATCTACCTCTACGGGTTTGTGGCCATCGCTGTTGTCCTTATAGCCCTCTACATCCTCAGGTATTCCAAGTTTGGACGCTGTGTGTACGCTATCGGGGGAAGCGAGCAGAGTGCCAGGCTCATGGGCCTGCCTGTACGTAAGGTCAAGATCCTCGTCTATGCCATCAGTGGGTTCTGTGCATCCTTAGGTGGGGTCCTCTTCAGTTTCTATACCTTGGCAGGCTATGGACTGCAAAATCTCGGTCTGGAACTGGATGCCATTTCCTCGGCAGTCATTGGTGGGACCATGCTTTCCGGAGGTGTTGGGAGTGTGGTGGGAACGGCTTTTGGGGTCATGATCCAGGGGACCATCCAAACCATTGTGACCCTGCTTAACCTGAATGCTTGGTGGACTAAGGTGACAGTTGCAGCTCTGTTATGCATATTCGTAATCCTGCAGCGCTTAATTGCCATCAGAAATGACAAATGATGGCGTTGTGAAGAAAGGTGTAGGGGGAGTTGGCCTAGCCATGATACGATAGTGGGTATGAGTCTGAAGCAATCCATTAACAATCTACCATTCAGGACAAAGATGATGTACTCCTATCTGCTCATCTCGTTGGTCTCCTTTTTGGTTTTTGCCTTTGTCAGTGGAGGAATTGTTACCAGACAGCTTAAAAGGTCTGCTACTACCCAGACAGAGCAGACCATCTCCCAGGTGGAGAATTCCATTTCGGTATATCTACAGACCATGGAACAGTTGGTTGACTACATCTCGGCCTTGGCTTTGGAGGATGATGCAGACCTCCCGTCCCATTTTGCAATGTTGCGCTCTGCGAACCCAGAGATTGCTGGCATCCTGTTTGTCAGGGCGGATGATTCGTTTGTTGGTAGTGGGCTTTCACGGGTTTCCCGTGATCCCTTCTTTGCTGAGTCATGGTTTGCTCAGGCAAAGGACGCTGCAGGAAAGGTTGTCCTGCTGAGATCCAACGCAGGGAGGAACATTACCACCGAGGATGTTTTCAGCAGTGATGATGTCTTCTCCATAGCAAAGGCTCTGATCGATCCTCTATCGAAGGAGTTTCGGGGTGTGGTCCTTTTTGATGTGCGCCATGATATTATTCGCAACTCAATAAACAATGTGAGTATCGGCAAGCATGGGTTCGTATTTGTCCTCGATGCACAGAATGAGATGGTTTACGCCCCTGTAAACTCTGTGGTACATAGGGTAAACCCCCTCTGGCTTGAGGGTGGGAATGCCTATACCAGTGTAGATATTGAGAAGGAGCAGTACTATCTGCAGGCAAAGATAAGCCAGCCTTCAAGATGGAAGGTGGTGGGTGTATTCCCTGCGAGTGAGGTCCTGCACGATATGACCACTACCCTCTATGTTCTGGCAATCAGCGTGCTGGGGGCCTTGCTGAGCATTGCCATCCTCTCATATCTGCTTTCCAACACCATTACCAAACCTTTGTCGAAACTGCAGCGACTGATGGGACAGGCAGAGGCTGGGGATTTTTCCGTCCGCTTCAATAGCAGATATACCGATGAGGTCGGATCCCTGGGCCAGAGCTTCAACCATATGCTTGTACAGATCGAGCAGTTGATCCAGCAGGTCTATGTCGAACAGATGAACAAGCGAAATGCAGAACTGAGAATCTTGCAGGAGCAGATCAAGCCTCATTTCCTCTACAATACATTGGATACCATTTCATGGCTTTCCCGGGAGAATGGTGCTGAGGATGTGGTCCTCCTGGTCGATGCCCTTACCAGCATGTTCCGGGTAGGGTTGTCCAAGGGCAAGGAGTACATCACCATCAAGGAGGAAATCTGCCATGTTTCCAGCTACCTCTATATCC
Organism: Sphaerochaeta sp. PS; assembly: GCF_032144095.1. Taxonomy (NCBI): domain Bacteria; kingdom Pseudomonadati; phylum Spirochaetota; class Spirochaetia; order Spirochaetales; family Sphaerochaetaceae; genus Sphaerochaeta; species Sphaerochaeta sp. PS. Next base: position 193,315 of record NZ_JAVSNJ010000001.1, read on the forward strand.
AACAGATACGCTACAGTACCAAACTATCCTACGAGATCCACGTCCCACCCGAACTGGAGGACTATATGGTCCCGAAGTTGATCCTTCAGCCTCTGGTTGAGAATGCCATCTACCATGGCATCAAACAAAAAAGGGAAAAAGGGCTTATTTCCATTCACGTTACCCTTCAGGATGGGGTATTGGCACTGGAGGTGAGGGATACTGGTCAAGGAATACCACCCCATCTTTTGAAGGAACTGCAAGCCCAGATGCAACAGGGGACAAGAACTGAAAACAGTGGTTTCGGGCTCTTTTACGTCAATGAACGGGTAAAGTTGAGTTGTGGGGCAGCATATGGGGTTGTCCTTGCCAGTGAGGAGGGGTTATGGACCACCTCCACTGTATATGTCCCTGTTACTCCAAGGAGCTGTTGATGGAGAAGATTAGGACCCTGATAGCCGATGATGAACTGATCATCCGCAGGGGGTTGCAAAAGATGCTTGAGAAGGATCCTGCGATCGAATTGGTAGGGGAGGCTGAGGATGGTGAGCTAGCCCTGATGCTGTGTTTGGAGAAGAAGCCAGATCTGGCCTTTGTCGACATCAACATGCCCTTCCTTGATGGACTCTCCTTTATCGAGAGGCTTAGGCAGAATAGCCCATCCACCCTTGTCATTGTCATTTCAGGCTATGATGATTTCGAATATGCCCGCAAGGCTATCCAGCTAGGGGTGTTTGCCTATCTGCTAAAACCTGTGAGGGAGAACCTGTTCTTTGAGACGTTGAACAAGGCAAAGCATGCACTGATCAAGAGTATGGAGACAGAACAATACCTGGTTTGGGCCAAAGAGCAGCTTGCAAAGAACAAGGAAGCGTTGCTCTCCCATTTTTTGCAAGCCCTTCTTGCTGGCAGCTATGAACAAGAAGAGATCCTGATGGAGATGAAATATCTCAACAGCAGTATTCCTGATCCTTTTTCCTTGTTCCTCTGTAAAATCCAACAGAAACCGTCGCTTGTGGATGAGGGGGCATGGCAGGACTCCTTGGTGTTCTTTGCTGCAAGGGAGCAAGCACTTTCTCTGTTTCCCCCTGAAACACTCTGTTACCGTCAGGGCAGCAATGAGGTAGTTTTTCTGTGCAAGGCAGTTTCCCACGAGGAGGAGAAACGCCTGCTTGATAGCCTTAAGGAACGAATCGAGAGGCATCTGCCAGCGGAGGTCATCTCACTCTCCGCAAGGGGCGAGGGGTATCTCTCCATTGCAGAGAAGTTTGCCTCCTTGGAAGAGGAGCTTGCAACAATAACCCAATTACCCAAGACAATGGTTCAGGCTGTAGACTATCTGGGCAAACATTATTGGCAGAATTCCATATCGTTGAGAGAGGTTTCCGACCATGTGCAGGTCACAACTCAGCATCTGAGTCGACTGTTCAAATCTGCCCTCAATGTTACGTTTGTGGAATATCTGACCATACTGAGGGTGCAGAAGGCAGTAGAACTGATGAAGGATTCTGAGAAGAAGATCTATGAGGTTGCTGAAGAGGTTGGCTATTCATCCCAACACTATTTCTGTACCGCATTCAAGCGCGTCTTGCACCTCTCCCCTCAGGAGTACCGGAAAACCCAGTACAAGGGGGAAAACAATGCATAAGGTTTCCCCACTTCAGCGTATGCTGGTCGTGCTAGTGGTCATTTCCCTGGGGTTCTTTGTTTTTGGATGCATGCTCATGCTGCAGAACCCGAAGGATACTGAGGGGGCCTACGCATTTGTCATTGGGATTTCCCAGGCCAACCAGAGGGAGCCTTGGCGTTTGGTCTTGTCCAGGGAGTTGCAGATTGAGGCGGCAAAGCATGAAGAGCTCAAGCTGATATTCACTGATGCTGCCGATGATATTGAGAAGCAAAAGGCTGATATAAAGCGATTGCTGGCCTATGATGTCGATCTGTTGATAGTTTCCCCTTGCAATGCCGTTGCCTTGACCCAGACAGTCCGTGATGCATATCGGAAGGTTCCTGTCATCGTGCTCGACCGTGTGGTTGACGGATATGACTATTCCCTGTTCATCGGACCAGAGAACCATTCCATTGGAAAACAGGCGGCAAAGGCTGTATTGACCTTGGCAGGAAATGAGCCTGCAAAGGTCTTGGAGTTGTCAGCAAGCAGCTCCTCCTTGGTGAGCCAGGACCGGCATGCCGGCTTCATTGAGGCGATGAGTGTCGCTTCAAATGTGACGTTGATGAGTGCCCCAGTCGAGGATGGAACTCGGGATAGTGCTGAGGACCTGCTGAAAGAGATGGGTGACAGTTTGGCCGATGTGGATATCATTTTTGCCCACACAGACTATCTTGCCTTGGGTGCGTCCAAGGCCGTTGCGGCCCTTGGCCTGGACCATATCAAGATTGTCTCCATCGATGGCTTCCAGATTCCCGATGGAGGGCTGGAATTGCTTGACCGGGGTGTCATTGAGGCAACCATCACCTGTCCCACGGGAGGCAAGGAAGCCATCCAATATGCATTGGACATTCTCCATGAGAGACGTGGGGTGCCAAAACAGGTCATTTTGCGTAACTACACTGTCACAAGGGAAAACCTCTACCAATACAAAGGATTGCTCGCAAGAACCCCAAGTGAGAGCGAGAAGACCATCCGGGTGGGACATGCCCAGATCGCTGATGAGGGTGGATGGAGATCCGCCAACAAGGAGTCCATCGCCCAGGCAGCGAAGGATTTTGGCATTGAGCTAGAGAGCATCGATGCCTCCTCCCTTCCCGAGCAGATAGAGGTTGTACGCTCTTTTATAGAGAGGGCCTTTGATGTCATCGTCCTTTCCCCCATTGTGGAGAGCGGATGGGAGGGTGTTCTGGAAGAGTGCAAAAAAGCAGGGATTCCAGTCTTCCTTTCCGACAGGAAAGTTATGGTTTCAGATGAAAACCTCTACTACTCCTTTATTGGGGGAGACTTCACCGAGGAGGGGCGTCGTGCTATGCGCTGGGTTGTGTCTGCCATTCAGCCAACTCTTAAGCCTGTCAGGATCTTGGAGATTCAGGGTACTGCAGGGGCAAGCCCCACTAAAGAGAGGCGCCAAGGATTTCTTGAGGTGCTTTCGTTGATGAAATCCTACGATGTGGTTGCATCGGCATATGGAGACTACAACTTTGATGGAGGATTTAGTGCCATCAAGAGATATGCAGAAAGCCATCCTAGGTGGGATATCGATGTCATTTACTGCCATAATGACGACATGGCCCTTGGCGCGGTGAAGGCCCTTAAGGAGTTGGGGATCAAGCCTGGGGTAGATGTACTAATCGTCTCCATCGATGGAATCTCCTCAGCCTTGAAGGCACTGAGGAAAGGGGAGTTGAACTGTGTGGTGGAGTGTAGCCCCCTTCTTGGACCACAGCTGATGAAGGCCATTCATGATTATATGAGTGGGAAGGATTTGCCCAGAAGAATCATTACTGATGAGATCGTATTTACCTCCGATACGCAAGAGCAGTATTTTAGGGGAAGACACTATTAACATCTTCATCCTGAACTCCCACATTGTTCTACTGTAGGAGATGCGTTACCCCAAACTTTGAGTGCATCGTTTGCGATACCACTCCCTGCCTTGAGCACTGTCTCCTGTCAGGAATCCATGGGCTGGGCATTGTATATTGCTGCATATTTCATATCCTAGCAAAAAACTGATTTCGTAACCCCCCTTGCTATGCTATGCTAAGGATGATTACAACCTTTGGAGGGTAAGTCGTGAAAAAATCAATAGTTCTGAAATCAATAGCGGTCATGGCCTTGCTGGCCTTGCTGGCAGTTCCTTTGTTCGCAGGTAATACAGGCTCAGGCAATCTGAAGCTTACCGTTGCTGGTCCTCTCAGCCTTGAGGCGAAGCTTGAGGGTGGCTACACCCTGAAGATCCCCATGCTTGCAGGTGAAGGGCCCCTATTCAGTGACAACAACCTCAAGGTGAAGGCTCTGGTTGGTGTCTCTCCCGTGGCAGCGACCTTTAGCCTCGATGCAGTGCTGACACCCATAGCTGTTGCTGAGATCTCCCTCGGTGGGGCAGTCGGTACCGGATGGGATTTTGATGCAATGGAAATCTCTGGCCTTACGGTAGGAACTCCCTTGGTTGCAGACCCTCTTGGTGGGGCATACTACAAGATTCGCACAGGAGCCGCCCTGCAATTTGACACAGCAGCGATCCTCCCTGGGGACTGGACCAGCATCTTGCTTCGGACCTACCACGAACTGAACTACCAAGGGTATACCAATGCCGGAAAAGACGTCCCTTGGGATTATGAGACGGGGGGGTCCAAGACCAATGGCTTCAACTACAAGGGTGAGTATCTCATCGGGTACAAGATGCCCCTGAAGGTCAACCTTGTCGCCCTACAGCTGGAAACCTATATGTTTGACCTTTTCTCCGGTGAGACGATGCCGTTCCTCTACGATGTAGGGCTCATCGGGAATCTGGAGCTAGCCTCTTCGCTCAACCTGACCATGGCTGTGCAGTTCACCAATATGGAGAAGGATAGCAACAAGGTCATCGTAGAGAGGTCCTTTACCTTCAAGCGGGTCGCCCTCATGCTCAACTACTCGTTCTAGGCTCTGATGGTTGCAGCCTTGGCTCTTTTCAAGGGCTAAGGCTTTTGACTTCCTTCCCGCACTGAAGTATCTTATACCTAAGGATCAACTCCGTTTCTTACGATCCGGAGTTTTTTGTGCATATACAAACAAGAGGAGAATACAATGGACTACAAAAAATTGGCCGATGCGATACGCATATTGAGTATGGATGGAGTACAGAAGGCTAACTCGGGACATCCCGGAGCCCCTATGGGGATGGCAGATATTGCCGAAGTGCTCTTCAGACGCACCATGCGCTACAATCCCAAAAACCCCTCTTGGAGGAATCGTGACAGGTTTGTCCTTTCCAATGGGCACGCCTCCATGCTGCTCTACTCCTTGCTGCACCTCACCGGCTATGATGTGACCCTTGACGACCTGAAGCAGTTCAGGCAGTTGGGGTCCATTACCCCGGGACACCCCGAGTGCCACCTTACCCCAGGGGTAGAGACAACCACAGGCCCTCTCGGACAAGGTCTGGCAAATGCCGTCGGCATGGCCCTGGCAGAGAAGAACCTGGCAGCAACCTTCAACAAGAAAGATTTTCCTATAGTTGACCACTATACCTACGCATTTGTGGGTGATGGCTGCCTTATGGAAGGCATCTCCCATGAAGCGGCCTCCCTCGCCGGTACCTGGAAGCTCAACAAGCTCATTACCTTCTACGACAGCAACGGGATCTCCATCGATGGGGAAATTACCAATTGGTTTACCGATGATACCGCCCAGCGGTTCACCTCCTATGGCTGGCATGTCATCAGTGATGTGGATGGGCACGACCCTCACGCCATTACCAAGGCCATTGCCAGGGCAAAGGCCAATATCGACCAGCCGACCTTGATCATCTGCAAGACAGTCATTGGCTTTGGGTCTCCCAACAAGCACGGTAAGGCCTCAAGCCACGGCTCCCCCCTTGGGGAGGAAGAGGTAACGTTGGCAAGAAAACAGCTTGGCTGGAAATATGACGAGCGCTTCTTTGTTCCTGAAGAGATGTACGAGGCCTGGGATTTTACCGAGCAGGGTGCGGCATACGAAAAGGAATGGAATGCGCTGTTTGCAGAGTACAAGAAGCAGTATCCCTCCGAAGCTGCTGAGTTCGAACGCAGGCTTGAGGGCACCTTCCCCAAGGGTTGGGAGCATAAGCTCGATGAGACCATCGCTACCTGGCAAGCGGACAAGCTCAACGTCGCTTCCCGTAAGGCATCGCAGCTGGTTCTGGATACCATCACCCAGATTATGCCAGAACTCATCGGTGGTTCTGCTGACCTGACACCCTCCAACCTTACCCAGGGCAAGGGCTCGGTTGTCTATGACATCGAAACAGGGACCGGCAGCTACCTGCATTTTGGGGTGCGGGAGTTTGGCATGATGGCCATCCTCAATGGCATAGCCCTCCATGGTGGCTTCATAGCCTACGGCGGGACATTCCTCATGTTCATGGAGTATGCAAAGAATGCGATCAGGATGGCAGCCATCATGAATTTGCCCGTCATCCAGGTATTCACCCATGACTCCATCGGTCTTGGTGAGGATGGACCCACCCACCAGGCTGTGGAACAGGCGGCCATCCTTCGCATGACCCCCAACATGGTCGTATGGAGGCCAGCCGATGCCGTAGAGACGGCTGTTGCTTGGAAGACTGCCCTGAAGCGGACCGATGGTCCTACCTCCCTGCTTCTCAGCCGGCAGAACCTTGTCCCACAGGAGCGAACGGCCGAACAGGTACAGGCTGTGGAGAAGGGTGGCTATATCCTCTGGGAATCCAGCAAGAATCCCGAGGTCATCCTCATCGGCACAGGTTCTGAATTGGAGCTTGCCATGCAGGCTGCCAAGCGCCTTGCTACCGAAGGGAAGGCGGTACGTGTTGTCTCGATGCCCTCGTGTGAGATGTTCGAGATGCAGAGCGACAAGTATCGTGAAAGCGTCATCCCCTCAGAGGTGCGCAAGCGTGTTGCAGTTGAGGCTGGCTGGAGCGATTACTGGTTCAAATACGTCGGCCTCGATGGCAAGATCATCGGCATGCATAGCTTTGGAGCCTCGGGTCCTGCTGAGCAGCTGTTCGAGCATTTCCACATAACTGTTGAAGCTGTCTATGAGGCAGCACGCTCCCTGCTGTGAGGGTAGTTGAAGGCGATTGGCGTTCCTATATGCTGGGCCAGCAACTCGCTTGACCACAACCACAAAATTTCTCAAACTGCTACGCTCGCTCCATGATGGGGCGGGCGTTGCTTTTTTTTCAGCGGATCCAGAATACCAGGGGAATCTCATCCTTACTCTTGACTTTCTTCCAGGAGCTCCGGATTCGTTTCCTCCCCATCCTTAGGCTTCAGACGCCTCTCATCCCGATAGATGACAGGTGAGGCTCCAAAGAGATAGGAATCATCGATGGAGGTTCTCTCCATCTTCAAAAGTTCCTGGGCAATCTTGGTGACGCCCCTCTTGAAATCAGGGGAGTTGATCTCCAGCACACTCTTTCCCCGTTTCTTGCGGTAGTGGGAGTAGTGCTTCCAGAGGCTGTTGGTCATCTTGGCTGTGGTTGAAGGCTTGCGCAGCAGGTCCAATAGCTCCTTTCGGAAGGTTGGCTCGAAGGTTGCCAATTCGTGTTTCTGTAGGGCGGCCAGCTTTCGTCCCATCTCCCTTGCCCAGGTGTTGTCCAACTCCTGGCAGAGGAACTTCAGTTTGTACCAGGCCTCATAGAGTTGCTGCGTGGTTGTTATCGGAAGGTCGCTGAACCAGAGGAAGGCCAGGAGCCTACGTCTCCAGTCCCACCACTTCAGAGGACTCTGCAGGTCCCCTGCAGGGATAAGGAAGTAGCCCTTCTCCAAAAGCAGGGCGCCAAAAGTGCCTGGAGGGTTTCCCCGCTTGGTATCCTTGAGGCTCGTGCGGTAGACCCCACAGGAAGGGCTTCCATCCATATAAACAAAGGCTCTGGTATTGCACCGCTCCAATGATTCCATACAGGCTTTGCACCCTTCTCTCATCGCCTGGGTAACCACACGCCCATGGCGGTTCTTTACCTCAGCAGTGTTTGCCCAGACATCGGCTCCTGTTCCGTTGCTCAGGTGTACAGGATCACGCGGGACACCCATGCCAGCCATGCATTCAGGGCAGACAGGACACCAGATGAAGTCCAGCTTCTCTCTTCCCAGGTTGGCAAGCATGTCGAAGCCTTTTCCATTGTAGCGAACTGGCCCTCCCATACAGCAGAGGCTGATCCCGATAGGTATCTTCTTGGTAAGAACCACTGGTTGCATCTCCATGTGTCTGCTCCTTGTTGCTATAGGTATGCTAGCATGGATTGTTCAGGTTGCGGGAAATTGTGTATGTCCTGTTCTGGATTACGACTCGATCGCCCCTTTCTTTTTTGCATAGATGGAGGAGCCCACCATGGCCAGGAGGGTCAGGAGATAGGGGAGGGCCAGGATGAAGTCGGAAGGGACCTGCAAGGCCCCCTGTGCGTAGTTGGAGAAGGCATCGGCAAGTCCGAAGACCAAGGCGGCCAGCAACAGGCCTAGAGGCTTCTTGTTTCCCAGGAAGATGATCACCAGGGCGATCCAACCTTTTCCTGCAGTGATGTTCGGCACAAAGGCCCCAAGGTTCAGGGTGAGCATCGCTCCCCCCAGCCCACAGGTGAAGCCGGAGATGAGGAAGGCGAAAAACTTGTACCGATTGGGGCTCAGCCCTAAGGCTGAAAGGGCTTCCTGGTGAAGCCCTGTTGCCCGGAACCTGAAGCCAAAGGGAGTCCCGTACAGGGTATAGTAACAGATGCCAAGCAAGAGCCAGCTTAGGTAGACGAAGGCAGAATGGCCGATGAAGATGTCTCCAAGGATGGGGATCCTGGCAAGCGAAGGGGTGCCCAGAAGGGGCAGCGAAGGGATGTTGTCAAACACGACAACCCCTTTGTTTCCAAACAAGGAGAAGCAGAGCACCACCGTCAGGCCTGCAGATAGCAGGTTGACGGCGAGTCCTGTAATGAAGACATTGGACTTCAGGTTGAGGGTTACAACGGCCAGTATGGCAGAGAGGCCCATGGTGCAGGCTATGCCTAGGAGTGTGCCCACCACCATGCTCCCGGTGTAGTGGGAGCATATGACCGAGCTGAAGGCACCCATGAGCAACAGCCCTTCCAGGGCGATGTTCAGCATCCCTGTCAGTTCGGTGAAGAGCCCTCCCATGGAGGCGAGCAGCAGTGGGGTCATAATGGTTACCGCACTGTGCAGTATGGGGATGGTGAACTGCATCATTGCTTCCCCCTTTTGGTAAAGAGATTGAGCAGCACCTCGCTGCTTATGAGAAAGAACACGATCGATTGCACGATGGCTGCTATCTCGAAGGTGACATCAGAGTGCAGCATCGCACTCCGTGCCCCTGCCTCAATGTAGGCGAAGAAGAGGGCGGCAGGGATGACTGCAGTTGGCTTGCTTTTGGCAATGAGGGCAACGGCAAGTCCGTTCCAACCCATCCCAGAGGAAAATTCCTTGATGCTTGCATAGTAGGTCCCATAGATGGCCAAGCCGCCTCCAAGACCATAGAGGGCACCACTGAGGACCATGGGAAGGACCATGTACCTTCGGGTGTCGATGCCTCCATACTTGGCAAAGAAAGGATTCAGCCCTGTCATGCGTAGCTCATACCCACTCTTGGTCTTGTAGAGGTAGAGCTGTACCACCACCACTGCCAGGATGGCAATGGGCAGGGCCATGCTGAGGTTCGAGGGAGGCAACAAGAGAGGAAGCCTGAAGGCCTCCGGTATCTTCCTGGTAGCCATCAGGCTGGTGGAGGGGTCCAGGAAGGGACCGGAGATGAGATGGTTCACCACCAGCACCACAGCATTGGAGAGCAAGAAGGAGGTGATCAGCTCACTGGTATTCCACTGCATGCGCAAAAAGCCGGAAACTCCTGCAAGCGCCCCCGCTACCAGGGCCCCCAGCACCAGGGCCAGGAAGGCACCCACAATACCCAGTGGGGCAAGGGAGATGGCACAGAGGGTCGTAACCAGGGCCCCGCTGTATATCTGCCCCTCGCCACCAAGGTTGAAGTTCCCCGACCTCATGGCCAGGGAGACACCCAGACCCCCGAAGATCAGGGGAATGGAACCATTGAGCATATTGCCAAAGTAGTAGGTATTCTGAAGGGGACCCAGGAAGAAGTACCCCAAGGTCTTTGCAGGTGTCTTGCTGAGCAGGAGTGAGAGGATGATCACCCACACCAGGGCGATGGTGAGGATAAGCAAAATCGCCGCCCCCTCCCGCACAAAGGTTCGTATGGTCTTGCGGGCAAGTTTCTTTTCTCTAGCCATGGAGAGTTCCCTGCCTTCGTATCCCAAGCATGTACTCCCCGATCTCTTCCTTGGAGAGATTCCTTGCCTCTTTTCCTGCAAAGGAGGCTACCCTGTAGCCATGGTAGAGCACGATGATCCTGTCGGCGACGGTGAGTATCTCGTCAAGGTTGGAGGAGATGAGGATAACAGCAGCTCCCTTGTCCCTAAGCTCTGCCATCTGTTCATAGACGAACTGGCTGCTAGCGACATCGAGACCCCAGGTAGGTTCAGAAAACACGATATAGTCCTGGTACTGCTCTATCTCCCTGGCTAGGATCACCTTCTGGATGTTCCCCCCGGAGAGCGTGTTTATCGGCATCTGTGCCGTTGCCTTTGCCTTGTAGCTCGCCAGAAGCCTCTCGGTGAAGGAGGCACTCTTCTTCTTGTCGATAAAGCCTTGTCTTGTAAACATATGGCTTGCATTGACCATGATGTTCTCCTCGACAGTTGCCTTTGCAGCAGAGCCGATGCGCAATCTGTCGGAGGGGACATAGGCCAGGCCCTGCTTGCGAAGTTGGGCCGTGTTCATGTTGGTGATCTCACTCTCATGGTGGAGTATCCTGCCTCCGACGGTGGGGATAAAGCCCCCAAGGACGGCCTCCACGACTCCAAGGCCATTTCCTCCTACCCCTGCAAAGCCCAATATCTCACCGGAATACGCGGTAAAGGAGAGATTGTTGAGCAGCGGCCTCTCCTGGCCGCGGCGTACCACCGTAACTTTGTCAAATACGATGACCGGCAGGCTCTTCTGTGGCTTTTCGGCATGCGCGATCTCCAGCGAGATGGTTTTTCCCATCATGAGGGCGGAGATGTTTCGCTCATCCATCCTTGTTGTCTCGTAGATGCCCACCATCCTGCCCTGGCGCATGACGGCAACACGGTCGGAGATAGCCTTGATCTCATGCAGTTTATGGGTGATGAGGATCAGGGATTTGCCATGGTTGGCCAGTTGCCGCAGGGTGGTGAAAAGGGCCTCTATCTCCTGCTCGGTAAGGACCGCAGTCGGTTCATCCAGGATGAGGATGTCGGCATCCCTATAGAGCATCTTCACGATCTCGACCTGCTGCTTTTGCCCGACGGTCAGGTCCTTCACCAGCGTGCCGGCCTCGAGGGAGAAGTGATGACGGGCGATTACCTCATTGACAAGGGCATTGGCCTTCTTCTGGTCATAGGAGATGCCGAACCGGACCGGCTCGATGCCCAACAGTACGTTCTGGGCAACCGTAAACTCCTCCACAAGCATGAAATGTTGGTGGACCATCCCTATGCCCAGGCCTTTGGCAACCAAGGGGGAGGTGATGCTCTCCTTCCTGCCATGTATGCTTATGGTCCCGCTATCCTGGCTCTCCATCCCATAGAGCACCTTCATCAGGGTCGTTTTTCCGGCACCGTTCTCCCCGGCAAGGCAGAGGATCTCCCCCTTCCTCAGTTGGAGATCTACCGCCTCGTTGGCTCTGATGTTGTTTTCGGGATAGGTCTTGGTGATGGCGAGCATTTCAACAGCAAGTTCCAATATCATCACTCCTTAGTGCGTTCTCTAGAGCTCAGGTAGGGTGTAGGCAACCTTGCCCGATCTGATATCCTGCATGAATGCATCGAACTTCTCCCTGATGGGCTGTGGAAGGTTTGCCGTGTAGGCGCTGTCATCCGAGATGAACCGCAGGTACCCTTGCTGGACGCCAACTGTCGTTGCCTCCCCGTACGCTATGGTTCCGTCAAGGGCATCCTTGAGAATCTCCATGGTTAGTTTTTCCTGTTCCATGGAGCCGCAGCCTACCACCAAGGACGGGGCAGAGCTGTACTCGTTGGTATTGTGGAATACGATATAGGCTCCCTGTTCCTTGGCAACCTTGAACAACCCCTGTGCTGCCCCTCCGGAAATGGTGGCAAACACATCCACCCCTGCGTTGATCATGCTCAATGCAAGCTCTGCTGCCTTGTTTGCATCAAACCAGTTTCCTATGACCCTGAAGTCAACCTCAATGTTTGGGTTGACCATCCTGGCCCCGTCGAGGAAGCCTGGGACCATATGCTTGTTCAGAAGCGGATACTCCTGGGCAGCGATGAACCCGATCTTCAGGGCCTTGTTTGCATAGGGCATGTCGCTGGTGGTTACCAGCCCTGCAAGATAGCCAAGGAAGAGGGACTGCTCATATTGGTTGTAGAGGTAGGTGCGTATCTGCGGGTTGCCTGGCATGTAGGCATCGGTGATGACAAATTTCTGTTTGGGGAACTTTTTGGCGACGTTGGCACAGAGCTCCGGCAATGAAGGGTTCGAACCCAGGACGAGGTCATACTCGCCGGTAGCGACCAGGGAGGTCAGCTGCTCTTCCCATTGGGCCTGGTTGAATCCGGCCTCATAGACCTTTACCGATACAGTTTCATGTTCTGCAGCAAATTTTGTGGCACCTTCAGCAAGTGCTGTATAGGGAGGGCTGCCTGCGGTAACCCCTGTGATATATACCAAGACGGAAAGAGAGGGTTTTGTCTCCTTCTTTTGCTCGACACTTCCTGTTGCAACAGCAAGGGAAAGGACCATTACTGCCATGAGAGCTGAACTGATGAGTCTTTTCATTGTCTTCTCCTGATTCTGCTCTCCTAAGTTTCCACCTTTGCCAAAGCCTTGTCTACACTCCACTGGCCATGAATCAGACCATTTACCGCCTCCAGCATCTTCTGGACATCCCCAAACTCCCAGATGTTGCGTCCCATGGCGATGCCTTTGCCTCCCGCCTCGAGGGAGTCATGGATATCCTGGAACACCTGGCGCACCGAGTTGGTCTTTGCCCCGCCCAGGATCACGATGGGAACCGGGCAACCCTCCACTACGCGGGAGAAGGATTCAGGGCTGCCGGTATAGTAGGTCTTGATGAGGTCCGCACCAAGTTCAGCTCCCATCCGGGCTACCATCCTGATCGCCTCAGCATCGTTTGCAGCGAACTTCTGTCCGCCGTTGGTCCCCACCGCCATCGCTTCCAGCATGACAGGAAGGCCAAGGTGATGGCATCGGTCTATGGCAAGCGAAGCCTGCCTGATGAACCTGCCCTCCTCTTCGTGGCCGAATTTGACGGTGATGGCGGCACATGAGGCACCATAGGCAAGGGCCGTTTCAGGCTCGGCTACCATCTCTTCCTGGAAGGCCCCTCCTAGGAGCGTGAAGCCCCCGGTAAGGCGCAATACCAAGGCCGTGGACCGGTCCCACTTGCTCAGCGATGCATCGACAAATCCTTTTGTCGCCAGGATCCCGTCCACCTTTGCCCTTACACAGGCATCGACCAACTCATGGGGCCTGACGATGCCTAGAAGAGGCCCTGCTATGGATCCATGGTCCATGGCTATCATGACAGAACGCCCGTCGCGCTTGTCAAACAGAGCATTGGTCCGTATGGTCAGTCCTGCATGCATCGGTTACTCCTTTTTCAGTATCAGCCTCTCTTTGAGATCCCTATAGGTAGCGAACAGCTCCCCATACAGGCCTTCCAGACTGGGGTTGGGGTAGTAGCAATGGCCTGTCTTCACCAAGGCATCGGCAGCCTCATAGAAGTTCTTGAAGGAGCCAAGCTCTGTCAGGGCAATGATGAGGCACCCAACCAGCTCTGCATCCTGCAGGGAGGGGACCAGCACCTCACGGCGGGTGATGTCCGCCTTGAGCTGGTTCATGAAATGGCTTTCGCTCGGGCCTCCGGTGATACGTAGCTGCCCGACTTCAGAGCCAAGTTCCTCCATGACGGTAATGACATCACGCATGGCAAAGCAGGTACCCTCGGCAACCGACCTGAGCAACTCCCTGGTTCCCGTCTCCAGGCCCAGGCCAGAGAAGAGCCCCCTCACATCGGTTTTCCAGATGGGGGCCCTCTCCCCGCTGAGGTAGGGTAGGAATACCACAGATCCCGACCCTGGTTCTGCCGTTTCCATGAGCCTATAGAGCTCCTCAAACGGGAGGGTGCCCAATCCCACAAGCTGCTTTGCCCACTCGATGGCCTTGCCTGAGGTGGAAATGATGCCTGAGACATTGTAGTAGGGGGCTATGGGGTGGTGGTAGGTCATTAGGCGAGGATCTTCCAAGGGTTTTCTGGTACAGAGGTTGATCCCCTCGGAGGTGCCCGATCGGTTGCACACCTGCCCTACATGGATCGTCCCCGTTCCCAGAATCGATACATAGAAGTCAGGAGCCCCTGCAAAGACCGGGATACCGACAGGAAGGCCAAGGGTTGTTGCTGCAAGGCTGCTCACCGGTCCTATCAGGTCCCCGGGTTTGCAGAAGGGGGGGAACTTCTCCTTGTCCATGCCGAGCCTGGTCACCAGATCGTCGGTCCAGTACCACTTCTGGGCTTCATCGGAATGGATGATAGCCCTGGCCTCTCTTGTGAGCAGGTAGTCCAGGTACTCATGGGAGGAGAGGAGGCACAGGCTTCTCTCGTAGGTCTCTTTTTCGTGTCTCATGAGGTAGAGGGCCTTGGGAAGGAAAAAGCTGGAATCGACAAAGGTCCCCAGCATGGCCGAGATCTCAGCAGACTCAGAAACGGCCCTCCGGTCGAGCCAGGTCCTGGCCTCGCCTGTTCTTGCACAGAGTATCCCCTCCCTCACCTCTGGTTCTCCCAGTACCGGTACCAGGGTAGGGCCATTGCCGCTGATGACTATCGCCTTGACGGCCGATAGGGGAGAGAGCCTTTGGCAAAGCTCCTGCAGGGCAATGCTCCACCTCATGGGGTCGACCAGATGGCCTGGGGCCATCTCCCCTATCCTGGCATGGTGAAGAGAGTGCAGCGATCCATCCCTATTGAACAAGGCTGCCTTGAGGGTCGTCGTTCCCAGGTCGATTGTCAGGATCATTGCTTACTCCATGTGTATCAAGATTCGGTAGCTTGCCTTTTCAAGGGCCGCTGCCATCGCATCTTCTACGTCAGCCAATGGGTAGATTTTGCTGATGAGCTGTCCGACCTCGATGGTATGATTCGATAATACCCTCACAGCCTGGCTGAAATCAAGTTCGCTTCTCCCTTCAGACCCGGTGATCTGGAATTCGCTCCTGTGCACGGTATTCATGTCGATGGGGAACGGTGGCTTGTCGTCATAGGAGGTGAAGATGTTGAGCCTGCCAGCAGGTGCAAGGCTTTGGAAGGCCAGGACCGATGCTTGGGCTGCGGGGGAGGTTATGATGCAGCAATCGACTCCGCGCCCAGTGGTGAGAGCCTGTATCTCCTGATGAAAACGTATGGGGTCAGAGCCATCGATGGCTGCGTAGGAGCCAAGCTTGCGAGCAAAGTCCAGCCGTTCGGCGATGATGTCACAGACAATGGCCCTGGCCCCCATGGCCTGGGCAAGCTTCATGTGCAACAGCCCCATCGTCCCCGCCCCAAGGATAAGGATGGTCTCTCCTGCCTCGAGGCGCACCTTCCCTAGGGAACGGATGCAGCACGCCAGCGGTTCAGTGAAGGCGGCATGCTCCAGTGGTAGCTCCTTGGGAAGCAGATGGGCCTGGTCCGGCTTTACTGTCATATATTCGGAGAAGGCCCCCAGCACTGACTGCTCCTTGCGATGACGCATCTCGCAGAGATTGCTGTTTCCCGAGAGGCATGGTGGGCAGATATGGCAGCGGGTGACCAGGTCGAGGGCAACGTGGTCCCCTATGCAATGGTTGGACACTACATCGGATCCGATCGCAACCACAGTCCCTGAGGCTTCATGGCCTGGGATGATGGGGTAGTAGATGGTACGTTTCCCCAGAAAGAGGCGCTGTTCCAGGGTGCATATCCCGCAATAGGCGACCTTGACCAAGAGCTCATGGGCCTTGGGTAGTGGACGTTCACCCTCCCGTATCTCCATGTGTCCAGGTTCTGTGATGTACGCTCTTTGCATGGGCTACCTCGCTTCTGTATAACTTGACGTTTCACGTTAGCTTTGCTCTCTGTCCATAGTGTGGGACTGAGAAACCTAGCTGTCAAGAAAATTCCATTTTCGGCAAATTGGCGGCCTGAGGCTTGTGTTGGCTTGCCATCCATGATACTTCTTGAGGTAGTCCGGAAAGGGCAAAGAGAAGGAAGCGCGTGAGTCCAAATCGATACAGGATCGGCGAACTTGCCAGAAAGGCAGGTGTCACCGCCCGAACCGTGAGGTACTATGAGAGCCTTGGGTTGTTGAAGACCCAGGACAGGCAGGATGGTGGGCAGCGGTATTACACCGATGAGGATCTGGTATACCTGAACCGCATCATCCAGCTGAAGCGCTATGGCCTTACCCTGGATGAGATTGCCCAGATCATACGGTTGGGCAATGAGGACTCTACCGGCCAGAAGCGTCGTCTGGAGCTGCTCAAGCAGTACCGGAGACTCCTGAGCAAGGAGATCCAGCATCTGAAGGCTGTCCAGGAGCTCATAGGAGACCTCTCCTGGCATGTCGAGCAGCTTGAGGGCATCGACCATGATTTTCAGCAGTGTCCAGGCACTGCATGCGCCAAATGCGAATTCAAGGAGCGTTGTGAATTTTATGAGAAACCGGAAGGTCAGTGACGATCCAAAGGAAAAAAGGTACCATCCTTCGGGTGAAAGATAGTACCTTTTTTGCAGATGCAAGCTACTCTAGTAGTCCTTGCGTACGCCGAACTCGGCATCTTCGACCCATCTGTGCGGGCGTCTGACCATGGTTACCAGTTCCTCAAGGGTCTCGAAGTGCTTCTTCTCTTCAGCTATGATCTTTTTGACGATATCGCGGGCAGCATCATCTTCCAAGGATGCAAGGCTTGAGGAGTAGAGGTCGATGCTCTTCTGCTCGATCTCCAAGGCCTTCTCATACATGCTGACCTGGGGTGCTTCCACCAGGTAGTCCTCTGTCTTGAAATTCTTGAATATGGCTTTTGCCTCTTCTGAAACCGTTGTAGAGACCATTATCGGTTTGGAATTTTTCTGTAGGGAAGTAAAGAGCTTCTCATGTTTCTTTTCGTCATTAGCCAATATGGTAAAGATTGATATGAAGCCTTTTGTTGAAGCTTTGGTTGCAAGGTCTTCGTAGAACTTTGCCCCTTCCTGCTCCAATTGAATTGCAATTGTAAAAATATCCATAGATGTATCTCCTTTTCGATTCATGCCTACATTGTAGCAACTATCACTCGGCCTTGGCAAGGAAATGTTTGTAAGGCAAAGGGTATGGTTGTTTACCTGTCAGGGCTCTGGACTATGCCCTGAATCCCCCCATTGGCTACCATCACCTTTATCTCGGGCCTATGGACGATCAGGCGGGGAAAGTCTGACCAGTCACCCTCCAGACGGCGAAGGAGCAGGGTTGCAACCGACTTGCCTATCTGTTCCAGGGGTTGGCAGACGGCATAGTGGCAGAGCTGCAGCAGTGAGGAGTAGTAGAGATGGTCAAAGCTTGCAAATACCAGGTGGGGTCTGGTCTTTGTTGTGTAGGCTTCCATCAGGAAGGATGTCGCCCCAAGGTGGAGCATGTCGTTGGCAATGAAGAAAGCCTGGGGGTGGTCGGGGTCTTGCATGAACTTCTGCATGATGGAGAAGCCACGTCTCTGGTCCATCGCCCCTTCAGTGCAGACGAAGGCTTCCTCTACAGGAAGGTTTGCCCTGTGCATGCTTTCCAGATACCCCAGGTAGCGTTCCTTGGCTGTCGGGATGGTGAGGGAGCCGCCCAGAAACCCTATTCGCGTGAACCCTTCCTCCAACAGCTTCTGCATCACAATGCGAACACCATAGCCATTGTCTGTGCACACCGTGTCGGTATTCAGGCTGGGGATCTGCCTATCCAGGATGACCAGGGGGATGTGGTCCAGGCCAGTATGCCTGAGGTGTCTTCCCTCATCGCTGACAGGGATGATGACCAGGGCATCCACGGTGCGTTCTATCAGGACCTGGAGCTTCTTGCGCTCCTCCTCGACCGAGTTGTTGGATGAGCATACCACCATGGTATACTCCTTGCGGGCGAAGATGCTCTCCATGGCCTCAAGTATCTCCATGAAGAATGTGTTGGAAAGTTCCGGGGCAATGATACCTATGGTCTTGGTTTTTCTGATTTTCAGCGAACGGGCAACAGCATTGCGGTTATAGCCCAACATGACCATGGCTTCACACACCTTGGTGCGTGTTTTGGCTGTCACTGATTCGGAGTCGTTGAGGACCCTCGAGACAGTGGCTATGGAAACGCCAGACTCCTTGGCAACTTCCCTGATGGTGACAGGGTTCTGATCGTCATGTTTCACTGCCAACTCTCCTTACCCGTAAAAAAAGGGTAGGGGACCATGGTTTCACACGTGGCCCCCTACCTCTGGATTACTCTTTCACACAACGCTTAGTCGTAGAGCAGGCCCTTGATGTCGGCATTGTCCATGTTGGTCTTGTCATAGAACTTTGCACCGGTATCAACGTCGCTGACTTTTTCGCCCTTGTATGCCTTGTAGGCAAGCTCGACAGCCTTGAATCCGATCGAATACGGATCCTGGGTGATGGAGCCAAGGAAGTAGCTGTTGCGTACTGCGTTCTTCTGACCAGCACCAGCATCGTAGCCAATTACGACCACGTCTTTGAATGCTGCGTTTGACTTCAGTGTTGCGCCATCATTGGTTGCTGCAAGCAGGCCCTTGACGGTAGCTTCATTGGAGCAGAAGATTCCCAGGACATGGTCAGAAGCGATTTTGTTCAATACAGCCTGTGCGGAGTTGGTAGCATCAGTCATGGCTGTTGAAGCGGGAACGACCATCTCGATGAGGACTTTCTTGCCCATGGTGGGGCTGTCAGAAGCGATGTAGCCAACGTTACCCATTACCTTGATGTCGTTCTTGGTAAGTTTTGTCTGGGTTGTGATGAGCTGGATGATGGTGTCGCGGAAGCCTTTTCCACGGCTCAGAAGGGATTCGCCGGATGCATCCTGGTTCATGACTACGATCTTAACAGGTTTTGCATCAGTAGCGCTCTCGATTGCTGGCTTGATGATCTCGAACATCTTCTTTGCGGCCATACCGGCTGCATTGTAGTTGTCGGTGGAAGCAGTTGCCCAGATTGAGCCTGCTGGAGCTTCGGGTACGCCAGAGTCAAAACCGATTACTGGAATACCTTTTGCCTTGGTTTCCTGCAACTGGTCAAGCACGCTGCTTGTGTTGAGGGCTGCCAATGCAATTGCTACAGGGTTCTTGGCCATGGCGTTGTTCAGCATCTCTACCTGAATCTGCACATCGCTTTCCGATGGGGGGCCTTCGAAGGTGATGTCTACGCCATACTGTTTAGCTGCGGCGTTTGCGCCCAACTTAACCTGCTGCCAGAAGTCATGCTGCTCGCCCTTGGAAACAACTGCGATGTAGGGCTTGCCGCTCTCTTGTGTGGCCTGGGCAAAAATTGGTGCAAAGGATGCAAGAACAATTAAAGCCAGTAGTAAAACCAAACTCTTTTTCATGTGAACCTCCTACGTTCTCCCGAGGGCATACGCCTTCGGATATTCTCACTTTGTCTTGACAAAACAGGGCTATTTATCCTGAATCGTCATTTGGAACTCCTTTTCTTCAAGAGCAAGACGTGCTCGTTGTTCCTTCTCCTCCTTCCTCATTGATTTATAGGTAGCTTGCATGTCGCTCTTGATCTTTTGGATCTCACCCCTGATGGCAGCCTTTTTGTGAGGATCTGTCTCCTGGACGAGTTTTTGCTTGTGCTGCTCGATGGCTTGCAGCCTCTCCTGTTTGAACTGGTCTGCAGGGGTCAGCATCTTTACCTCTGAAGCCTTCTTGTTTCTGTAGATGTCCAGGAGCACTGCCCCGATGACTACAATTCCGGTAAAGAAGGTCTGGTACTGGGCCTGTAGGTCCATCGAAGGGAGGCCCGAGCGCAACACGCTCATGATGTAGACACCTATCATGGTACCGAAGATTGAGCCTGCACCACCGGAAAGGGAAGTGCCTCCGATGACCGCCCCTGCTATTGCGTAGAGCTCAAAGCCGGCGCCCTGGGCAGGCATGACGGTGGTGTAGACCGCGGCAAAGGCGATACCGCCGATTCCAGCGGTGAAGCCTCCGACCACATAGGCCATCATCTCCCATTTCTGTACGTCAACACCGGAGAGCCTGGCTGCATCCTTGTTCGACCCGATGGCGAATATATAGCGCCCCATCTTGGTCTTGTTCAAAAGGATGTACGCCAGAAATGCGGTAATGAAGAGGACAATGGCACCGGTAGGTATCGAGGAGTTGTCGACTGTTATGAACTTGAAGATGCTCTTGAACCAGCTGTCCGGGGCCCCACGGGCGGGGAAGGTAGCGCTACGTACGTTGGAGACGATCGAGCCAATGCCCAGGCTTATCATCTGGGTGCCGAGGGTGGCTATGAACGGGGGAAGCTTCAGGCGGGAGATCAGGATGCCATTGAGGAAACCGAAGGCTGTTCCGACAAAGAGAATCAGCAGCAAGGAGAGCCACATAGGCCAGAGCCAGGTCTTGTACGCCGTTCCACCGATGATGGCAGCAGCCATCATGACGGTACCGCAACTCAGGTCAATGCCCCCTGTTATGATGACAAAGGTAACCCCGATGGCGATGAAGCCGATGTAGTAGGAGGAGTCGAGGATATTGACCAGGGTGGTGAAGGAGAGGAAGTTCCTTCCGAATATTGAGAAAAAGGCGTAGATGATTATCAAGGCCAGGGGAGCCAGTAGCTTCTGCATGTTGATGATACTCTTAGTTTCTCTTAGTTCAACATTCTCAATTGTATCCATAGTTGCCAAACTCCTATTTGTAACGTGTTGCAAGAGCCATGATCTTCTCTTGGGTCGCATCCTCGATGTCGAGGATGCCGGTGATCCTGCCTTCGTTCATTACCACGACACGGTCACTCATACGCAAGACCTCTCCCAGTTCCGAGCTGATCATGATGATGGACTTGCCTTCCTTCACCAGCTCATTCATCAGGGCATAGATCTCGCTCTTTGCCCCGACATCGATTCCCCTAGTCGGTTCGTCGAAGATGAGGATGGAACTGTTCTTAATCAACCACTTCGCGATGACCACCTTCTGCTGGTTCCCGCCCGAAAGGTTGCGGACATACTGGTCCATCGACGGAGTCTTGATGGAGAGTTTCTGCACATATTTTCTTGTCTCGCTTGCCAGAGCCTTCTCATTGAGCAGGAAGGAAGGGGATAGCTCCATATAGGAGGCCATCACCGAGTTCTCTATAACCGATAGCTTGGTGGCAAGGCCGTAGCGCTTGCGGTCCTCGGAGAGGTAGCCGATACCCAGTTTCACCGCGTCCATCGGGGTGTTTATCAAAACCTTCTTGCCATTGACCTCAATGGTGCCTGTAGCCTCGTCTTCCCCATAGAGGGCGCGCATGGTCTCAGTCCTTCCGGCTCCCATCAAGCCTGCAAACCCCAGGATCTCACCCTTATGGAGGCAGAAGCTCACATCCTTGACCTGCTCCCCTGCATTGAGGTTGGTTACCCTCAGCACCTCGGGGGCGTCGGAGGCTACGTTGCTCTTGCTTTTGGGCTGCTCATAGATGACCCGTCCGACCATCATGTTGATCATCTCTTCCTTGGTCAGTTCGCTGGTATTCCTCGTCCCTACGAGTTCTCCGTCCCGGAGGACGGTGATGCGGTCGGATATCACCCCGATCTCATCGAGGCGGTGGGAGATGTAGATCATCGCCACACCCTTGGAGGCTAGGTCGCGCATGATGGTAAAGAGGTCCTCGATCTCGGCATCGGTGAGGGCTGCTGTAGGTTCGTCGAGGATGAGGACCTTGAGGTTGTAGCTCACCGCCTTGGCTATCTCGACCATCTGCTGCTTGCCTACGGTAAGCCTGCCAAGCTTGAGTTCGACATCGATGTTCATGTTCAGCTTTGCCAGCAGTTGCTTTGCCTTCCGGTTCTGTTCCTTCTCGTCGAGGAGCAGGCCGTTGAGCTTGGTCGATTCCCGACCTATGAACAGGTTCTGTGCCACGCTGAGGTGGTCCATCATGTTCAGTTCCTGGTGGACGATGGCAATCCCTGCATTGAGGGCTTGCTTGGGGCTGTGTGGATTGAACAGCTTGCCCATATAGTGAATCTCACCGGAATCCTTGGGAAAGATCCCCGTAAGGGCTTTCATGAGTGTTGATTTTCCAGCTCCATTTTCACCAACCAGGGCATGGATCTCTCCCTCCCTAAGGTCGAAATCTACCTGTTTCAGAGCATGAACGCCGGAAAAGCGCTTGTCTATGGCTTTCATTGACAACACAATATTGTTCAAAGCCACCCCCCCTCGTATAGTCGTTGCAACTTGTATTCCAGTTTCTCCAGTATCCTGTTGGGTATGCCTGCTAAACCCCTATAGACAAATCATTACATGTAAAATGTGGGTTGTCAAGAAAAATTGTAAACGTTTACAAGTTAGGGTGAACCCTCATTTTAGCTCTGGTTTTTTTCGGTATTCCCCCATTGAAATAGCAAATCTGTAGTAGGAATTCCCTGTCAGGATGGCTCTGTACAGCAGAGGGTTGCCTTGCAGAAAAGGGGAAAAATGGGTGCATTGGAAACCCGGAAAATCCCTAGGGAAATGGCCTTTTGGGCTCTGTAGTGAAGGAATGAGGTATTGGTGTGGGACAGCCGGAAGCTCGAGCTGTGCATGTAGCAATCAGGGGCTACAGGGCAGGTCCCCATACTCGATCGTATGGGGAACCTGAGGCGGTGGAGATAGGTTTCAGTTGATGATCTTGATGCAGGGTCCATGGCCGGAGGCAACAAAGGAGGGGTGCAAACCCTTCAGGTCTTCCACCATCTTGGTCTGCATCGCAAGGTTTGGGAGCTGGTCGGCCCCGCTAGCCTGTATAGCCTCTTTCCAGCTGCTCTCAACAACTATTCCCTGGGTTTCACCCATCTGGAACATCAGGTCGCTGGTAAAGAGGATGCCACGCTTTTCTTCTAGGAAAAGGACGCCTTCCCACATATGCATCTCGGAGGGGTAGGCTATGGTTGTAAATGTAAAATCGTTTCCCGATAGCCGTTCCCCCGGTTTCTTGATGATGACCTTCTGTGCAAGCCCGAAGCCCCAGAGCTGGCGAGCTGTGATTTCCGAGCAGACGGGAACTGCCTCAGGATACGCCTTCAGCACTACAGCCAGCCCTCCGCATTCGTCTGATTCGAAATGTGATATGAGAATGTACTTGAGCGACTTTCCGCCAAGCAGCTTCTGTATCTGGGGCAGGGTCGCCTGGGCCTGTGTAATGGCTCCTGTCTGGATAAGGGCAGGCTCTTCGGTAAGCAAGAGGTACTGGTGGACTGAGAGCCTTATGGGCTGCAACAGTTCGGTAAACTGATAGAGGTCAGGGTAGATTTTTGCCATGGGTACGTTTCCTTATGGATGTCCAGGGAACTTGGAATTCCCTACCTCTGAACGTATGGCTTTCTGGTTCCGATTGTCAAGGGAACCAGTCGGATATTGTTTTCTCTCCGACGGAGAAAGGCGCGACCGGTAGGGCAGACCCATTAGGGGAAGAGCTTCAGGTTTGCCATCTCTGGGCGAAGCTCCTTGGCCTCGATCCGGGCGATGATATCGATCACCCTATCGTTTATGGGGGTGGGGACATTGACCTTCCTCGCCTGCTGGCTGAGTACTCCGTTGATGGCCCCTACCTCGCAGGGTTTGTCCTTCTCAATGTCCTGGAGCATGCTGGGGCGTATTGCCCTATGCTTTTTCATGGCTATCGGGATAAGGTGGAAGGCGAACCATTTCTTGACGGGGCCCGAGTAGTCGAACAGCTTGACGATATCCTTTCCCTGCACCGGCTCGATCGTTACCCCTGAAGCCTTGGCCGTGTCGATGCACTCCTTCATGATCCTCTGCACCAGGGCCCTTGCCTCCTTGTTGGCGGTGATGTCCCCATAGGTGCCACCCACAACCGTTCCCATGCCGCTGAATGCGGTATTGATCAATAGCTTTGACCACCGTGCACCGAGGAAGTTCCTGTCTATCGTAACAATCCCCATGTTCCGAAGTATCTCTGCGATCGTCTCCAGTGCCTGTTGGTTGTACCCCTCCACCATCCCCAGGTCAAAGGTGAGGCTGTCGGGTTCGCTTGTCAGCTCCGCAACTCCGGCCCCCTGTAGGGTGGAGCCCCAGCCGATGGTGCACCCTGCAACCCGCCCCTTGCCCAGGACCTCTGCAAGACCTGGTTCAGGCAGTCCGTTTTGCATGGTGCAGAGCATGCCCTTGGGGTCGAGGTAGTCCTTGAGGAAGAGGGCTACCGAGTGGTTCTCCGTCTGTTTGGTCAAGAGGAAGATGAGGTCGTACGTTCCTTGCATTTCTGACGGCAACAGGGCTTTGACGGGAACGGAAAAAGCGACCTTTCCCACAACCTTGGCCCCGTTGGCCTGTAGGGCTGCGACATGGGCCTTGTTTCGGGTGATGAGGTCGACATCAACCCCTTGTTTTGCGAGATAGGCTCCAAGGATGGTTCCCAAGGAACCTGCCCCATATATTGCAATTCTCATGAGAGTTCTCCTTTTCGTAAGTAGATGTTATACATAGATTGCAGTTGCCGCCATCACCAGGAGGATGGAGGCAAGGGTGTCCATCGAGAGGGTGCTGTCGACATAATCGGCATTCGCTTTGTCCCCTGCCTTCATGAAGATGGTGATGATGAAAGGTGGCGGGGTGAGGCACATCACCAGCACTGCGTAGCGGTAGATGCTCGGCATGCCTAGCAACCCTCCTACGAGCCAGTGGTTGATGGCCAGGGCAAAGAGGAGCAGCAGGACCCTCCTGGCAAGGATGGTCTTCAGGGCCAGGGCCAATCCCTCTTTCCTGAAATGGATCCCATAGCCGATGGAGATGGCTATGAGTGGGACGGTCAGGTTGGCGAGCAGGGCTATGAACTCTCCTATGGCACCAAGGAGAGGGTTGGGCTCGACGTTCTTGCCGAACAGGCTCACGGCGATGCCCAAAAAGATGGCGATGATCACCGGCGAGGTGATGAACTGCCGCAGCAGGACCGCCCTGTTGTGCACCCCGTCCCTCTCCTTGATGAGGAAGGCGATGAGTACGAAGAAGACGAACACTACCTGGCCCATGTCGACCAAGGCCAGCTTGCCGATGTTCTCGCTTCCATAGACGGAGATGAAGAGGGCATAGCCGAGCATCCCCATCTCAAAGCCGCCCATCATGAGGGGGAAATAGGGGGAGGATATCCCAAGGGGTTTTGCAAGGGCCTTGCCAAGCAGGAGCATGACCAGGCAGAGCAGGAAGATGGTTGCAACCAGCAAGAGGTACCGCCCTTCGATCTCCACTGTGGAGAAGGCCTGGAACATCAGGGCAGGGAGGGCAAGGTCGGAGACGACCCGCTTGATGCCGGCTATGGCGGAAGCGGAGAAGCTTCCAGACCTCTGAAGGAGGAAACCCAATACGAACAACATAAGGATAGGAAGTATCGACCACATCATGTCACCACCTTGCACCGAAGCTTGAAATGATACAGGAAACGGTATCACACAAGGGGAGCGCTCGCAAGGTTTTGCAGAGCTGACAGGTCCCAATCGCTTGACAGATGTAGTTTCTGGTCCCTATACTTTGGCTAACGACGTGATTTACAAGCCAACTTGCAGCGTCGAAAAACAAATCGCTAAATAGGAGCCCGACATGTCTTGGTACGGTAAAACACATGCAACCTTTCGATCCTCTCCCTTCTTTGTGGGCCTTCCTGTGCGTACAGGAGGTCAGCCATGAGGTGTTCCTAGCCATCATCCAAAAAGAACGAATGATCAGGAACCTTGGACCTACAAGCGTAGGCATTGATCCTTGTGCCCTCACGACCCGTGGGAAAATGGGCAAGGGAGAGGTGCAACCATAGGCTACACAGTTCATGGTTGAAATACCCGACAAGAGCCATAGATCATGGTCCATGCACTATGGCCTCAGAAAGAATAGGTAGGAGATATAGCATGAAATATGAAACACGCATGAAGTTTGACAAACACCTCATCAGTGAGGAATATGTGATCGACAATACGGCGTATAGGGCTGAGTTTGAGATCTACCCTTTGGGTTTTTGCTCAGGAATGGCAGGATATAGCAAATATAGTGTGGGCTTTGCCCTCTACGAAGGGGCGGCAGAATTCCCAATCGGGAGTGTGTACATCAGGTTTCCCATGTTGCAGAGCTCCGATATCACCAACGAGGAGCAGATGGTGGAACCTTGCACTGTCCATTGGAGGGAGCATCCAGTGCCTAGGTTCACCCCTTTTGCCGAGAGGGAGATACGGAGGGTGGTCACTGAGTTCATCCGTCAGAGGAAGGCATGCACCATCTTGGGTTTCCCTGTGACGAGCTTCAGTGTCAGCGTTGGTTCCCAGGACAGAAATGGGAGGGGGCGAGCCTTTCCGCGGGGGATGGTACATACTCTGTAGGGGTGTAGGTATAGGCCCTTCTGTATCTGCATTGGTACAAAGTTCTGCCGCTCTCTGGGATCAGGGAGCGGCAGGGCTTGTTGTGATTAGATGATCAGGGACCCTCTGGAAAATACCTGCTATTTGGCCTTCTTTTCCTCAATCCTCTTGTGCTGGGTCTTCTCGATCGCATTGATGATCTTTTCATAGCCCGTGCATCGGCAGAGATTTCCTGCAACCTGCTTGCGGATGTCATCCCTGCTGGTTGGTTCTTCACTGTTGATGATGGGCACCGATGCCATGATGAAGCCTGGGGTGCAGAATCCACACTGCACTGCCCCTTCATCGATGAAGGCCTGCTGGATGTCCGAGATCGCTCCCTTCTTGTCCGAAAGACCCTCAAGGGTGAGGATGGTCTTTCCCTCGGCCCATACTGCAAGGTAGATGCAGGAGTTGAAGGGCTTGCCGTCGATGAGGACGGTGCATGCTCCGCACTCACCTACATCGCAGCCGTGCTTGATGCTGTCCAGCCCCTCCTGCCCTCTGAGCATGTCGGAGAGGGAGGAGCGGATGTCCACTGTATATTCTCGTTTCTTACCGTTTACGGTACAGGGTATGGTTTTCTTAGCCATTGATCTTTCCTCCTGCCTTCTCAATCGATGCGATGGTGGCCCGTCTTGCGAGCTCTTCTACCAGATGGAGCCTAAACTCCTTGGAGGCCCTCCAGCTGGTTCTTGGCATGACGTCTGCCAATACGCCTTCGCTGATCTTCTTGAGCAGCCCTTCATTGAGGGCGTGGCCCTCTGCGCTCTTCTCTGCGGTAAAGGCCCTGATGGGGGTAGGGGCTGCAACGCCGAAGGCGATGCGCAGTCTCTCTATCTTCTTCTTGTCAGAGGAGAGCCTGACATTTACCGAACAGCTGAGGGTAGCGATGTCCATCGCCTTTCTCATCGCGTACTTGATGAAATCGCCATAGGTGTTCTCCCAGCTCGCCTTGGGTATGCGGATGCCGGTGAGTATTTCCCCTGGGCGCAGGTCGACCTTGCCTGGCTTGAGGTTGAAGTCAGCATAGGGCAGGATCCTGGTGCCGTCGATGCTGGCAATCTCAAGCACAGCGTCGTAGGCCTTGAGGGTCCCTGCCGAGTCAGCGCTGGTAACGCCGTTGCAGATGTTTCCCCCGATGGTCCCGATGTTCCTGACCTGGGGGCCCCCGATCTGTTCGACCGCTTCGCCCAGGACAGGGATATGCTTTTTGATGAGAGGGTGCATCGTGATGTCGGTGAAGCTGGCGAGGGGCCTGATCAAAAGCGAGCCGTCCTCTTCCATGCAGATGCCCCGCAGGGCATCAAGGCCATAGATGTTGAGGAGGTCACACCCTGCAAGCTTGCCTTCGCGGATCTGGATGAGGATATCGCTTCCTCCGGCAAGGATGAGTGCCTCGGGGTGTTCCTTTTTGAGCTTCAGAGCTTCTTCGACTGATGTTGGTTCATATAGGTTTTTGAAATCGTACATGCTCGTCTTCCTTTATTGTATGAGTCCAGCGTCCCTGCTGGCGAAGAACAGTTTCTCAGGATTGAGAGGGATTGAGTTTACTGCGACGCCTGTTGCGTTGAGCAAGGCGTTCCTGATGGCTGGTGCTACAGGAATGGTTGGGGGTTCTCCGAGTGACTTGTTGCCATAGGGGCCCGTCGGGTCATCGGTCTCCACAAAGGCCACATGAAGCTCTGGGGTGTCCATTGGCGTCATGAGCTTGTAGTCAAGCATGTTGTCATTCAGCATGCGTCCGGTCTTCTGGTCGAACTCAAGGTGTTCGTACAGTCCGTAGCCCAGGCCCATGCTCATGCCTCCATGCACCTGTCCCTCAGCTGTCTGGCGGTTGATGATGGTACCCGAGTCGTGGACGTTGATGATGTCCAGCACCTTGATCTGGCACATGGGGATGTCGATCTCGATCTCGACAAAGCAGACGCCAAATGAGTAGGTGTTGTCCGAACAGTGGTGGCTCTCCTCGGCCGATATGTGCTCGGAGTTGGTCAGGCTGTAGCAGGACTCCTCAGCAACCGTGGCAACGGAGAGCAGGCGTTCGGTCTTGTTCTTGTGGACGATGAAGTTGTCCTTGATGTCCAGGTCCCATGGGTCCTTGTGCAGCATGAAGCCCGCGAAGTTGAGCAGCCTCTGGCGGAATACCTCAGCGGTCTTCTTGACGGCCATGCCCGAGACGTAGGTCTGTCTCGAACCATAGGCTCCGGTGTCATACGGGGTGATGTCGGTATCCTGTTGGCTGACGACGTGGATCTTGTCCATGGTAAGGCCGACTGTCTCGGCTGCCATCATGGCAAATACCGTATCTGCACCCTGGCCGATCTCGGTGGCTCCCATCTGCAGCTGCAACGAGCCGTCCTGGTTGAGGACCATGCGGCTGGCCGCCGTCTCCAGGCTGATGGGGTAGACCCCTGTCTTGTAGCAGAAGATGGCCATGCCCACGCCTTTTCTCACCGGTCCGGTCTGCTTGGCGTAGAGCTTGCGCTTGTTTGTATAGTCGAGGTGCTTCTCACCGATGTCGATGCACTCCGACAGTCCTGTCGAGTGGCAGGTGATGGTGGTCATCGGGTCGACATAGCCAAGTTTCATCATGTTCTGCTTTCTGAAGACGATGGGGTCGAAGCCTGTCTTTGCAATGATGTCATCGACATGGGATTCCAGGGCAAAGCCGATCTGGGGAATGCCGTAGGCCCTCATGGCTCCGGCTGTCGGCAGGTTGGTGTAGACGGTAAAAGCCTCACCCTTGATGGCCCCTACCGGGTACATCATGCGAAAGCCGTTGACCGCATTGGCGACCAGGGCGTGGGCGTGTGATGCATAGGCCCCCTGGTTGGAGTAGGCTACGATCGAGCGTGCGGCGAAGCTGCCATCCTTGCGTACATAGGAGACGATGTGGAACTTCATGGCATGGCGTATCCTGGTGCAGGCAAAGGTCTCCTCCCTGGTATACTCCAGACGGACCTGACGGCCTCCTACCCGGGTGGTGAGGAATGCGTTCAAGGGTTCTGTTAGGGCATCCTGACGGTTGCCGAAGCCACCGCCTATGTAGGGTTTGATGATCCTGATGTCACCATATCCAACACCCAGGGCCTGGGAGCAGATACGTCTGACGATGTGGGGGATCTGGGTCGCAGCTACGACGACGATCTTCCCGCTCTCCATATAGGCAAAGGAGCTTGCCTTCTCGATGTGGCAGTGCTGGATGAAGGGGGTATCATAGTCGCCCTCGACCTTGATGAGCCCCTCTTCCTTGATGGCCTCATCGAAGGAGCCGACCTCATAGGAGGAGTGGACAACCACGTTGTTCGGCTTCTCCTCATGGATGGTGGTGGCACCGGGTTTCATCGCGTCCTCTACCGAGAATACAGGGGTGTACTCCTCGTAGGTTACCTTGATCTTCCTCAGTGCTTCGGCAGCGGCGATGTCATCTTCAGCAATGACTGCAGCGATGTCATCCCCGTAGAAACGGACCCTGGTGTTGAGGAGCTTCCTGTCAGCAATGTCCTGATGCTTCTTTTCTGTCGACCAGGGGTGGCCGGCAGTGGGAAACTGGATGTCGGGTACTTCAAAACAGGTGACGATGTCAACCACACCTGGTACCTTCCAGGCCTCTTCAAGGTCAAAGGAAAGGACAACCCCGTTTGCAATGGTGCTGTGCAGGACCTTTGCTATGAGGGCGTGTGGGCTTACCAGGTCTCCTGTATATTTTGCCTTTCCCGTGACTTTCTCGTTGGCATCGACTCTTGTCAGGGGCTTTCCTATTATGTTCATTGCTTTACTCCTTCTTGCGAGAAACCAAGTATCTATCTATTGCTATCCTACTACTTTACTGGCTGTTAGGGTATTGCTTAACCCCTCATCAGGGCAAGGGTTGTGGCTTCCTAGCTTTCCTTGGA
This sequence comes from Sphaerochaeta sp. PS, assembly GCF_032144095.1. Taxonomy (NCBI): domain Bacteria; kingdom Pseudomonadati; phylum Spirochaetota; class Spirochaetia; order Spirochaetales; family Sphaerochaetaceae; genus Sphaerochaeta; species Sphaerochaeta sp. PS. The sequence continues at coordinate 223,514 of NZ_JAVSNJ010000001.1, forward strand.
TAATAATACAACAGATTGCAACATATTCAAGGAAAATACTCAAAACTTATAGGCTACCTCAATTTTATTGCTATTACTTGCACTATTGTACGGTAAATCCTGGCAGGAATGCCATAAGTGTAAACACCGTGGTATTTTTCGCTCCCTTTTCTCACCCTATACCTAGGTTTGGGAGGCTACCTCGATCCTGTCCTTGCCGTTTTCTTTTGCCCTGTACATAGCCTGGTCAACCTGGGTATAGAGTTTTTCAAATGTCTGGGGCCCTACCACCATGGCAAATCCCAGGCTGATGGTTACCCCTTCCGTATGCAAGGTAGTCCTGACTGCCTCAAGTAGGGTTGTGCAGTAGTGTAGGGCTGCCTCTTGGGAGGGAATGCCAACAAGGTATGCGCAGAATTCATCCCCTCCTATCCTGCCAAGGATATCCTGGCTTGAACAGGGGTTCTCCAGCATGATGGTAGCCAATGCCTGCAGGACCTTATCCCCAGCCAGATGCCCCAACTTGTCGTTGACGGCCTTGAAGTCATCGATGTCGAACAGGATGCATGCATCCATTTCTTCCAGATGTTTTTGCTCGAGGCGGGTCTCGATGATTCGGCGGGTGGTTGCTGCATTGAGCAGGCCTGTCAGGCCATCGAGCTGGGCCAGGTTCTCCAGATAGGTTAGCCTTTCGGTCTCCTTGCTGATGTCCTGCAGTTTCCCGACCCACAGTTGTGCATTCCTCTTGCGGACGAGGACTTTGGTTGCCGAGACCTTGAAGTAGCCGGTTGTGCCATCGGGCAGCTCAAGGGCTAATAGCGAACCCTCTTCAGAGGTTGCCAGATGGGTAGCTAGCGTTTCCTTGGCCTTCTCCAGGCTCGAGGGGGAAGTGAACAGGGTGCGGAACCTCTCATAGAGGATCAGGTGCTTGCGCACTGCCTCATATTCGAACAGGTACTCGTTCGATACCTCAGCTATCGCCTTGAACTTCCTTTGCTCGAGGTCGAGTTTCGATCGAGAAAAAAGGATGTGGGTTAGCGCTGCAACAAGGATGAGTATGATGACGAGGGTGAGGGTGAATATCTCCCCGCCATAGGTATCCATGATCATGGCTGGGGTGATGATCCGTTCAACCTGGCTGGTAGCCTCAAGTATCATATTCTGGAGTTCCTGGGGTGAGAAAGAGGCCAAAGCCTTGTTGATGATGGAGACCAGGAGTGGGTCATCCTTGAGGAACAGGATCCTGTAGGCCCTCTCCTCCCTTCCCTGGGGGATGGTGTAGATATTACGCAGTCCGTATTGCAGGGTATAGAATGCAAGGGAAAAGGGGTTTCCGTAGCCATAATCGGCAGAACCAGAGTTTACTGCCAGGATGGCCTCCTGCAGCGATTCGTAGTATCGGGCCTGGTCTTCGGAGACGCCTTCAGGTAGGACGCTCTTGTAGACTGCGGCGAACCGTTTGCCTTGCAGCTCCTGGGGTTGTATGGAGGTATTTGCAAAGAATATGGTCTCCGATCGCACCATGGGGATGGAGAGAACATACCCCTTCCTTGCATACTGTTCGGGCAGGCCGAAAATCATGTCTGACCCATCGGTAAAGGCGGCCCCAACCTGGACTATTTGCCCATACATCGTAGTTGCGAAGCTCAGACCTGTCCTGTTGCTGATCTCATCCAGGATCTGGAATGCGATCCCCCGCATCTGTCCTTGTGAATCGGTGTATTGCAGTGGTCCCGACCCGTCTATCGAGATCGACCGTACAGGGCCCCGGGTGGCTATGTAGGACCTTTCCTCTTCAGTCAGGGCTATTGTGGCAAAGAGGGTCTGATGAAGGAACAATAGGCCAAGGAGCAACAATACCAGAGGTGTATGGCTGTTCATTTTGCATCTGTCCACATGTTCCCCTTAGCAAGAATCTTTCCCAATAAGTTAGTCTTGGCAGATTCACCTGTAAAGTCAAGTAAAATAACGAATGCCTACAAGAAGTCGACGGCAATGAGGATGGATGCTTTGGGAGGTGACCATTTGTTGCAAGGGCCTTTTGTCCTGAAGCTGAAGAGGATTGAATTCCCCTCCTGCCCGCCGTATGATGGTACATACGTACACATATGGAGGTGCTGAATGAAGCTGAGCCATTTCAAGGGGTTGTTCAGGACCCATGAATTGCAGTTTCTCAGTGCAACGCGTGTCGCTGACGAGTACATCCTTGTAACCATGCGAGCTCAGAACCCGATGGGGTGGGAGGCTGGCCAGCATGGAATCTTCACGCTGCCGGGCAAGAAGATCAAGGGCAGGCCCTTCAGGATCTTCAGCATTGCCAGCGCCCCTGGCGAAGGGACGATCCTCATAGGCAGTCGCGCCACAGCCAATCCCAGCCAATTCAAAGGGGCGCTCACCTCCATGCAGCTGGGACAGACTGTAAGGCTCCGTGGTCCGTTTGGCCACTTTGTCGTTCGCGATTCGACTAGCCCGCTGGTACTCATAGCCACAGGAATAGGGATACCTGTGATGCGCTCCCTGCTCAATTCGATGCAGGATGAGACAACAAGGCCCATCCATCTCATCCACAGCAGCCCAGCTTTCCCTCTGTTCTCCGATGAGTTCAAGGCCTTGGCCCAGAAGAACAAGCTGATAAAGCTGACCTTTGTTCCCAACGGAGAGGAGCTACAGGAAGCCCTTACTGCAGTTGCCCTGACCTATGGGCAGTCCGCCTTCTACTATGTCTCGGGCTCTCCCAAAGACGTGCGCTCGACCAAGGCCCTGCTGAAGAGCCTGAAGATAGGGGCTAAGAGGATCATAAGCGATTCGTTCTTCGGGTATTGATTGCTTCTTTACCCCAGAAGGGGGAGGTTGTACACTGCTTGTATGCGATGCCAAGGAGGCAAGACAGATATGGACCACACAACTAAGTTTCTCTCTCAAGTTCGTTGCATTCCGATGGCCAAGGCCCTTTCAGTTCATCAGGTGCCCCTTCTGGCCCAGGCCTTGCGCGAGAGCGGCCTGAAGGTAGTCAATGTATCCCAACAGATAGGGGAGGGTAGGCTCCTGGTACATGAGCTTGCAAAGCACTACCCTGACATCCTGGTAGGGGGTGGGAACGTACAGAGCGTCGAACAGGCGGAAAAGGCCATTGAGGCGGGTGCCAAGTTCATCTTTTCCCCACTCTTCGACGATGAGATGGTCAAGCTCTGCCAACAGCACAGGGTTCCCATATTCCCTGTCACCACCGATAGCGAGCTTTGCAAGAGGATGCATCTGGATGTCCTCGGCTTCTATCCTTTTGAGAAGCTTGGTGGCTTTCCTGTCATCGACAGGATGGGCAGCGAACACAACCTCAAGTTTATAGTCGCAGGCCATATCCTGGAAGAGGAGATGGCAAGCTACCTGGACAATCCCCATATCCTGGCAATGACAGGCAGCTGGATGTTGGACAAGAGTGCCATCGCCGCCAATAACTGGATTGCCATCACAGAGGCCCTGAAGAGGGCAAGGAAGTGGAGCTTGGAGTAGGGGGATGACGGCAGATAGCTCTGTTTGCTCTGGATCTCCTCACCAGTTTGGGTTCAGCAAGAAAGGATCTGGTGCAGAGCACCCCTCAAAAGTGTGAGAAAACTGTGAATTCAAAACACCTTCCTTGTTTCTCTGCTCGAAACTTCGGTAGAATGGGAGCATGAGAGAAAAGGCCGTTATTTTGATCGTTGAGGACGAACCGGATATTCAGGAGCTGATCCAATACCACCTGGAGAAGGAAGGGTATGACACGGTGCTTGCCGGCAATGGCAAGGCTGCCCTGACGGCTGTCCAGAACCAGAGCCCTGACCTTGTCCTGCTCGACCTGATGCTGCCGTTGGTCAATGGGATCGACGTGCTGAAGACCATCCGCTACAGCTGGAACCTCACAGCGCTTCCTATCATCATCGTTTCGGCACGAACCGATGAATCTGACATCATCACAGCCTTGGAACTTGGGGCTGACAACTATCTTTCCAAGCCCTTCAGCCCCAAGGTGCTGGTTGCCAATGTGAAGGCCCTTTTGCGTCGCTCTACTGCTGTTGCACCGGAAAAGGAAACATCCATCTCCTTGGGGGAACTCTCCATCGACCTGGAACGGCATGAGGCAAAACTGCAGCAGGAGTTGATGAACCTCACGGCAACCGAGTTCAACCTTCTGGTGTTGCTAGCATCCCATCCGGGAAGGGTGTTTACCCGCAACCAGTTGATTAGCGGCATGCGTGGTGATGACTACCCTGTCACCGAGCGCTCCATTGATGTGCAGGTTGCAAGCCTGCGCAAGAAGATGGGTGAGGGTGGCACCATGGTGAAGACGGTGTGGGGTATCGGGTATTCCTACCAGGACAAGCCATGAGGCTGCGAAGCATCCGAAGCCGCCTGGTACTGCTTACCGTTTTGATCCTCACCCTCTCCCTTGCTGGCAGTGTCTGGATCGCAAGCACAGCCTTCTCCTCCACCTTGAGGCAGTCCACCTATTCGGAGTTGGAAAACAATGCAACCTACCTCACTACCTTGCTCGGCTCCTCCTCCACCCCTTGGGTAGAAGGGCATTTTGAGGCCTATGCAGAGTCGACTTCCACACGCCTTACCCTCATCGACAGGGAAGGAACCGTGCTTTTCGATTCGGAGTTTCCCATCGAAGGGCTGGACAACCACCTGTGGAGGGAGGAGGTCCAATCTGCCTTGGATGACGGGCTTGCCACTCGTGAGAGAAGAAGCGATACACAGGGCCTGCCTGTGCTCTACTATGCCGTGCGCATCGATTCCCATCCTACGATAGCCGTCCTTAGGCTTTCGCGGACTCTCAACCAGCTGGTAGGCTACCAGCAGACCTACCAGGACCTCTTCCTGGGAGGGGTGGCCCTGTTGCTGCTGCTCTCCTTTGGCATCACGACCTTCAGCATCACGATGCTTACCCGCCCGCTAGAGAAGATCAAGGCCCTTTCCAGACGGTACGCCCTAGGCGAGCTTGAGGCGCACACTACGGTAACAGCTCCCCAGGAACTTACCGAACTTGCCGCCACCATGCAGGAGATGGCAGGCCTGCTGAAGGCCAAGATGGAGGTGGTGGCTTCGGACAGGAACCAGCTGGAGACCATCCTTGAGAGCCTGTCCGAAGGCATCCTTCTTCTTGATATGGCTCTGGCCATCCAGGTGGCCAACTGTGAGGCAATAGCCATACTCAGCGAATCGGAAGGGGATGACCTTGTCGGCAAACGGCTTGATTATGTCATCACCTCCTCTGCTGTTACCAGCCTTTGCAATGCCTCTCTTGAGGATGGCAAACCACATGCACTGACCATCGCACAGTTCGGGCATCTGTTCGGGGAGACTGCACAGGTGGTGGGAAAGCGCAAGACAAAGACTTTGAGGATGTTGGCCTCCCCGGTAGTCAGAGCAGGGAAAGCTGAAGGGGTGGTGCTTTCCATCACCGACATGACCGAGCTCAGGCGCCTTGAGAACATCCGCAAGGAGTTCGTTGCCAATGTCTCCCATGAACTGAAGACCCCCATTACCACCATAGCGGGCTTCTCCGAGGCCCTGCTGGAAGCTGCAGAGGTAGAGGATGTTCAGCATTTCTCCACCATCATCCACCGCCAGGCAATACGCATGCAGCATATCGTCGAGGACCTGCTTCTGCTTTCCAGCCTGGAACAGCAGAATGCCTCTCCCATCAAGACCTGGACCGCTGCCAGCCAAATCCTGGAGGAGACCCAACAGGCGTGCCAATACCGGTTCGCTGAAAAGGGAAGTACCCTCACCATCAGGCTCATCAATGAACAAAACCTGGAACTGTATTGCAATGGGATGCTTCTGGTGCAGGCTTTGACAAACCTGGTCATCAATGCACTTACCTATTCAGAGGCTGGCTCTGAGGTAGTCCTTACCTTTGCTCTGGCTGAAGAGAGGGTCCATATCTCGGTAAAGGACCGGGGCATAGGGATCCCGAAGGAGGACCAGCAGAAGATCTTCGAGCGGTTCTACCGGGTGGATGCAGGGCGAAGCCGGAGCCAGGGTGGCACCGGCCTCGGCCTTTCGATCGTCAAGCACATCGCTGCTGTCCATGGCGGCAGTGTCTCGGTGGATAGCACTGTCGGCGAGGGCAGTGAGTTCTCCATCGACCTGCCTCGTGGTTCTGCCCTGCTTAGCCAGATGGCTGCCAAAAGCAACGCACTCTATCCTTCATGATCAAAGCGTAAGGGCTGTGGCCTTGGTTCCGTTGAGCTTGGGCCTTTGTCCTCTTTCCATATAGACAATCCAACGGCAGATGGTTGTCACATGGTCGCCAAACCTCTCCATCTCCTTGGTCAGGTAGAAGAGGTTCAGTATCCGTTCCATTTCTGCAGCATTTGCGGGCTTGAGCTTGAACAGGTCTGCGTTCAGGGCATCCCTTGCCCTGTCCATCTGGTCATCCAAGGCCGCAACCTCCATAGCCTTTTCTGCCTTCACGTCGATGAATGCTTCCACGGCCTTACGTGTCATCGTAGCACCGAGAAGGGCCATCTCACTGATGCGTTCGACAAAGGGGATGAGCGCTTCATTCTCCTCTTCCCTGGCCATCTTTGCCATATGGGCGGCATGGTCGCCCATGCGCTCGAGGTTCGAGACTATCTTGAGGCCTGCGACAATGTGTCGCATATAGTGTCCGTAGGGAGCTTCGCTTACCAGAAGCCTCACCCCGTCATTCTCCACCATCTCCTGCAGTTGGTCGATGAACCAGTCATCGGCCATGACCTTCTTGGCCAAGGCGATGTCATGGTTGCGAAACGCATGCTGGGCCTGGTAGATTGCTTCCTCCACCCGGTTCACCATCTGGATCAACATCTCCTGGTAGAAGCGCATCTTCTCATCCAGGGTGCTGGCTTGTTTTTGTTCCATAGCAAATTCTCCTTGTGTATCAACCGAATTTTCCTGAGATATACTCTTCAGTCTTCTTGTGGACAGGGTTGAGGAAGAGCTGTTCCGTCGGGGCATACTCCTGCAGATAGCCGGTCCTCTTCTCATCGACCATGAAGAATGCGGTCTGGTCGGAGATGCGGGAGGCCTGGCCCATGTTGTGCGTCACGATGATGATGGTGTAGCGGCTTTTCAGCTCCAGGATCAGCTCTTCGATGCGGCCGGTGGCTATCGGGTCCAGAGCCGATGCCGGTTCGTCCATGAGGATGACCTCAGGCTGGACTGCAATGGTACGGGCTATGCACAGCCTCTGCTGCTGTCCGCCACTGAGGCTCAGTGCGTTCTGCTTGAGTTTGTCCTTTACCTCCGTCCAGAGGGCAGCTGAACGGAGGCTCGTCTCCACCAATGCATCATAGTCGCCCTTGAAGCCATTGATCCTGGCCCCCCAGGCGATGTTCTCATAGATGGACTTGGGGAAGGGGTTGGGTTTTTGGAACACCATCCCGATCCTCCTCCGAACGAGGACAGGGTCGACATCCTTGGCATAGAGGTCGTGGTCGTTGAAGAGGACCGAGCCGGTGATGGTTGACCCCCTGATCATGTCGTTCATCCTGTTGAAGCTTCTCAGGACGGTACTTTTTCCACATCCTGAGGGGCCTATGAAGGCTGTCACCTGCTGTTGCATGATTTCCATGGAGACGGCCTTCACTGCAAGGAAGGTCCCATATCTGATGTTGACGTTTCTCAGTTCCAGTACCGGTTTCTGCTCTTGGGCGAGTGGTGTTGGCTCGGTGTCTTGGTATAGGGCCTCTGCCAGATTGCTTGCTTTCATGATTCCCACCTTTTTTTCTTGGACAAGGTATCCCGTATGTAGATAGCGGCACTGTTCATAACCATAAGGAGGACCAATAGGACTATGATGGCGGCGCTTGCGATGTTGCGATACGCTCCCTGGGGTCGGGCTGACCATTGGTAGATCTGGATCGGGAGGGTAGTGAATTTCGAGAAGATTCCGGAAGGGTCGACGCTGATGAAGGTCGAGGCTCCGATTATGACCAACGGGGCGGTCTCCCCGAGGGCCCGGGAAACGGCGAGGATGGTCCCGGTGAGGATTCGGTCGATGCAGGCGGGGAGCACCTGGTACCAGATGGTCTGCCACTTGGTTGCCCCGATGCCATAGCTGCTCATCCTCAGGGTTGCAGGCACTGCCTTCAGCGCTTCCTGGGTGTTGATGATGATGATCGGGAGCACCAGCAGGGCCAGGGTCAACCCGCCGGAGAGGATGGTCCGTCCATTGGCCGTTGCATCGGAAATGCCGGTAAACAGGGCTCCGCTGGTGATGCTCTCCATAGCCCTGACAAAGATGGCAAGCCCGAGCAACCCATATATGATGGAAGGCACTGCACTGAGGTTGAAGATGTTCAGCTGCAAGATCCGGTTGAACCGGTTCTCCTGTGCATACTCTTGCAGATAGATGGCCGAGCCGACTCCGATGGGGAAGGCAAAGAGGAGGGTGATGAGGATGATCCATAGCGAGCCTAAGAGGGCTGTACGGATGCCTGCATGCAAGGGGTCGGCCGACTGGTCATTGGTGATGAACTGAGGGTCTATCCAGCTGGTGAAGGTCAGGTAGGAGCGGCTTTCGCCCTCTACATACTCCTGGATGGCCTTTGTCCTGAACAGCGAGTCGGACAATGTCCAGGTTTTCAGTACTGTTGGCTTGATGACATACTGCTCCAGCAGCCCCTCCAGGTCATGTTCTGTTCGCTTGTCGAGGCTTTTTTCGTATTCCACCCGTTTGAGGATACCCTTTGAGAGATTGGCCTTTGCTACTGCTTCCAGTTCCTGGCGGCTCAGCTCGGCGATCGCTCTTTTGCCCGGGACCAGGGAGGATACCTCCACCTCGTTGCGTAGGGCCACATAGCCAAAGGAGGAGTCCAGTACCGAAAACAGCAGCAGGGCAAGAAAGAGGATGGCCAGGGTGGTGGAGAAGAGCAAGCCTGCCCTCCAGATCATGCCGATCCGTTTACGTCGGTCCATGAGATTTGTGATGTCGGCATCGGTGCCGAAGCTCTGTTGTCTCTGCATATCAATCATACTCCTGGTGGAAGTGGCCCGAGACGGTTCGTGAGACCAGATTCAGGGTGAAGGTGATGACGAACAGCACCAGACCAAGGGCGAAGATGCTGTTGTAGTCTACCGAGTTGTAGCTCACATCCCCTCCACTTATCCGTACGATGTAGCCGGTCATGGTCTCTGCAGCCTTGAAGGGGTTTGCTGTCAGTTTCGGCCCAGCCCCTGCGGCAAGGGCTACGATCATGGTTTCCCCGATGGCCCGCGAGAGTGCGAGCAGGAAGGTAGCCGACAGGCCGCTGAGGGCTGCTGGGATGATGACCTTGCATGTGGTCTCGATCTTGGTCGCCCCCAGGGCATAGGAGGCGAGTCGCAGCTCCTTGGGGACGGAGACGAGGGCATCCTCTGCCATCGTTGCGATCATCGGCAGGATGAGGATTCCTATCACCAGGCCTGCCGATGCTGTATTGTATATCTCCACGTTTGTCTCTCCAAAGAGGGTGCGTAGCAGTGGGGTCATGAAGGTTAGGGCAAAGTATCCGTAGACGATGGTAGGGATGCCTGCAAGTACCTCCAGGGTTGGCTTGAGGATGCCTCTTGTTCGCTCTGACGCGTACTCGGCAAGGTAGATCGCTACAAACAGGCCAAGAGGGCCCCCTAGGATTATAGCGATGATGCTGGTAGTCATGGTGGCGTTCAGCAGGGGCAAGAAGCCAAAGAGTCCGATCATGGGCTGCCACACCTTGCCGGTAAAGAAATCGAGCAGCCGGACAGCCGGGTCAGAGAAGAACAAAAAGGACTCCCTGACCAGGATGACGGCTATTCCGACAGTGATGAGGATCGAGAGCAAGGCAAAGATGAACAGCGTCGTTTCGATGACCCTTTCATGCACTCTCCTTTTTCTTCCGAATGGGTGGGGAGCTTTCATCTCAAAGTATTCCATCCATCGCCTCTAGCCAGAGCGCACGGCCTTTCTGCAGTTCTTGTTCGTTTGCAGGGAAGTAGCCGACATGGGTGATCTCTTCGTTGACGTAGGAGAGGTAGAAGTCTATGAAGGCTGCAACCTGTGGCTTGCTGCGCATGATTGAGGCGTCGCTGTAGAGGAAGAGTGGTCGGGCAAGGGGGTAGGTTCCGTTGTCGACATTGGCTGAGGTGGCCTGGATTCCCTCGATATCGAGAATGTTGAGCTCTCCTGCGTTCTCTGCATAGTAGGCATATCCGAAGAAGCCGATGGCATAGGGGCTTCCTTTGATGCCTTGCACAAGGATGTTGTCATCCTCACTGAGCTGCAGGTTGTTGGCTGAGAGCATTGGCTCGGCCTTGGCTGTGAAGATTTCCTCTGCAAAGTAGTCGAAGGTGCCGCTGTCGGTGCCGGGGATGAATCGCTGTATTGCTTCGTTGGGCCATGCAGGGTTCACATCGGACCAGGTGTTGGCTGTACTGAAGAGCTTTGCCAACTCTTGCTTCGTGGCATTCTTGGCAAAGGTGTTCTGCTTGCTTACCACCACTGACAGGGCATCGGTGCCGACGCGGAACTCCAGGGGCTTTCGTCCGATGGCCTGTGCATTTGCGCGTTCCTTCTCCTTGATGGGACGGCTTGCATTGGCTATGTCGGTTTCCCCAGCTACGGTAAACCGTTCAAAGCCTGCACCGGAGCCGATGGAATCGATGGTGATGGCCCCACTGTATCCCTCCTGCTTGAACCTCTCGGCCATTCGCTCCGAGAGAGGGAATACCGTGGAACTTCCTGCTGTGATGATGCTGCCGCTGACCTTGAGGGGGTTTACTTCAGGAAGGCCTCCAACCCCAGGCCCTTCGAGCCAGGCTAGGTTGTTCACAGTGGCTGTGGTTGTATTCTGTTCTGTCTTTCCTCCTGCCACAAGAGGCAAGAGCGTTACCAACATGATGCTGATGACCAAGAGTCTTTTCATTGTTTCCTCCATATTTGAAACGTTGACCAAACCTTACTTCCCATGTGTGAGAAAAGTGTTCAAGGAGGATGAATAGTCTGTTAGTTTGAGGGAGGAGGATACCCGTCATGCTTATACCCATTGCCCTGGGGGTTGGGTGGTCACACTTCAGCCATAGATTCGGTTCCTTTTCCCACAAGATGGTATACTTGCTCTAACCTTTTTTATGACAAGGAATAAAACCTAATGCATAAACCAGCTTTATATTTGGGAGTTCACCATGTATACTTAGTTAACGACTTCACCCTGACTACCATGGTGATGAGGATTCTTTTGGTGATGGAGGTTGTTCGGTGAAGTATGAGAAGAATATTGCGGTCATCGTTGAAACCTCGAATGCCTATGCCCGGGGACTTCTCCACGGTATCCATGAATATGCCCGAGCCCGAAAGGGGTGGACCCTCTACCTGACTGAGCATGGTCGCCATGAGATAGATGAATCTTTTGCTGGAAGTTGGAAGTTCGACGGGGTCATTGCACGAATCGAAACCGATTTGATGGCCCATATCATTAAAGATATGAATGTCCCCACTGTCGATGTCAGTGCTGCACGTAAGATTGAAGGAATCCCTTGGGTGGAAACCGATGATGCCATGATCACAAAGCTTGCTATGGACCACCTGAAGGATTGTGGGCTAAAGAATTTTGCTTTTTTCGGCGACCCTTTTTATAACTGGTCATTGTGGCGGCAACAGAAGTTTGAGGAGTTGATGGCTGTGCCGGTTGGTGTTCCCAACCCGATGGTTTTCAACTTGCCCCAGCGAACCGAGCCAAGGGTCAGATGGTGGACCCAGCGTGAAAGGATCCGGCAGTGGTTGAGCAACCTGCCCAAACCGGTTGGGATCTTTGCATGCTATGATGGATGCGGGCAACAGTTGCTGGAAATCTGCCGGTACTACAATTTCAGGGTTCCCGAGGACATTGCTGTTGTCGGGGTAGATAATGACGAGTTGCTCTGTGACTTGGCAACCCCCAGCATGTCGAGCGTGATGCCCGATGGTGAATTGACGGGTTCCCTTGCAGCAGGATTGCTTGACCGCTTAATGGAGGGGGAGACATTGCAGTCTCAAAAGCTATCGGTAGCCCCGTTGGGCGTTGAGAAACGGGTCTCTACCGATGTGATTGCAGTCAGCGACCCGCTTATTGCCCAAGCCATAAAATTCATCAGGGCAAATGCCCATAAGAATATTCGTGTCGAGGATGTGCTTGCTGACATTCCCATGTCGAGGCGCGTGTTTGAGACAAGGTTCCGAAGTGCATTGGACAGGACACCCCACCAGGAGATCTTGAGGGTGAGGGTCAATGCCGTGAAGGATCTGTTGGCAGAAACGAACCTCTCACTATTCGACATAAGCGAGAGACTGGAAATCCAGCACCCTGAATATCTGAGTGTATTCTTCAAGAAGGAAACGGGGATGACCCCCAAGGAATTCCGCGACCAGTCAAGAAGATAGCAACTCTGGGCAATCTAGCTTCATGACTAAAAATCCTCCAAAATGATGCAGAGTGTTTCTTGTCTGCACGCCATTTCCTCACCTGCCATATCCGGAGAAAGTGGGGTATCTGCCACCACCTCCCGCTTTCCTTGGTGTCCCCGATATCGTGAAGATCGGGCCGGAAGTGAGGAGCAAAGTCTATTCCTTGGGAAAATAATCAATGCTTTTGCTTGAATTTCGGTGAAATTTCTCAAGTTATTAGCGTGAATATTCATTTGCTAATCCTAGAACCAATTTATACTTACTGTAGAATGCAAGCGAGGTGATATATGAAAACAGTAAAAGTTGGTCTAGTAGGTCTAGGATTTGGGTCAGAGTTCATTCCAATCTATCAGGCACATCCGAATGCCGAGATTGTAGCCATATGTCAACGCACAAAGAGCAAACTTGATGAGATTGGTGACCGGTATGGCATCGCTTCGCGCTATACGGAATTCGACCAGATGCTTGCAGACCCGAATATTGATTTCGTCCATATCAATAGCCCTATCCCCAGCCATGCTCCACAAACCATTGCTGCCCTCAAGGCAGGAAAGAATGTCATCTGTACCGTACCTATGGCAACCACCCTTGAGGAGTGCAAGGAAATCGTAAAACTGGTCAGAGAGACCGGCTTGAAGTATATGATGGCAGAGACGGTCGTCTACAGCAGGGAGTATCTCTTCATAAAGGAGATGTATAGCAATGGGGAGCTTGGGAAGATCCAATACCTGGAGGCTTCGCATCCCCAGGATATGGAAGGGTGGCCTGATTATTGGAAGGACATGGTCCCCATGCATTATGCCACACATGTTGTTAGCCCCCTGTTGGCAATGGTGGATGGCCTGGCCGAGTATGTGAGCTGTTTTGGTTCAGGGGCCATCAATGAAGAGTGCGCCAGAAGGTCTGGCAGCAGCTTTGCAGTTGAGTCCTGCCATATCAAGATCAAGGATTCCGATGTTGCAGCCCACCTGTGGAGGTTCCTCTGGGATACTGCCCGCCAGTACCGTGAGAGCATCGATGTCTATGGGTCGAAAAAATCCTTCGAGTGGCAGCTTATCACCGGAGAGAAGCCTGTGCTCCATACGGCAAAGAAACCTGAGCCGGAGATTGCAGAGCGGGTCGAGGTTCCCGACTATGGGTATCTTCTTCCCCAGGAAATCCAGAAGTTTACCCATGGGATAGCTGACAAGGACCATCTCTCCTTTGTGCAAGGTGGTGGCCATGGTGGATCGCACCCCCATCTGGTGCATGAGTTCGTATCGGCACTTTTGGAGAATCGGGACCCCTTCCCCAACGTCGAGCAATCGGCAAACTGGACTTCAGTCGGAATTTGTGCACACATGTCCGCCTTGAAGGGAGGAGAGAGGGTGGATGTTCCGGATTATTCCAAACGATGAAATGTAGTAGCTTTCGATGGTTTGTATAGGAAGAAAGTAGATGAGTGAAATCTTACGGTTGGAAAACATCTCGAAAACTTTCCCCGGCGTCAAAGCCTTACAGGATATTTCCTTTAGTTTGAATCGAGGAGAAGTCCATTGTTTGTGTGGGGAAAATGGTGCAGGCAAGTCTACTCTCATCAAGATACTGTCGGGAGCATACCAACCCGATGAAGGTGGGAAGATCTTTTTTGATGGGAAGGAAGTTGTCCTTACCCCTCATACTGCCATCAAGATGGGGATCCAGACAATTTACCAGGAGCACATAACCTTCAACACCCGCAGTATAGTCGAAAATATTTTTGCTGGTGCTGAAATTACCAAAAGGGGTATCCTGCAGAAGAAGGAGATGTGGAAGCAGACAGAGGCTATCCTCAAATATCTGAAGAGTGACCTCTCTCCCGATGCCAGGGTAAGCGACATCACCAGCGGCGAGAAGAAGATTGTCGAGATTGCCAAGGGCCTGGTGTTCAAGAGCAATGTGATCATCCTCGATGAACCGACTGCGTCATTTTCATCCCAGGAAATTGATACCCTGCTGGAAATCATCAGGACTCTCAAAAATGATGGCATTGGTGTCATCTACATCTCACACCACCTGGAAGAGGTCTTCAAGATTGGGGATGTCGTTTCTGTCCTCAGGGATGGTCGGAAGATAAGCATGTATCCTATCGCAAACCTCACGAAAAACATGCTTATCAAGGATATGGTGGGTCGTGACCCCTCTACCTTCTATGTTCGGGAAAAGGTCCCTGTTGGGGATGTTGTCCTCTCGGTAAGGAACTTGACTGGAAACGGTGTCAGGAATGTCTCCTTTGATTTGCATCAGGGGGAGATCCTGGGGATAGCCGGCATGGCCGGCTCGGGCAGGTCAGAATTGATGAATGTATTGTTCGGCAGCGCAAAGCTGGATTATGGCGAAATTCGGATACGGGGTAGTGTGGTTAAGCACTCCTCACCGAAGGATGCGATACAGAACAAGATGTGTTTCATCACCGAGGACCGGCAGAATACCGGGTTGTTTCTTCCCCAGTCGGTGGCTGAGAATGTAATCGTGGCAAACCTGATCAACACGAAGGGGTTTGTGGTCAAGCCAAGCCAAACACATGCATCCGGGCAGAAGTTCATAGAGTTGCTGAATATCAAGACTCGTGATGCCCAGACTCGGGTAGTGAATCTTTCCGGGGGAAACCAACAGAAGGTGGTTTTGGGCAAATGGTTCAATACTGGTGGAGAAATCTTCATCTTTGATGAACCCTCACATGGAATTGATGTAGGTTCAAAACAGGAGATTTATCAGGTGATGGTCGATTTGCTCAAGAAAGGAATGGCTATTTTGATGGTTTCCTCTGACATGCCTGAGGTCATCTCCATGAGTGACCGGGTGATAGTGCTGAAGAGTGGTGAACAGGTTGGGCAACTTGTCGGTAACGAGATAACAGAAGAGAATATTCTGACCTATTCTATTGGAGATACGGTATGACTACGAAGAAACAGATGAAATCAGGAAATAGAGTGAAGAACCTTTTCTTCAGGAGATTTGAGAATGGTACTGTGCTCCTGATTTTCTTGGGATTTATTGCATTGATCATAGTGCTGCAGCTCATTCTTTTTGGCATCGGTAAGTTCCCGACCTTCATCAGTCCTGTCAATATCATGAACATTCTCCAACAGGTGAGTGTTCCTGGCATCATCGCCGTTGGCATGACGCTGATCATGATCTCCGGTGGAATTGATCTGTCGGTAGGTATGTTGGCCTCCTTGGTTTCCATCATTACTGCTCTGGGGATTTCCAAATGGAACCTTGGGGTTCCCATGGCTATCCTGTTGGGCATCATGTCGGCTGTGGTGCTGGAAACTATCATGGGGTTCATCATCTCAAGAACGAAGGCAGAGCCCTTCATCATCACCCTTGGGGGGATGATAACGTTTCAGGGGATAGCACTGCTGCTTTCCCATTCGCGTGAGGTTGTGATGCAAGGTGAGCTGAACTTCCTTACCAGGAACCTCATCGAAGGGACGAAGGATCCTGTAACAGGACTTGATCTGCGCCTGCCGCCCTATGTCCTGATCTTCTTTGTCATCGCCCTCATAGGAGGCCTGATGCTCTCCTACACCAAGTATGGGCGACGGATATATTCCATTGGCACGAACCCCTATGCTGCCTACCTTGCGGGTATCAATGTCAAGAACATGAGGCTCTCCGTCTATATGATCCAGGGTTTGCTGACAGGGATAGGGGCTGTGCTGCTTCTGGCCCGTATCAACACGGGAATCATCACCCTCGGTGAGAATCTGGAGATTGATACCATTGCCATGGTTGTCATTGGAGGTACCGCCCTCAGTGGTGGAAAGGGCAATATTGTTGGGACCTTGATCGGTATTTTCTTCCTGGGATCGATCGGCAATGCCATGAACCTTCTCCGCCTTCCCTCGGAAGTACAGTTTCTGGCAAAGGGCTTGGTGATAATCATATCTGTTTCGGCTGGTGATATCTCCTTGAAGATTACTGAGTTCAGGAAAAAGAGGAGAGAACTCCAGCAAATGGCTAGCAAGACGTGAGGAGCATGCAATTTTGAGAAGGAGGTGGAAAGGGCATCGTTTACGTGAAGTGTTTGTAGTGAATATGGAGCATATACTGTGCTTTCCATGCAAAATGACGGATTTCGAAAAGGAGAAAGTATGAAAAAGGTATTAGTGATTCTTTTGGTTCTTTTGACTCTGAGTGGAATGGTCTTTGCCAAAGGCGTAAAAGAAGACCAAAAGGTAATCGGTTATTACATGGATGCGTCAGACGACTTTTATAAAGCCGGATTTGATGTGTTCAAAACATTGGCAACCAGGGAAGGTTGGAAGGTTTTGGATGTTGTTGGACAGGGTACCGCTCCTGAGCAGATGGCAGCTGTCGAGAACTTCATTACCCAGGGTGTAGATGCCCTCGTAGTGGTTCAGAACTCGCCGGAAACCACCTCACAGACGTTGAAGCTTGCCAAGGCTGCAGGGATTCCTGAATTCCACCTTACCCACAATCCCCCAAATGAACCAGGTCTTGCAGGGTTTGCTGGGTATGACTGGGTGTTGATCGGCGAGATGGCCGGAAAATCGGCAATGGAGCACAATGTCAAGAAACTTATCATGATCGAGGGAAAACTTGGTCAAGGTACTGCTTCCGGACAGACTGAGGGTTTTTTGAAATCCTATCAGGAAGCGGGAAAAGACATCGGGAACCTGTTCAACAATGTTGGCGTCAAGGGTGCCGGTGGCAAGGACCTGCAGGTTGTGTTCTGGGGATCAGGTGGTTGGTTTGCTGACCCTGCAAAGAAAGTTATGCAGGATGCTATAACAAGTCTGGGACCCAATGGGTTTGATGGTGCATATGTGCACAATGACGAGATGATGGCCGGCGCTATCCAGGCAATGCTTGAAGCTGGTCTTGATCCTAGCAAATATTGGCTCGGCTCTAGTAACGGTAAGGAGAAATCATGGAAATGGGTAACAGATGGAACCGTAACCATGGATGTCAACGAGACTGCAACGCTCGAGGCTGACATTGCTTACCAGCAGATCAAGGCTTACTTTGCAGGAGAGCCGTACAAGAAGGCTGTCTACGTATATGTAACTCCCTATGAGAAGCGCAATATCGATGTGAATTCCTTGGTTCCCTTCTTCCATGATGACTACATGAAGAAGAGAGATTCCAATGCCTTCATCTTTGATATCAAGAATCCTATTTTCCAGGAAAACCCTTCCTATAAATAGATTCGATGCCATTGAGAGAACATGAACTTCTGGGCTGGGACACGAATGCATGTGTCCCAGTCCCTTGACTATGGAGGACTGTATGAGAATTGGAATCAATACGTGGGTTTGGGTTTCCCCCTTTAGGAGTGAGAACTTCAACCTTCTGCCAAAAGTGAAAGAGATGGGATATGATGTGATCGAGATCGCATTGGATGATGCATCGATAATCGATGCACGGCTACTGAAGAAAATGCTTGATGACAATGGCCTGGAAGCAACCGTTTGCGGGGCCTTTGGGCCTTCTCGTGATATTTCGCATGAAGATCCAGCCATACGGAAGATTGGAAAGGATTACATCCTTGAAGGAATCCGATTCGCAGAGAAAATCGGGAGCAACCTGTTTTCGGGTCCTGTCTATTCCTCAGTTGGAAAAACGAGGATGATATCTGAGGACCAGAAGAAGCGAGAGTGGCAATGGTGTGTCGAGAACCTTCGTGACATCTCCAAAACAGCTCAGGCTAGTGGCATTACCATTGGTGTCGAACCTCTGAACCGGTTCGAAAGTGATATGATCAACCTAGTGGACCAGGCGGTTACCTTGATTCACGATGTAAATAGCCCTGTGTACAAGATCCATATCGATACATTCCATGGGAACATTGAGGAAAAGAGCATTCCTGCAACAATCCGCAAACTGGGAAAGGGCATGCTTGGCCATTTCCATGCCTGTGAGAATGACCGGGGTACCCCGGGAACAGGGCATCAGGATTGGGCTGGGATCAGCTCTGCCTTGAAGGATATTGAGTACAACGGGGTGGTTGTCATTGAGTCCTTCACCCCAGGTGCTGTAGAGATTGCCAAGGCAGCTTCGATCTGGAGGCCTCTTGCCCCATCCCAGGATGAGCTTGCACGTGAAGGTGCCAAGTTCCTGCGAAAGACTTTCTGCAACTGACACGATACGAGATTCCTTGATAGGCCCTGTACCTTTGCTGGACAGGGCCTTTCTTGTGTTTGGGTGGTGTTATTTAGAGTTAGGTGTCCAAGTAACTGCTGAGAAGGTGATTAAAAGAAAGAAGTCTTGAGAATTGTGAGAAGGGGATGAGAGGTTTTTCTTGAAGAAAGGATAAAAAGAATAGAGTGTATTACTATTTGCTAATTATTCTTGACCGTTTTAAGAAAAGTATAATCTCAACTAAGCTGAGTCTTGGGCTCAATTATCAGTCTGATGTAGCTATTTGATTGTAAGAAGGGTTGTCTTGATTATAACCCTTCACCATTCCCCCTTTCTATGCCACTATCATCCCTATGATAGACACCCTTATCTCCTGGCTCTGCACCACTGAAGGTGTTGATGCCTTGGTCCTCTCAGGTTCCCGTACCGGCTTGGTAGTCGATGCCATGTCCGACTATGACCTGTATGTCTACGGGGAAAAACCTCTTGGCTTGGAAGTTCGTCGCGAGATGGCAGCTCTCTTTGCTTCAAGCTCAGAAGTAGGCAACAGCTTCTTCGATGAAGGCGATGAGCTCTTCCTCAGGGATGGGACAGCTGTGGACATCATGTACCGTAGCCTCCAATGGGCAGAAGAGCAGGTTTCCTGGGTCTGGCAGCACCATCATGCCTCTGTTGGCTACAGCACCGCCTTCATCCACAACCTGAAGAGTTCCACGATTCTCTGTGACCACACAGGAAGATTTGCCCAACTCAAGAAGCTGTTGGATACTCCTTATCCCAAGGAGTTGGCCAAAGCCATCCTTAGGAAGAACTACCCTTTGCTTCGCACCAAGCTGATGGCCTCCTACTATGAACAGATCGAGCATGCGATCATTCGCAATGACCTGGTTAGCCAGGCCCATCGGACTGCAGCATTGCTTGCAAGCTACTTTGACATTCTCTTTGCCATCAATGGCCAGACACATCCTGGGGAGAAGAAGCTTGTGGCATGGGCCAGGAAAACCTGCCCCATCCTACCAGAAGGCCTTGAAACCTCCATTGAGCAGGTAGTGGCTCATATCGGGCAGAAGGACCTGCTGTTGTATCTCGATTCCCTGCTCAATGGTCTTGATGCCCTTCTGAAACGAGAAGGGTGGAATCAGTAGAGCCCTTCCATCCTGAGAATAGTTGGCAAAAATAGGTCAGTACGTACCAGCTTGGCTGGTCTGGAAACGCTTCTTTCTTGCTGTAGGCCTCGTTGCCAACAGAAGCTTTCATGCCCTCCTTCCTTCATTCCATGATAGAATGGTGGTGAGGAGAAAGCCGATGCCATTCTTGCTGACCCAAGGTGATATTACCAAGCGCAGGGTTGATGCCATCGTCAATGCAGCCAACAGGGAGCTGCTACAAGGCGGTGGTGTATGTAACTCCATCTTTACGGCTGCTGGTGCTGTAGCGTTGCAAGAGGCGTGCAACCGCCTCTCTCCTGTAGCCACAGGAGATGTGGCCATTACCCCTGGGTTTTCCCTTCCTGCAAAGTTTGTGATCCACGCAGTGGGGCCTGTCTGGCAGGGAGGAGGCCAAGGGGAGGATGACCTTCTCTATTCCTGTTATGCCAAAGCCCTTCACCTGGCGCAGGAGAAGGGCCTTGCATCCATCGCCTTCCCCCTGATCTCCTCCGGCATCTGTGGCTATCCCAAGCAGAGGGCCTATGCCATAGCCATCAAGGCCATCCTTGAGTTCCTCAAGCACCATGAGTTGACGGTATACCTGGTCCTTTTCCATGAAAGCTTTGTCAGGGATAGGGAAGGACAGGACCCCAAACTGGAAACATACCTTGCAGAACAGCAACCTATCGCCTCCGATTCCTTGGATCCCTTTGGTGGGGAAGTGCTGTATTGCTGTAAGGTCGCCCCAAGCAAGCACCTGGAAGAGGTCATACAGAATGCCCAGGAATCCTTCTCCCGCAAGCTGTTTCACCTCATAGAGGAGAAGAAACTCGATGAGGTGGAGGTCTACAAAGGGGCCAACATCGACCGAAAGCACTTTTCCAAGATCCGAAGCGATGATTCCTACCAACCAAAGAAGAAGACCGTCCTGGCCTTTGCCATCTCGCTGCACCTCAATCGTGGTGAGACGAAGGACCTTCTGGAGCGGGCTGGCTTTTCCTTGAGCCAGAGCTACGTCTTTGACATCATCATCGACTATTACATCACTAATAAACGCTATGACATCCACGAGATCAACCAGGTGCTGTTCTCCTATAATCAGCCCCTGCTTGGCTCGTAAATGTCGCTTTGTAGGTGACCTTCTACAGTCAGGTTCTTCCTATACTGCCTACACCTTACAAAGAAAGGAGTAGGCAGTATGGAAACAAAAGATACAGAACTGGTATTCATCCTTGACAGAAGCGGATCGATGGTAGGCCTTGAGAGCGACACCATTGGAGGATTCAACTCCCTCCTGAAAGCCCAGAAGAAGGAAGAGGGGGTAGCCAGGGTCACCACCGTGTTGTTCGACCATCGCTATACGATGCTGCATGACAGGGTCCCTATCAGGGAAGTGAAACCCCTGACGGAAAAGGAGTATGAGGTGGGAGGAACGACAGCTCTTCTTGATGCTGTCGGGCGCACGATCGATGCCTTTTCTTATGACAGAATCGCCAAGGAACAGAAAGAGGTCCCCTCAGTCCTGTTTGTCATCATCACCGATGGTCAGGAGAA
Source organism: Sphaerochaeta sp. PS (assembly GCF_032144095.1). Taxonomy (NCBI): domain Bacteria; kingdom Pseudomonadati; phylum Spirochaetota; class Spirochaetia; order Spirochaetales; family Sphaerochaetaceae; genus Sphaerochaeta; species Sphaerochaeta sp. PS. Next base: position 244,754 of record NZ_JAVSNJ010000001.1, read on the forward strand.
CTCAAGCAGCGACTACACCCTGGCTCAGATCCGCACTCGCATTGAGGAGTGCAAGGAAAGCCGTGGTTGGGAGTTCATCTTCCTGGGGGCCAACATCGATGCCTTCCAGGCAGCCTCTTCCATGGGCATCGCCCATAACCGCACAGCTTCTTACCTTGCCGATTCTATTGGGGTAACGGTCAACTTCAAGGCCTTGGAAAACTCTGTAAGTTCCATGAGAAGCGGCAAGGGCATTGATGACAACTGGAAGGATGCAGTAGAGAAGGATTTTGCAGGAAGAAGAAAAAGATCGACCCCATAAATTGCATGTAGCTTTTCCTATTGGAGCTTATGCTCAAATTTTTGGCTTACCGATGGAATAGCCAATGTACATATTTGGGATACAGCAAGAGTGATTGTGCTACCTCCAGTCCTTGTAGGGCCTTGGAATTGTAACGATGGCAGAAAGCCTTACATGATAGTTCTTGGTATGGGATAGAGGTGTTGGCTCGCCAACCATGGTGTAGCGTCAACAAAAGAGACCCCACGCCCTCGGAGAAATCCAATAGGTGTGTGGTCTCTTTTTTGTGTTTTGTTACACCATGAGCATACATTGGTGATTCTAGAAACCTAGAGCAACTCCGATCTTGGCAGTAGCTGTATAGCCTTTGACTTCAAACTCTTTATCATAGTCCACACTTCCGTTGGTGGCCTTAGCCGTAGTGGTAAGCGGGAATGCAACGCCGATACCTCCCACAAGAGCCAGAGAATCTGACAGATGAAACACAAGATTAGCCGATGTCAGGAGACTGAGAGTATCAAGGGAAGTCACAACGTCAGTGCCGAAAACGTCATAGGTATGGATTATACGTTCATACAGGAGTCCTGCCCCAAGTTCAAATGCGATCATTTCTGTCATGTTGAGCCTGAATGTTCCAGTAACACCAGCATTCATGGTTAACGGATAGTCTGATACATCTTGGTCACTTGAACCTCTTTTATCTTCTATCGTCTTGGCAGAACCAGCTTGGAATCCAATTCCGATGGAAGAATCGCCCGGATAGATGGTACCTACGATGTTCACACCGCTAAGGGTGGCAGTATGTTCCTGTTCTGGTGTTGTTACCCCTAAGATGGTAAACGTTGAGGTCTCTTTCACAGAGGAGCCAGTGGCCTGTAGGCCTATCCAGCTTTGAGAAGCGAATAGGGCCCCGGTTGCAAGGAGGATGATCATTACAGTAAGCAATGTCTTTTTCATAATTTTTCTTCTTTATTTTCAGTATTTTTCCAGTAGGAGGACAAGCGCAAAAACAAGATCCACTTGCAGTAGACATAAAAATAATTTCTTGTATTGCAACCCTATCAGGGTGTTTTGAAACTGACTGCGCTTAAAGCTGCTACTCTAGACATGCCAGTGCTGGTAATCCCTCAGAGGTATTTTCCCTCTGTCTTACAAAAATGTGACCGCCAATTTTTTGGTTTTGGATACAGAAGTTGTACGCTTGTGTATTCATTCAAAGGCACTCACCTACGAGCCATGTAGTGATCAGGAATCATACGGGCAGTTTTCCTTTGTAGAAAGTGAATGCTTGTGTGTTTGACTATGCTTTTGCTATCCAAAGGCTCAGATGTATGGTTGCAACCATGGTGCCTTTTTACACTACTTTCTTCGGTATTCCCAAAATTGGTTGTAGAAGTTTCGCTGATCTCTGTCGTCAACCATACAGAGTCTTTCTGGGAACTAACCAGCATCTGACTGTTAATTATTTCCCACAATTAACCTTATGCGTTTAGTTGGTTACTTGTCAATACACGTGTAAGGAAATGAAAGAGCGAGAAATGAAACGATGAGCCAGATTGGTTGAACCTATATGCTGTTTCCATGCTAACAAATCTGACGATACATACAAACAGAATGCAACAAGGAATCCATCTTCCCAGCAGGGGATGCATAGGTGAGGTGGAAATGGCTGGTAGTTTTCAGGATACAAAATCCTATGCCTATCATACGGTTTGTGTTGGAACGCGAATTTTAATTAAAATCTACTAATAATATTTTAAGTTTCTCATGTTTCCAGTGTTAACATAGGTTTAACTCATATATTTTCTTGCTAATTAATAGTATAATCTATTAAGAACTAGAGGGGAGACTTTATTAATTTATTTTTCTGTTTGCATGGTATACTTTAGGCCGGAGGAATAATTTATGAGAGTTATTTTTTATTTTGATTGGAATCTTTGCTATTTTGGTTTCAATGTTCTTTTTTTATCAAGCTTTTATCTCGTCCACGATGAGTAATTATTTTACAGAGTCCTCTTTGCTTTGTATAGGAAGCTTGTTACTTGGAATACTTTGTATTGGCATTGCATATATCAGCAGCTTAATAGATGAGAATATAATTGAACTCCAAGAAATCTCAAGAAAGATGAGTGAAACAAAGAATGATTTGATAAAAAAGCTTCAAGATCTTTCCTCGTGAATTTCTATCAAAACTTACTAATAATGTCTTAAGTTTCTCATATTTCCAGTGTAAATAAGGGGTTGGCTCATATACTTCCTTGCTAATTTATAGTATAATCTACTAAGAACTAGAGAGGGAGAACCACATGGCCAGACCAGCAAGAACAGACGGGAAAACCAGCGTAACGCTACACGTGGACAAGGCTCACAGGTATGCCTGTTCCCAGCCCTTTACCATAGATCCGGATACCGGCCGCAAGAAGTACAGCAAGGTCCTTTGGGGTCATGTCACAGAGGAACTCAGGTTCCTTCCCAACTTCAGGTTCATCAATTCACCCAAGGTATGGGACACCCTCGACTTTCCTGCTGAGTGGGACATCTCCGCTGTGGACAGGCTCAGGGAAATGCATAAGGAAGGCCAGCCAAAGGCAGGGAGGCCCGCCTATGACGGGAAGGACCTCAACCGCCAGTATGGTGATATCTGGTTCCTGCAGCAGGTCGCTGAGAAAGTCGGCCTGTATAAGGACCTCATGTCAGTCTTTGATGGGGACAAGGGGATGGTCGACGATGTCCTCACCCTTGCCATCTTTCCCTACATCACCGAATTCAACTTCAACCGGGTGGAGCGTTGGCAGCGCATAGCCAAGTCTCCCTCTGACAGGGTCCTTTCCCCTACTGCTATCACAGTGTTCACCCAGAGCCTCACCGAGCAGAACAGGATGGACCTGTTCCGCAGAAGGATAGCCAGACTCAAGGACGATGACATTGTAGCAATCGATTCTACCAGCAAGAGCTCCTACGGGGACTCCCTTGCCTACATCAGGTGGGGCAAGAACAAGGAGGGGGTGAAGCTTGCTCAGACCAACGAGGTCGTCGTCTACAGCCTCAGGACCCATATGCCTGTCTACTACAGGTCCTTCCCCGGCAACATGACCGATGCACGCACCCTTGCCATGATATACAAGGACCTTGAGGATGCAGGATTTAGAGACATCCCTGTGATAACGGACAGGGGGTATGAGACGATAGAGACGCTGGAGACATATATCCTCAAGGGCAGGCCCCTGGTGATGTGCACCAAGACATCACAGAAGGTCGTCTCTTCGGTGATCGACTCCCTCGGGGTGATGGAGGCGGGCATCAGGGCCGACTGCATGGAGCTCGACCTTGAGGCGGAAGTCTACCATTACCAGTGTGATGTGCAATACGACATGGTCTCCATACATGGCACCGTCAAGCCTACCAGGGGCCTGAAGCTGAACCTGTACCTGGACACAGTGAGAAGAAGCCGCGAATGCATGCAGGTCGAGTCTGATGTTGTGCTGCAACGTCTGGACCTGGCACAAGCCCTTGAGGATTCTCTCATTGCCAGGGACGAGGATGCCTTCCGCAAAGAGTTCCCCTACTATGATGTGACCCTTGATAAGGATACCAAAAGGCTGACCGGATATGCGCTGAACAGTGCCAAGGTGAGCAAGGCGATGCGCCTTTCAGGCTACATCGCCATCATCTCCTTCAAGGTAGGAGGTGATGCCAAGGCCATATGGCGACTCTACAAGCTGCGTGATGAGCAGGAGAAGTACTTCACACAGATGAAGACCCAGATGGTGAGCGACAGGAACCGTACCTGGTCGGAGGAAGGCTATGAAGGCAGGCAGCTCATTGCCTTTGTCGGTCTTATCCTGAGCTCATACACAAAGCACATCTGGAAGAGCACAGGCTTGTGCGAAAAGGTCTCTACAACCCTGGAGATACTGGATGAGATGCGCTCGATACGCTGCATCGAGCACAACCACAAGGCGAAGTTCATCACCCCCTTTGTGGGGAACCAGCTTGTCATCTGTGAGGCGTTCGGCTTCGAGGTCCCTCAGGGCTGCAACACTGGTTACAAGTCTAAGAAACATGTCGAAAAGAAGAAGAGGGGCAGACCTCGCAAGGCTCAAAATGAGAAGCCAAAGAGTTCTTGGTAGAAATAATTAAAAATTCACGTTGGAACTGCTTGACTCTTTTGTGCGCACTATATATTGTGCTCTCCATAGTTGCAATAACAACTGTTGCCATTGCAACTATGTAAAGAGGTGCGTCTATGTTTATGAAAGATATTTCGGCAATTTCGCGATACTGGTACGGCTATACCCATCGGAATCTCAGGACAATTGATATTGCTGGATCGGAGCATTCCATCGTCATGGTATTGGCAAGGAACGAATGCATGAACCAGGATGGTCTTTCAGCGTTTCTGTCTTTGGACAAGGGCACCATCGCCAAGGCGTTGACCAAGCTTGAAAGAAAAAACTTGGTGATGAGGGTGGTCAATGAAGAGAACCGAAGGGAGAAGATTGTATCCTTGACTGAAAATGGAAAAGAAGAGGTTGGAAGGATATTCGAGGTCTCTGAAACGTGGAAACAAGAGGTGTTGGAAGGTGTTTCCGAGGAAGACCAGGAGGTCTTTTTCAGAACATTGGTGCGAGTAGCTCAGAAGGCAAAATTGCTGAGCCATAGTGATATGGAAAAGGATGTACATGAAAACCGATAGAATTGAACTGCTTGCAAACGCACCGGTGACCAAGGCGATCATGGTGATGTCGTTGCCTGTTGTGCTTGGGATGATGGTGCAGGTTTTGTATAACCTTGTGGATACCTTCTTCATTGGAAAATTGGGGGACCCCAATCAGCTGGCTGCGGCGAACCTCGCGATGCCTGTATTCATTCTCATGATGGCTCTTGGCGGTATGATCGGTACAGGAGCCTCTTCCTATATCTCCCGGAGCCTAGGGGAGAAAAAACAGGAGCAGGCAGACAAGACTCTGACCATAGGGTTTTTCCTCTGTGTTGTGTTGGGGGTGATGGTTACCATTGTAGGCTTACTCTTTCTCAAGTCGCTTGTCTCTGTATTGGGAGCAAGTTCCGAGACCTCCGGTTTTGCCGTTGAGTACGTTCTGGTATTGTTTCTTGGTGGCATACCCATCATTACCAACTATGCTATGGGGCAGTTGCTCCGCGCCGAAGGTGATGCGATGGGTGCCATGTTCGGCATGTTCCTGGGGACAGTGACAAACATCGTCCTCGACCCCATTTTTATCTTTGTCTTTGGTATGGGTGTACGGGGTGCGGCGATTGCCACCGTCCTAGGGAACTCGATCTCCCTCATCTACTACCTGATGCACTATGCCCAGCATAAAACCTTGTTGCGCATCGACCCAACATTGTTCTCCTTCGACAAGACGGTGTTTCGGGAGATCTTTTCCATTGGAGTGCCTTCATCGCTCAGTCAATTGCTGATGGGAATTGCCCTGATCGTACTCAACAATATTGCCTCAGGGTACAGTGACATTGTCGTTGCCGGTTTGGGGGTCTCTACCCGCATCATCAGTATAGGAACATTCATTTTCATGGGCTTTGCTGCAGGATGCCAGCCGCTTGCAGGATATAACTATGGGGCCAGGAATTTTGCAAGGGTACGGGCGGTAATTGTGCAAGGAGTCATCATCACCTCCACAATCGGGGTAGTGCTAAGCATCATTCTAGGGATATTTGCCAAGGGGATTACCGGTATATTCACTACCAATCCTGAGGTGGCAGATACCGCCGCCATCATCCTAAGGGCCTTGATCGTGTCGCTTCCTTTTGTCGGGGGACAGATGCTCAGTACTGTAACAGTCCAGGCGTTTGGGAAGGCTCTCCCTGCGTTGTTTCTCTCCATTTCCAGGCAGGGGCTGTTCTTCCTCCCATTGCTTCTGCTTTTGAATGCATTGTTTGGCTTCAAAGGTTTCATCTACGCCCAGCCTGCTACCGATGTGCTGATGTTTCTCGTTTCTTCCTTCACCCTGTGGCACATCCTTCGCAAGGAAGCTCGGAAAACTCTGTAAGTTCCACAAGAAGCGGCAAGGGCTTTGATGACAACTGGAAGGATGCAATAGAGAAGGATTTTGCTAGGAGGAAGGGCAGTAGGAAATGAGCAAGAGGGACCCCACATCTATTGCATGAACGAATAGGTGTGGGCCTCCCGTACTGAAGGTATTCAGCAATCCTGGTTATGGAGAATCCACCCAATTCATATTGGATAAAAGAGTAACGATATATTGTATAGTGATTGAACCAAGATAGTATCAATCTTGTTCGAATACGTTGGGACTTGTGATAGGCATAGGGCAGGGTAAAGTTACCAAGTTAGGCCTGAAGAAAAATAATATAAGTATTTGATAAATTCATATCAAATATGTTTGCTTTAATCTTGATTCAGTCGATAAATTCATATATTTTAGCTTTTGTGTCTAAACAATACACTTAGGAGTTTATATGAAGAAAAGAATCAACGTTGTCCTTCTGGCCTCGATCGTACTCGCTCTCTCCCTTTCAGTCATGGGTTGTGCAAAACAAGCCCCTGCCGCCCCTGCCGCTGCAGTAAAGGCCCCAGTTTCTGACGGTTCCGCAGACCTCAAGATTGCTTACCAGGTTAACCTTGCACAAGCAGATGCGGAGAACTATTTCTCTTTCGCTGGCAACATCAGTTACCTGGCAGTAGAGAAAGACCACGCCGATGCAGTAACCGGAGCTTCCGTCCTTGGGTCAACAGACCTGTTCCAGGCATACCTGTATGATGTGGAAGGCAAGTACACCATGTCCAGTGGCCTTCGTGGCTTGTTCCTTTTCGGAGTAAACCCCTTTACCCAGCTTACTGGTGACAACCTCAATGCCTCCAAGGCTGCTGATGGCACCATCACCATCCAGTTTGCACACCGTGGAACCGCTTACCGCATTGTCACAGACAAGAGTGGCAAGCTCAGCTTCCCCAACGGGACCTTCGAGTCGAGAGCTATTGGTTACATCGTTGGAAGCGACCCACAGGTCATCAGCAAGGATTTTTCAGCTGACGGTACCGCCGCAACCATCGACTGGGCAAAAGCATGGGACAGCAAGGTTGCAAGTGGCAAGTTGGTTGACGACAAGTCCACCAAAAAGACCGGTGCAATCGTCAGAAATGCCGATGATCCTGCCTCAATGTACTACTTCGATGGTTCCCTTATGGTGACCCTCGAGAACAACATCCTTGGGGTCAACGGGACCCTGACTGCTGTTCGTCGCTAGTTTTTCTTCTGAACAACTATCATGGAGGTCTTCCCGGAAGGGGGGACCTCTTCTCATATCCCTGCACTTCCTTGCTTTTGTGCCTGGCCTATAGCAGATTGCAATCCAGGGCCCCAAACAAACAGGGAGCTGCCTTTAGGCAGGCCATCGTGTAGCGAGGGGCTACCCCGCTTTGCACTCTGCATAGTGGTTCTGCTGCCTAAGCCTGCTCTTTAGCCCAGGTCTGCTTCTCTGTCTTGACAAGTACGCTCTCTTTGCAACTTCTATGGATGCACTGGGCAAGATAGGAGTCCTGCAAGGCAGAGGCAAAGGAGTATCCTTGGCCCTGGCCTGCAGCCTCCATACAGAGGGCTACAGCTATTTCATCATCATTGAAGGGTAGTGGCCAATAGGGGTTACGAAAGCGATAGCTGCTTCCAAAGGATAGGGCCTGAAGGGAGAGGGCTTTGTTGCTCCCGGCCCCATCCTCAAGCCTCTCCAGCCTCTGCATGATCGCCTCGTTTTTCTCGTTGAGGAATCGGACTGTCTCATCGACGATCTCCCCCCGTTCCCCATAGAGGCTGAAGTGGCTGCTCCTGATGGAAGAGTGGTATTGGATGGTGTCAAAGTCAAAGTATCCAACTTTCCCGTCTTCAAACTCCAGGCTTGCGGTTATCCGTTTTGTCTCGACACGGACTCCGTTGGTATCGATGCTATCCCGCCTGCCGGTCCTGGTGATCCAACTGGTATGGCTTGCAGCCTGGATGGTGCAATCGGAAAACCCCTCATCGAGGAAATGGCGGATGATGCTGGTACCATGATGGTCATGTAGGCTTGCTGTACGTACCCCTGTAATGGGCCCCAGAAGGCTTTTCAGCGCCTGGCAGGCCTGATAGTAGGGCCAGCGATAATACTGCTCGGCTATGAAGAGCCTGCTGTGTGAGGCCTTGTACCGTTCGTAGAGAGAGGCCAGGGTTTCCAAGGGGAGGGCTGTGAAGCTGGTTTCACAGAGGATCGTCTCATTGTATCCCATAAGGGTTCCAAGCATCGCTTCCACGCTTGAGGAAGGAACGCTGAGGATGGCAAGGTCATGGGGGAGGGAAAGGGCCAGAGAGATATCACAGGTAGCTTTTACCTGATAGAGAAGCTCTACTTCCCTTGCCCTTTCCTCGGTCCTGAGGACCCAGGCAACCAGGGTGAAACGCTCGGGCAGTGCCTTTGCAATCCTGTAGTAGAAAAGGGAGCGCCACCCATAGCCGATGAGGATTATGCGCGTGGACATATGGCCTCTCCTTCCATCCGCCTGCCACGGGTTGCAGGAAGCCCCATGAACTGGTGGTAGCTTTGTTTTCTTACCATAGTGAGACTATAGCACGACCCAGTTGGAGGGGATAGGGGAAATACCTTTCAGGTTGGGGCGTTTTTCCAATATGACCCCCTGTGGGTAAACTCGCTGAAAAGAGCTTGGGAAGCTTGTTCGCACTATACAAAGAGCCTGAAATGTATGTTGAATCTGAAAAATACCCGACGTATAGTACTACGTAATAATTTCTAAGTACCCGTAGCACATGTGTGGATAAGGAGAGATTACAAGGTGAAACCAAAGAGTGTTGAGAAAAAACCAAAGAGAGTTGTCAAGAAAGTACAGCTTTCCGCTTCGTGGGGGTATGATTGCAATTCCGATATATGTATGCCCCTCTCGAAATGGAAGAAGATTCTTGAGGGAATGGAATTTGTGAAAGGTGGGTGGTCTTGGTATGATGGCGAGCGATATCATGTTTCCTGGTCGTTCAACAAGAGCAATTCACCAAAGGGCAAGGGCACTTTCACCATTAGTTCCAACGATGGAAGCGGAAGGGAGTGCATAAGGGATGCACCCCTTTCGGAGATACGGGTGTTCCACTATGAATAAAGGAGAACAGGTCAAATAAGCTGATTCCACCCGGAAGAAGGCCCTTCTTTGCATAGGGCAACGGGGTGGCTCTAATTGTATGCACCAATGGGCAAACAGGGTCAGACGAAAGCCATACCTATGCAGGCAGAGGGGCAAGGAAGACCATCCTTGCAACCTGTTCCTTCTTGAGATTTCCTCTACTGGAAAGCAACGGCCATACCCAATTGGCAATATCCTTTGGTGTGCTGATGATGTTGCCAGGCCCTGTCTGAGATTCCCATGGTATGGAAGGCCGGAAACCCTCTCTATGATGGATGCCAGGAGCATATATCCTGTATCGGAATAGCGGTAGAGGACTGTCGGCGGAGCATAGGAAAGCTGGTCTTTTGCCACTACCGCGATCAATTCCTACAAGTTGTATTGGTGGGGCGACCCATGTGAGTTCAGCCAGTACCATGCTATGATTGGCAAGATATTTCTCTATTCCCAAGGTTTTATCCTAGCCCGATGAAACAAGAGAGGCTTCTTGCATGGAGTTTTTTGTAACTGCCGTTGTAGCAGTAATCCTGATAGGAGCAATAGTAAAGGCACTTGCCGTATCGTCTCATGCTTTTCCAATTTTTGGATCTAAAGGTGAGCGGGGTGAGGCAAGTGTTGCAAGAAGACTTGAGGAAATGCAGAACCAAGGCTTCAGGGTTTTCAATGATGTTCTGCTAAGGACGGAAAGAGGGACCCGCCAGATCGACCACGTTGTTGTCTCCACACATGGTATATTTGTAATCGAAACCAAGGACTACAGTGGTTGGATCTTTGGAAGCGAGAATTCCGAATACTGGATGCAAACCTTCTATAAAAGGAAGAACCAGTTCAGGAACCCGATTAAGCAGAATTGGGCTCATGTATATGCTTTGAAAGAGATACTTTCCGATTATAAGCAAATAGCATACTTCCCCATTGTTGTTTTTACGGGTAGTGCGGTTTTGCAAAATATTCAGTCCACTGTCCCCGTCATCTATAGTCGTCACCTTATGGATACGATTCAGGTTGAAGAAAGGCCCAACCTATCCCTCGAACAGGTTGGGCATATTTCAGCCAGATTGGAAGAGGCTGCTATCCAGGGAAGGGGCGAAAAGATTGCCCACGTAGATATGCTCAGAACTCAAATCCATGAAAGGAAACTAAAGGAACAATCTTTGATCTGTCCCCGATGCAATGGCGACCTCATAGTTAGGCATGGACGATATGGTGAGTTTTATGGCTGTTCCAACTACCCAAAGTGTAGATACACTCTTTCCTTCCGACGAAGAAGAATTTTGTCACTTATGTAGATGTAAAGTGGATTCAAGTAGGAACTGGCCACTGTGCAAAAGCTGGTATATGGATTCTAGGCTGGTATTCTAGCCTGAATCTGCGATATGAATTTTCTAAATATCCGTCACATCCCAATATGTTGATAGTGCTATGCCACTACCCACAAGGGTAAAGGAACCTGCTAATCTGATTCGGGGTAGTCCAGAATAACTTGATACAATAATCAGGATTGAGGGAAGTGAAGATCTTTCCTTGAGCACTGAAGGTGAAGAAAGTTATCCCATTTTCCCAAGACCAAAAAATACTTTGCTGAAAAGATTCTACAGGTTTTTTTTGCATTCTGAACTTAGTGGGCATTCAGAACAATGAGGATTGGTTGGTTTGCAGTAGGTGCGGCCAATTTCCCAGCAGGAAAAATCAATGATGCCAGGGAATTCTGGGTTAATCTCCCTTGCTTTGTAGATAATGGCTTCTCTAGAGGAGTCTGGATGGACCAACCCAGTTCTTTTTAGGACACGATTCACATGCACATCAGGAGAGATATCGATCGAATAGTAATCGGAAAGGGGGATTTTGAAACTTCTGGCAAGTATGTTGGTAGTCATAGTGGCTATCTTGATTCCGCATCCCTTGAATTGAAGGAAGCGATAGACCACTGTAGCACTGCTGGGATTTCCTGCCCAGATTCCTGATGCATCTCCACAATAATTTTCTTGGATGGTATGAATCGCTGAATAGAAGACCTCACCCATGTCCTTATTAAATCGATGAAATGATTTGGTAACAAATAGGTTCTGATAGAATTCAAGGGGCAGGGTCCCCAAAACACTGATCTCAAACGATTTCAATTCATTCTTGACTTTGTAGGGAATTGACCATGCCTTCTCAGCTGAAATTTGGCGGTCCATTAAACAGGCAAGTACATAGGCATGAGGGTATTGTTCAATGTCATTAAGTAAGGCGTTTATAAGAGGGTTATGTTGGACGAAATCTATGTTTTCTCGTTCGGAATTGCTGAATCGGTCTTTCCCGATAATCACGAGAATGTGCTCTAAAATGGTTTTCATAGAAAAATCCTCACGGTAATCTCTCAACCTTATTTCCAATCATTGTGTTGTCTCAAGCTCCGAATAGATATGGTTCATGCATATTTGCTTCTTAACAATTGCAATGGTGTGGAGCTCTTCTGTGCATTAGTATACCACTAAGAGCAATTATTCGTACTTGTAATACTAGAAGGTTTCAATTTTTTGTGGAAATGGTCACAAGGCGTAAGGGAAGCTGATTGTATATGCAGTTGGCACCTATTTCAAAGCCTTATTGTATTTTTTGAAGAAGGGTATTGACACGAGACATCTTAAAACTGTATATATAGACCGACCGTCGGTCTAATACGAAATGGAGCCAGATTATGAGAATTGTCAAAGAACATGATGATAGGAGAAACGAGATTCTAGATACTGCTGAAAAGCTGTTTTATGTAAAGGGATATGGCAGATGCACTGTCAATGACATCCTTACAGCGATTGGTATAGCTAAGGGTACTTTTTATCATTACTTCACATCAAAAGAAGAAGTCCTTGATTCTATCGTAGCTCGATATACAGAGATGATAATCAATAGAGTCAATGGGATACTTGCCGCTAGTGATATCAGCCTGGAAGAGAAACTGATGGGTATGTTTATGGCGATGAAGATTACAAATCCCATTGACAGTGAAATGCTTGATGACATGCATAAAGTTGAAAATGTCTTGCTGCATCAGAAAATGTTGAACCAGATAGTCATGGCCATGGCTCCTCTTCTGGCAATGGTAGTTGATGAAGGAGTCGGAAAAGGTGTTTGGAACTGCAGATATCCTTTGCAATACATGCAGATCTTTTTGGCATCATCCTTAAGTCTGACTGATGAAGGGATCTTTGCATTGGATGGTGAATCACAAATGAAAATTATGGCGGCATTGATTTCCCTGCTTGAGAAAATGTTGCAAGCTCCTGAAGATTCATTTATGCAGATGTTAATGCAGGCTCAGGAATAAAGAAAAATTCTTACACATTGAAGAGTTGAAAATGAGAAAGGGGCGGGTTTCGTGAAGAAATTTATGACCATTTGGGTCGGAGAGTTCATTTCAAGTATTGGTAGTGGTATGACAGCCTTTGCAGTTGCCATTTATGTGTATCAGATGACGGCAAGTGTCACAATGGTTTCTATCATAGCGTTGCTGGCCTTTCTCCCTATGATCCTATTGAGTCCTGTTGGAGGGATCCTAGCTGACCGGTACGACAGGCGCCTGATGATGATACTGGGGGATTCTCTCTCGGTGATAGGACTTCTTGTCATATTTTTCAGCATACAGACAGGTACTGGGAAAGTCCTGCCAATATGTATTGGCGTGGCCATAAGCTCTGTTTTTGTATCCTTGCTTGAACCGGCCTACAGGGCTACTGTTACAGATCTCCTTTCAGAGGATGAGTACGCAAGGGCAAGCGGTCTGGTGCAGATTGCAGCGAATTCCAAGTATCTGATTTCGCCATTTCTTGCTGGCCTTATCCTTTCTGTCACCGATATAAGAACAATCCTGATCCTCGATATGGCTACCGTCTTTGTGACTGTCTTTACCATATCATTAGTAAGGAAGAACATTCACATTTCAAAACCCCGTACTGATAGCCCTAACTTCTTCAGGGAATTCAAGGAAGGCCTTAGGGGCATAACTTCCGATAAAGGGGTAAGAAGCCTGGTAGTGCTTATGGCCTTCATGTGCTTCTTCATCGGTTTCATCCAGACACTCATGACGCCAATGATCCTTTCCTTTGCCGATGAGAAGACACTTGGGATCATGGAATCCCTCAGTGCTGTAGGCATGTTGATCGGCAGTGTCGTCATTGGGGTCCTAAACATCAAGAAAGGCTACTCCAAAATCCTAACCATCTCATTGATAGTCGCCGGTGTCTTTATGGCATTGACGGGAACGACTACTACCATATGGCTGATCGTAGCGTTCTGCATGATGTTTTTTACCGCTTTACCCTTTGTCAACACCTGTGCCGATGTATTGGTCCGTACCAGGATCCCAAATGCTATGCAGGGCAGGGCATGGGGCCTGATAAGCTTGCTGACCCAGATAGGCTTTGTCGCAGCGTACGCCTTGTGTGGAGTACTGGCCGATTATGTGTTTGAACCCATGCTCATCGAGGGTGGAATTCTTACTGAGAGCGTTGGGAAAGTAATTGGTATCGGAGAAGGGCGTGGGATTGGCTTGATGCTTATCGTTGCAGGGATAGTGATGGTCGCATTCGCTTTTATCTTTGGTTTTAGAAAGGACAGTAGGGAAATGGATAGGAGAGGTGTACATGAAATGGTCAATAATTAAGAATGATTTCATAAGGAACAAGACCATACACTTGGCACTGTTTTTATTCATGATGTTTTCGACATGCCTTGCAGTGTTATCTGTAATAACGGCAGTACAAACCTTTACCTCCATTTCTACATTGTATGAGATAGCACAGCCTCCTCACTTCCTTCAGATGCACAAAGGGGAGATCGATCAGGAAGAGATACGCTCTTTCATGAAAAAAAATCCCCTGGTGACCTATAGCCAAATTGCCACGATGATTGACATCTACGGTGAAAACCTTACTGTCATCGGTCCCAATGCTCACTATGACCTCTCTGATTGCCGTCTTGATATTGGCTTGGTGAAACAGAATGCGACCAAAGACCTGCTTTTGGATTCCAGTCACCAAAAAGTGACTCTCGGGCAAGGGGAAATTGGCATCCCTGTGCTTTTGAAGGAGATGTATGGCATTGCAATCGGGGAACATATCATTTTGACAGACAATTCTGTAAGGAAGGAGTTTGTCGTCAAGGAAATCATTCTGGACTCTATGATGAATTCCCCAATGGTTTCTTCAACAAGGATACTTCTTAGCGATAAGGATTTTGATGAGCTTGTCGGGATTGTGGGGGAGATTGAGTATCTGGTCGAAGCATATTTCTCCAACACAAAACAAGCCAATGATTTCAAGACCGCCTACGAGGATGCCTCTCTTGCCCAGAATGGACAGGCGATAACCTATGCAATGATTTTCACCCTGAGCGCTTTGACAGATATAGTCATGGTCTTAGTCTTGCTTCTGGTCAGCATCCTTTTGATCATTGTTTCCTTTATCTGTGTGAAATTTTCCATTATGGCGGCCTTGGAAGAAGAAGTGCGGGAGATCGGTACCATGAAGGCCATCGGACTGAGTTTTACCGACATTAGGGCTCTCTATCTTACGAAGTACAGGGTATTGGCTTTGGTGGGTGTAGGAGTGGGATATGTAGTTGCATTGCTGTGCAGCAATGTGATTACAAAGCATATCAGCTCAACGTTTGGATACATACAGACCTCTGCTTTGACAGGGGTGTTGTCCCTTGCAGTCAGTGTCCTGGTCTTCCTTCTCATAACCTATTATTGCAAGAAGATATTGAAGAAAATCAGAAAACTCACAGTGGTTGATGCTTTGGTGAGTGGAAAGGGCTTTGATAAGGATACGAAGTCAATCAAGGACGGACTTCATACAGCAAAGAAACTTTCCGTTAACTCTCTTATGGCGACACGTGAGGTGCTGCATGCATATAAAAACTGGATAGTAGTGTTTTCCGTTGTGCTCATAGCTGTAATGATGATTATGGTCCCGGTCAACCTGCTTTATACCTTTGAGGCCCCTGAGTTTATCACCTATATGGGCAGTTCGTTGGAGGATATCCTGATCGAAGTTGAAAATGGGGAACAACTTGAACCCAACTACACTAAGGTAAAACAGATTTTGGAAAATGACAGTTCCATCAAAAACTATTATGAATACCGCACAACACGGGTGAAGACCACCAATTCCAAGCATGTACCCATGAACCTGGACATAGACAGTGGGGACATGGCAGGGAATGGATTGCAGTACCTCAGTGGTAAGGCTCCTGAAGGGCAACATGAGCTTGCCCTATCGTTCCTTAATGCCGATGAGCTTGAGAAAGGGGTAGGTGACACGGTAGAGCTCATGTTCCATGCTACCAAGCAGGAGTTTGTTATCTCTGGAATCTACCAAGATGTAACCAGTGGTGGGCTCACAGCAAAGTCTAAACGCCAGTTTCCTTTTCTTGCTGCAAAAAAATATTCCTTTTCAGTCAATCTCAAGGACAGTGCAGTGATAGTGGGAAAAGCTGTTGAATGGGCAGCCATCTTTGGAGCAGGAGTGACGGTAGACCCCATGGAAGCATTCATCAACCAGACCCTGGGCGGGGTTACAAAACAGCTAAGGACAATGGTTTTTGCAATTGCACTACTTGGGGCATCGTTGGCAATGCTTATCACGGTCTTGTTTATGAAGTTGCGACTTGCAAAAGATTTGTCTGAAATAACGATTTTAAAAGCCATAGGCTTTTCCAAGCGGGATATCCATATGCAGTACATGATAAAAATAGGGTTGGTTTCCCTAAGTGGTATCCTAGCTGGCGTTGTCCTAACGAATTTCTTGGGTGAGAAGATTGTCAACGCAGCTTTGGGCATTGCCGGCCTTGGCATTAAACAAGTCCATCTTATCACAAATCTTGCAATGGAATATCTCATATGTCCAATAGTGCTTATGGCTCTTGTCTTATTGGTAACGGCTCTGGTTGTAAGAACAATCGAGAATTATACTATCGTTTCTATCATCAAAGAATAGAAAGTCAGGAAGTGTATTATGAACACAGTGTTAGAAGTGAAGAATTTACGTAAAAGTTTTGAAGATGAACAAGTGCTGCACGATATAACCTTCAAGGTCGATGAAGGCGAATTCATTGCCATAATGGGACAGTCAGGATCTGGTAAATCGACTTTGTTGTATAGCATAAGTGGAATGGATAGCCCCACCTCAGGCAACGTTCTACTCTGTGGCAAGGATATCTCACGCCTTGATGATAAGGACATGAGTGAGATACGACTAAAGCAGATGGGTTTTGTATTTCAGCACTCATATCTTCTGAAGAATCTGTCCATTCGGGACAATATTGTCCTTCCTGGATTTAAGGCCGGCACCCTGTCTAGGGAAGAGATTAACCAAAATGCGGATGAACTCATGAAAAAGACAGGAATCTACGCTGTGGGTTCCCATGATATTAAACAGGTTTCCGGTGGGGAGTTGCAACGGACGGCGATCTGCAGAGCCCTTATCAATCATCCGGATATCTTATTTGGGGACGAACCTACGGGTTCCCTTAACAGCAGCACAACTAAAGAGGTGATGGATATCATCAATTCTGTTAACCGGGAAGGCACAACTGTCATCATTGTTACCCATGATGCGAAGGTGGCAACCAGGGCAAGCAGGGTGATTTACCTTATGGATGGTAATATCCATGCCGAACTGGCACTGGGGTCCTATGAGGATGATGAACAGTCAAAAGCATGGCGTGAGAAAATTGTGTCCGAATGGTTACAAAAGCAGGGGTTCTGAAGGATCGTGCACCATAACAATCCGTACATATTCGCCGTAGGTTTCGAATATTTTTACTGTCATTATGCTCGAGTATGAGCAAATAGCATAAACAAAAAAGAAGGTTTTTTTCATGGGGATTTTCATTATTATCATTGCGGTACTGTTTGAAATTACATTCATGGTTTACTGCATAAGAACAAAAGAGAACCATACCAAAACGAGAAGCTGGGTTATGATAGCCGCTTTTGTCGCTTTTGTATCAGGCACTCTAACATCCGTGCTCGATTGGGGCTTCCGTTGGTATTTCCTCGGGGGAGTGCTCGCAATATTTGCTCTGATCGGTGCTTATAAACTTCTTACAAGGAAATTTGGAAAAAAACCTTACAGAACTTGGCGTATTGTCTGTAAAATGATACGTATGGTGTTGCTTATCACCCTTGCAACCATGCCTGCAATTGCCTTCCCTCAGTATGAGAATCCCCGGACAACTGGAAGATTTGCTGTAGATACTTCAACCTATACGTTCACCGACGAAAGCCGTATTGAGACGTTTGTCAACACAGGCGAACAGCGAAAAGTGACTGTTGAGTTCTGGTATCCTAGGCAAGCAGAAGGGATATATCCTCTTATTGTCTTTTCCCATGGTGCATTCGGAGTCAGGATGAGCAATGCATCTACTTTTATGGACCTTGCCAGCAACGGCTATGTGGTCTGTTCCATAGACCATCCGTATCATGCTGCCGGAACCATTGATGCCGATAAGAATCTTACATTAGGCAGCAAGGCTTTCATGCAAGAGGTCATAGATGCCAACGGTAATATCTTTAGCGAAAGGGAGCAGTTTGAACTGTACACCAAGTGGATGGACCTGAGGACAGGGGACATTGCTTTCGTTTTGGACACCATCCAAAATACCAATGAAGGGTTCTACTCCCTTATCGACAGAAAAAAGACAGGGCTCATCGGACACTCCCTTGGAGGCTCTGCAGCAGCACAGCTTGGGCGTGTTAGGGATGATATCGGTGCTGTCATCAATCTGGATGGCTCGATGCTTGGCGAATATAGACTCAATAAGGCTAATGAGATTGGTATCAATGAAGAGCCTTATCCTCTCCCTTTGCTGAATTTCTATTCAGAGTATGTCATCAATGAACTACAAGCAGACCCAGCGTATGTATACCCCAACAAATATGTATCATCGATTTCAGCAAAGGCATTTGAGGTCTGCATCAAGGGCACAAACCATATGAGCTATACCGATCTCCCCTTGTTTTCCCCATTCCTGGCAAAACAGCTGTCAGGGGTGTCCGGGGGGGCGACAAAGGCCACTGTTGACAAGTACTATTGTATAGAGACAATGAATACTCTGGTGTTAGAGTTTTTCAACTGTTATCTCAAGGG
Source organism: Sphaerochaeta sp. PS (assembly GCF_032144095.1). Classification (NCBI taxonomy): domain Bacteria; kingdom Pseudomonadati; phylum Spirochaetota; class Spirochaetia; order Spirochaetales; family Sphaerochaetaceae; genus Sphaerochaeta; species Sphaerochaeta sp. PS. The sequence goes on from NZ_JAVSNJ010000001.1 coordinate 263,328, forward strand.
GGAGGGCTCTTTTACTGCGAAAGAATACTATTGATAGTACAGGAACAACAGAAACTTAGTCCTTAGGAAAGGTCTAAATCTTTCATATAGGGACAAGGTAATTGAGAGGTTGGAATGATAATTACAGTACGTGACTCCGTGTATTGTCCGTTTTGTGGCTCTTTGATTGATGTAGAAACAACGTTTTGTGAGCATGTGAGCTATGTCTATCTTTGGAGCAGTGTCGATCTTGATGGATATGTATATATCAATCCAAACTTCTTTCAGCATCTTCTCCCAAATAAAATGAGCACAGCAGCGTATAGGAGATTGTTTTCAAAACTATCCCCTCAGGAAATGCATTCATTTTTAGATAACGCATTTGAACCTCTCTCAGAGATCGCAACCATGGTTACGTATTGTGGGAATAAAGCAGATATTACTTTTTCTGTCAGCTCTTATTGCAGTGGATACTATGTTGGCGTGTCTGCTAATACCAAATAAATCCAAAAAATGGCACCTCAAAATATTTTCAATTCACCATCAACTATAAGGAATCCCTCTTTCCTGTCATGAATGAATGTTTCTCTTCCTGCATGGAGGAACCTTATGTTTCAAAATATATATTCAGGTTCTTTTCCTTCGAATAGATGAAAGGAATCCAACGTTAATTGTTGGAAACCCGTATATTTGGCAACACCAATATAGATGCCATGGTATAATTAGGTATGAGTGATTTTGAGTTTATTGTAGATATGGAGACTGTGAATGATCCCCCCATTCACAGTTTTTTGGTGCAACGGTACGGTGATGATCTTCCAAGAATTCTACATGGGCTAGAAAACGGGGAAAAAGATATCCTTGCCAAAGTGCATGATTTTCTCAGCGATACCATCATGAACGAAAGTAGCGTTGTCGATTCTATAGAAGCGGCAACCTTCGATGATGATACATTTACGATTCAGATCATGAATCTAGGGTTACTGTATTGGGTTCAAGATTATGATTTTGGGCCATTTGGGGTTTTTAGAACCTTAAGTGAAGCCCGTAATTTCGCAAGAAAAGAGTTTCTCATCTATATTGAATTATTGGCGGATCGTGAAAAAGAAGATTCCGAAAATCATTCATTTGAAATGTGAGAAGTATTGCTATGAAGAAAGGGCCAAGGATGAAAATCCTTACCTTTCATCTAGTACTTCACTATATGTGCTGGATGCATAGATGCCTCGTAATCCTACTGGTAGGATTACAAGCGAACGTTTGGTCAAAGTACTAAAACTTGGCCCTAAGAACTGGATTTCCCATGGTATCAAGGAAGGGGCCAGGGCAACTTCGCTGATGTACAGCCTCCTCCCCTTTTGCTCTTGCACTCCTCTTGCAAGCTTGGTGAGTGCAAAGCAACAAATATTACAGGTAAACCCTATATGAACCTGTTCCAAACACGCATTTCCTGATCTTTTGCCCTGTTCCCCCATTGGTAATAGGGGATTGCCTTAAGCCGTACCTTGATCCTTTCATTTTTCTTCATATGTTCATACAGGCTATCTGTCCTGACCGTCTCCCTATATCCATCAAGAAGGATATGTATGGACGGTATCGATTGCAATATTTCTTCTTCCAGTTCGAAATTGCTTTCTGAATTGATGATCAATTCTTGTAATTGCGGACCATTATCAAATTCTTCCAAACAATATACGAGGGGTCCTCTCATCAAGGCAACCTTTCCGCAATAATCTTGTGCACGACTATCCGCTTGGATAAGCTTTACTGTCATTTCTAACTTTAGTTGGACAGTATCACCGTCATTCCACATCCTATCTATATGGATATACCCTTTTTCCAGGCAATAGGAGGTACAGGGCATTCCATTAATTTCCAAGGTCCAGGCATCACACCAACGGGGTTTCCGCAGCATAAGCCCAAAGTGTTTCTGGTGTTCCATTGTACATGAAATTAGGATTTCCTCATGCCAAGGGTACTTGGTTTCCTGTCTGAGAGAAACGAGTTCATCTCCTAGTACAATTTCTGTCTCAGAAGAAATGAATTGGTGGATGTATATACTCGTATCAGTACTACTATAGATGTATTTCCCTATGGACCCAAACAGGCGAGCAATATTTGTAGGGCAGCATGCGCAATCAAACCAACCGGCTCGGTGAGTTAATACATGTTCCATATCCTGTCTGAAGGCTGCGACCTTTGGCTTGATCTCCAGAGGATTAACATAAAAATATGCTTTTCCATCCAAAGAAATACCACTCAGGGCTCCGTTATACATCTGTTTCTCAATCATGTCCGCATACCGATTATCTGGATCAATGAGGGACATTCTCCAAGCCCAAAAAATTAGCCCTATCGAAGCACAGGTTTCGGTGTATCCTCGGTCTGGAGGAAGGTCATAATCGATGGTAAACCGTTCACCATGGCTTTGGGAACCGATACCCCCTGTTATGTATACACTCCTCTGCTCAAGACTATCCCAAAGGGAGAGGAGGGTATCCCAAAGGGTTTGGTCACCGGTCCGCCGGTATTGGTCCGCAACACCTGCATAGAGATACATTGCGCGAACAGAATGTCCAGTTACTTCAGTCATCTCCCGAATTGGTTTCTGTTCCAGAAAGTAATCAGGCGTCAACCATCTAGACCTTGGCTTTCTTTCTTCTTTGTCTGAGGCTCCTGTTGCATCCCTTTTGATAGAACCTCTGATATTCATGAAGTAATCAGCGAGGTCCATATATCTGCTATCCTCAGTAGCCTCTGCCAAGCGATACAGAGCCAATTCAATTTCAGGATGACCATCATAAGAATGAAGCTTTCCCTCTTCCGGGCCAAATTCTTCAGCAATCAGATTCGCATACAGCACCATGATGTCCATCAGCTTCCGTTTTCCGGTGGCTTGATAATATGCAACAGATGCTTCAATCAGATGTCCAGCACAGTACAACTCGTGGCCCATTTCAAGATCAGTCCATCGTTGTTCAATCCCTTTGGCAGTATAAAAGGTATTCACATATCCATTCGAGTGCTGGCTTTCCCCAATCAATCTCACCAACTCATCGATGCTGCTTTCCAATTCGCTGTTGGGATGATGCATTAGGGAATATGCTGCAGCTTCAATCCACTTGGCAACATCACTGTCTTGAAAAATTGTGCCGCCAGGGGTTCCATCCATTTCCTTTGCGGCTATCCGGAAATTATCGACAGCATGGCTTAGGGGAACACCTTCGGTACGATTATTCAACGTATCCCATTGATAAGGAATTATTACCTCTGATAAAAGCTGATTCCTATTACACCAAAAGCCGTCACGTAATGTTATTTTTTGAGGATTCATTTCCTCCATATATACATTCATTATCATTTATCCTTTAATTCCGCCGACAGTCAAACCAGAAATGAAATACCTTTGAGCAATGAAAAACAATATAATCAAAGGTAAGATTGTAAGTGTTGCAGCCGCCATAAGCACGCCCCAGGGGGTATAGAATGTTGAGATGAATGCCCTGAGACCTACTGCGAGGGTATACCTATTCACGGAATTCAAAAACAATAGGGGGCTCATGAAATCATTCCAGGTGAACATGAATTGAAATATGGCTACAACTACCATCGCTGATTTCATCAATGGGAAAATAATCTTTGCTATGATGACTGGATAACTAGCACCGTCAATAAAGGCGGCTTCATCAAAATCCCTTGGTATGGTTCTGAGAAACTGGTACAGCATAAATATAAAGAAAGCATTCCCGAAAAAAGCTGGTACTATCAGAGGAAGGAACGTATCGATTTGGCCGAACCAATTCCATTCAAGAAATAAAGGTATCAGCTGAACATTGGCGGGAAGCATAAGGGTACCGATGCTCAGACAGAACATAAGACCTCTGCCCTTGAATTCTATTCTGGCAAGCCCGTATGCGATCATGAGGTTTGAAATCATTGCTCCAATAATATTGAACACCACCACAAATATTGTATTTGCATAGAACCTGGCAAAAGGAACCATGGTAAATACATCCACATAATTCATTAGCCTGAGTTTTCTGGGAAAGAGGATCAATGGTAATTTAAACATATCTTCGGTTGACATGAAGGAGCTGCGGATAAGCCAAAGCAAAGGAATGAGGGAGATGCATGCTCCCACAACCAAAAATAGGTATATGCAAATAGTTACACCTGTTCTTCTTGTTCTCATTGTTTGTCTCCCTCACAAAAAATCCATTGCTTGGATGTCTTGAAAATAATGAGGGAAATACACATGGTCAGGATAAACAAGACCCATGACATGGCATTTGCAGTTCCCATTTTTCCATACTTAAACGCATTATTATAAATGTGTAAGACGAAACTCAACGAGGAATTGACAGGGCCTCCATTGGTCATGATATATGGCTCTACAAATAGTTGTAGGCACTTTATGCTGTTGATAATCATGTTGTACAGAATTATCGGACTGAGGAGCGGTAGGATCACAAAGCGAAATTTATGCCAATATCGTCCTCCATCTATGTCCACGGCTTCCATCAGGTCATTGGGGATCCCCTGCAATCCTGCAAGGAAAATGATAATCACATTTCCAATGTTCCATATATTCATGATGGTAAGACTCGGAATTACCATTTGTGTGCTGTCAATCCATTTGACCCGGCCCCCGCCAAGGAAATGCAAAAAATAATTAATCAATCCATATTGGTAGTTGAACAACCAAAGCCACATTATGGATGACACCACAATGGGAATAAGTGATGGTAAATAAAATATAGTGCGGAAAACTCCTTTTCCTTTCACCTGGGAATTCAATAAGAGAGCCCCCATTAGGGCAATAATCATTTGAAGCGGAACACTGAGAACAGTAAAATACAAGGTATTCCGAATAGATTTTAAAAATAATTCATCTTCCGTGAAAATCTTAATGTAATTTTGGAACCCCACGAACTGAGCTTTGCTCAACATATCCCATTTTGTCAGACTTGTATAAAAACTTAACCCCATGGGAAATGCTACCCAAAGAGTCAGCCCTAGACATAGAGGGGATATGAGTATCCAACCCCAAAGGGTTTGTCTTTTTGCATTGAGTCCTTTCTTGGGAAGTGACATCAGAAGCCTCCATCTGAAGAAATATGCCGCCCCTGGAAAGGGGCAGCATCACAATACCTACTATCTAGTAGCTACCTTGAAGCAAACCAGAGTTTCTGATTTTTCCAGCAGCTTCTTTCAATGCCTGACTAGCAGTCTTGTCGCCTATCCAAATACTTTCAATCGCTGGGTTCAGGTAATCTCCCCAGATCTGGTTGATGTTTTTGATTTTAATAGGTTCATTAATCGAAATCGCCATAGAGTCAACAACCGCTTCCTTGAAACCCTCGGGATGGACATCATTCTCCAACCATTTGGCTATATCGCTTGGGTCTGTGTAATAGGATTTCTTTGTTGGCATCCAAAGGCCAGAGGTATACAAATCAAGGGTCTTGGCAGGATCCATCATCCACTTCTGCAAAGCCCAGGCTTCTTCAGGATGTTTTGTTGAGTTAAATACAACATTAACACCACTGACATAGAGCTGAGCAGGTTTTTTCATTATTGGAAGGGCTGCAACGCCAAAATCCAAATCCTTCATGGCACCTAATTCCAGCAAGGTCCATTGACCGGTGACATAAAAACCCAATTGCCCATTGGCAAGCATCGTTGTCGGGGAAATGTTGGTTCCTCCTGTTACATGGGGCATAACCTGGTGCACGTTCATCAAGTCCGCCAGATTCTGGAAGGCTTCAATAGTTTCCGGCTTGTCGACTAATACGGTCTTGCCATCAAGGCCAATTATATCTCCTCCATTGCTCCACACACTTGGATAGTACATTGCTGACCACAAGTCATAGGAAACCCCATATCGTGCGATATCCTTTCCATTGAATCCTGAATCACCAGGATGTTTTCCTTTGGTATCAATGGTGATCATTTTCAGATATGATACAAATTGGTCCCAGTTCCAAGCATTCTTGTAATCAGTTGGAGGGGTAGGGACACCTGCATCTCGCAAGACCTTCTTATTGTACCACATGACCTGACATTCAGCTGCAGAATAGGCCCCATATGTATCGCCCTTGATTTTTAACCAAGTCTGGGGTAAGTATGCGTCTCCCATTCCGTCACGAGCTATCAAATCGTCCAGCTTGAGGAAATACCCATTTTCAGCATAATTCCCAAATTCCTCTGGTCGGAAATACCCAACATCCGGAAGGGTGTTTGAAACTGCCAATGCTTTCATTTTTGCATTGTAGGTTGATCCATCCAAATCACCGGGTAGATACATTGGTTCTACCTTAATGGTTGGATTAGCTGCCTCAAAGCCGGCCAACGCTTGCTTGACAGCAGCATCTTCTGCCGGGCTGCCCCAATAAATGTACGTCAACTTTACTTGGTCAGAAGAAGCTGCCTTCTGTCCGTTTGCAAAGCATAATCCAGCTCCTATGAGAATAAGGATACTGATAAAAAGAACCACTCTATTTTTCATACGATCCTCCTTTTGGATACTCTCTAATTTAAGCATTACAAATAAGAAACCGAAAGAGAGGAAATTGTGTTATTATATGCAATAATCCTACCTTTCTTGGAGTTCGAGATGGAATTTGTTTTTTTGCCAAATTTATCAAAACTTCGGGCGGCGAATTGTGGTATAGCCATCCTTAGCCCAGGATGGATCCACAGTAGACGCAACATCAATACCTCCGTATTCATTCTTGGGCATCAGGGAACTGTTGAGATTCAAGAGGAATCGGAAGTCTTTACCATCAAGCCATCATCTTTTTGCCTGCTCACAGAAGGGCAAAACCATTGGGGTACAGAACAGATTCATGAAAAGGCCCGCTATTATTGGATACATTTCAAAACAAAGGGAAAACCTCAGTTCCTATCAGAAAAAGAAGCGTTGATTATCATTAGTAATAAGGAAATAGCAAAGTCCCGATTGAATGATGCACTATTGTTGCCAAGATACATGGATAGGATAAATACGAATATAATTCGAGAGGCATTCCACGAACTTTTCTATGAACAGGAAAACAGATCCTTTACTGAAGAAAAATACCAAGCAACAGTGAAGCTCATGCTCATTTCACTTAATGAGATGGTAATTGATATACTCAATAATTCAAAACAGAATGGGGTCAACAAGAGCTTATTGAATAAAATCATTCAATTGGTATATGAGAATCGTACGGATTCAGAATTCTCGGTAAAAAGTTTGGCTGATACTTTATGCTATAATCCGGATTATTTGAATAGATATTTCAAGTCCCTGATGAAACGATCCCTTGTTGAATATATCATTGATAAAAGAATCGAACATTCCCTTGTTAGATTGATTGATAGCGATGAAACAATTTCCAACATTGCTGAAGGTTCCGGATTCTCCTCATACAGAAATTTCATTCATCAGTTCAAACTCAGGAAAGATATCACTCCCTCTGAATACCGTAACTGTCATAGAACGGTTCATATCACAAGTAATTGATACTCCATGGAAACGGTTGAAAACAGACTGCAAAAATAGTAAGGACAGGTACCTATACAAATTTCCCACCAAAATGATTCCTGAGTTCATGACCACTTTACGCAAATGAGCCAAAGAAACTGCAAATGGGAATACCAGATATTCTGAGGAAAGATAACAGAGAACCTCAAAACTTGTTGTCTTAACGAGATTTAGATGCTTATTATCATCGGATTGAATCTCTGTGGGCGGGAGAGGAGGTTGTCTTATTTTATATTGCATGCATACATTAGGAAGAGTATGCTACTATGATTGATGGAAAGGGAGGGCTCGAAAAAGTAAATGGATAATCAGACACACAACACAATAGTAAGTTTTATTTGGGGTATAGCGGATGACTGTCTGCGCGATGTATATGTGCGCGGCAAGTACCGCGATGTTATTCTGCCTATGGTCGTTATTCGGCGGCTCGACGCGGTTTTGGAACCGACAAAGCAAGCTGTTCTCGATATGAAGAAGCGCATGGACGACGCAAAAATCACAAACCAGACTCCGGCACTGTGCAATGCCGCCGGCCAGTCTTTCTGCAATAGCTCGCCTTTCTGCTTGCGCGACCTCACTTCGCGAGCGAAGCGACAAGCACTGAAAGCGGACTTCATCGCTTATCTTGACGGCTTTTCGCCCAATGTTCAGGAGATACTGGAGAAGTTTAAATTCCGCAATCAGATAGACACGATGATAGACGCAGACATTCTCGGAGCGGTCATCGAGAAATTCGTAACTCCGACAATCAACTTAAGCCCCTCTCCCATATACAAGGATGATACAAAAACCGAAATTCGTATGCCTGGGCTTGATAATCATGCGATGGGTACGATTTTTGAGGAGCTTGTCCGCCGCTTCAACGAAGCGAACAACGAAGAAGCCGGTGAACACTGGACGCCGCGTGATGTTGTTGAACTGATGGCGGACATTGTTTTTACGCCCGTTAGTGACAAAATTAAAGATGCTACCTATTCCTGCTATGACGGAGCTTGCGGCACGGGAGGGATGCTAACCGTGGCGCAGGAAAGACTGCTGCAGTTGGCGGATGACACCGGCAAGAATGTATCCATCCATCTCTTCGGGCAGGAGATCAACCCTGAAACATACGCCATTGCTAAGGCTGATTTGCTCCTTAAAGGCGACGGTGACCAGTCGGAACATATATATTTCGGCTCGACCCTCTCCGACGACGGATGGGCAACATATCGGTATGACTTCATGCTCTCAAATCCGCCCTACGGCAAGACATGGAAAACCGACGCCGAAAAAATGGGCGGTAAAAAAGACATCCTTGACAGTCGCTTCAATGGAACTTTGGACGATGGCACCCAACTAACAATGATTCCGAGAGTGAACGACGGGCAACTCCTATTTCTCTTGAACAACGTGGCTAAGATGAAAACCGATACACCGCTTGGTAGCCGCATTGCGGAGGTACATAATAGCTCGTCGCTGTTCTCTGGCGAAGCTGGTTCAGGCGAAAGTAATGCCCGCCGCTATTTGATTGAAAATGACCTTGTCGAGGCAATCATCGCTGTGCCAGAGAAGATGTTTTATAACACTGATCTTGGCACATATATTTGGGTTATATCGAACCGCAAGGAAACTCGACGTAAAGGGAAAATACAACTTATTGATGCAACGTCAATGAAGTATCCTCTAACTAAAAACCTTGGGAAAAAGAATTGTGAGTTTACGGAAGATTTGCGCCATCAAATCGTTGATATTTATATGCGCTTTGAGGAGAGCGAAGTAAGTAGAATATTTGAAAATCGCGACTTTGGATATTGGTACGTAACTGTTGAACGCCCACTCCGCCTGCGTGTTGACCCGAAAAAACAAATCCCTGTAACTGCATTAAAAGCAGCTGAACTGAAAGCTTACTGTGCCGCAATTGCCAACCTGCCGCATGGTACGCCGCTTGACGACTGGATGGCATTTTCGAAAGCAACCAAGATGAAAGCCACACTGCTCAAAAAAGTGCGCCCATTCATCACTGAAAAAGATCCGACCGCAAAGCCGGTGGAGGGTGAAGCCGATAGTGATTTGCGTGATACCGAAATCATACCGTTTTCCTTTACAGGGGGAATTGATGCATTTATTGAAAAAGAAGTGAGACCGTATGCTCCAGATGTATGGGCTGAAGATAATCAAACAAGAATTGGATATGAAATTAGCTTCACGAAGTATTTTTACAGAATAGTGGAGCTACGCACGATGAAAGACATTATTGCGGATTTAAAAACATTAGAAACCGAAACCGAGGGTATGCTGGCGGACATTATCGGAGGTGTAAGTAATGAATAAATCTTACAGTGCATATTCGCCTGTTGAAACGCGATGGATGGATTCTGTTCCATCGCACTGGTCTGTCTTGCGTCTCAGAAGAGTTCTTAAAGATAGAAAGGAACGAAATGACCCAATACAAACGGATTTCATTTTGTCTCTTACTGCGAAGCAAGGTGTAGTGCCCTACGCAGAAAAAGAAGGTGTTGGCGGAAACAAGCCAAAGGATGACTTGACAAAATATAATATTGCCCGAGCTAATGACCTGCTTGTAAATTGCATGAATGTTGTCGCTGGTTCAGCAGGAGCATCAAAATGGGATGGTGCAATAAGCCCTGTTTATTATGCCTTGTATCCGCGTGACGAATCCATCAACATATGGTTTTATCATTATATATTTCGTTTGCTAACTTTTCAAAGAAGCCTAATAGGACTTGGAAAAGGCATACTCATGCATGAGTCAAGTACGGGTGCTTTGAATACAGTAAGAATGCGTATCTCGATGGATTACCTAAATAGTGTATTGCTACCAATTCCTCCACGTGAGGAGCAAGACCAAATTGTCCGATATCTTGATTGGCAATTGTCCAAAGTGAAGAAGCTCATCTTATCGTTAAAAAAACAGATTGCTTTGTTGAACGAAAAAAAGCAAGCATCCGTAAGTTATTATGTTACTCATGGCTTGCATGCCAATAATTTAAAGAAGAGCGAGATTTACTGGTTAACTTGCGTTCCAGAAAATTGGAGGGTAACAAAACTAAAGCATATTCTTCACAAGGAAAAAAGATCAATTCCAGACGATGCTGAACTTCTAATTTGCTCAAACAGTGGTGATGTAAAAAAGCGTGGTAATAGTAAAATTGGACTTGTAGCATCCTCGCATGATGTATATCAAGGAGTTGCAAATGGCGACCTTCTTATTCATGGGATGGATACATGGCACGGTGCTATTGCGATTTCACAGTACGACGGTATGTGCACACCCGTTGTTCATGTTTGCACTTGTAAGGAGAGTAAGCGTTTTGTAGCCTACTACCTAAAGATGATGGCATACACAAAGGTATTTAAAGCCATATCCAACGGTGTCCGTAAGAATACCAGCGATTTCCGTAGTTGGGATAAGGTGGGGGACTTGCTTATAGCCTTACCATCTGTGGACGAACAAGAAAAGATTTCAGACATTATCGAAAGCACATTAATAAAAATCGATTTAATAATTGAAAAGTATTCGGCTCAAATTGACCACCTACAAGAGCTTCGCAACCGCCTCATCTCCGATGTTGTCACAGGCCAGTTTGATGTGCGCGATGTTGAAGTGCCTGACTTTGAATATATGGCAGACGAATCCGACGATGCATCCGATGATGAAAATATCGATACCGAAGAAACGGTGGATGAGGAGGAATAGACATGGCAGTAACCGACACAATGGAAAAAGGACTTGAATCCTTGATTGTAAAATGGCTGGTTGATCAAAACGGCTATGAACAAGGCGTGAGTGCAGACTATAACCGTGAACATTCAGTTGATGAAACGCGGCTGCTTCGCTTCCTATCCGAAACCCAAATGGACGAGATGGAGAAGCTCAGCGTTTTTTCAAGCGACCTCAAAAAGGCAAAGTTCCTTGACCGTTTACGCGGTGAAATTGCCAAACGCGGTGTGATTGACGTGCTTCGTAACGGCATGAAGATGTATCCCGCCGACCTCATTATGTTCTATACCACTCCATCTCTGAAAAACCAAAAGGCGCAGGAAATGTTCAAAAAGAACATTTTCAGTGTCACACGTCAGCTCATGTACTCGAATGATACCTCACGATTGGCGCTCGACCTGTGCGTTTTTATCAACGGTCTGCCTGTCATCACCTGCGAACTTAAAAATCAGCTGACAAAGCAGAACATTGACGATGCCGTATATCAATATCAACACGATCGCGACCCGAAAGAACTTCTTTTTCAGTTCAAACGTTGTATGGTGCACTTTGCTGTGGACGACGTCCGTGTGAAGTTCTGCACGAAGTTGGACGGCAAAGACTCGTATTTTCTGCCTTTTGATAAAGGCAATAAAGATGGTGCGGGCAATCCTCCTAATCCCGACGGCCTGATGACGGATTATTTCTGGAAGCAGATATTAACAAAAACAATGCTTGCCCATATTATCGAAAACTACGCGCAAGTCGTCGAGGAAACCGACCCCGCCACAAAGAAAAAGACATATAAACAGATATTCCCGCGCTTTCATCAGTTGTCCGTCGTGGAAAGTATACTCGCGGACGTGCGGCACAACGACATCGGGCAGCGGTATCTGATTCAGCATAGCGCAGGAAGTGGTAAATCAAACTCCATCGCTTGGCTCGCCCATCAGCTCATTGGGCTAGAACGAGATGATGGAAGCACAATTGTAGATACCGTTCTTGTCGTGACCGACCGCGTTCTTTTAGATAAGCAAATCCGCAACACCATCAAACAATTTATGCAGGTATCGAATACCGTCGCATGGGCTGAACATTCCGGAAATCTTCGTGATGCCATCAATAGTGGTAAGAAGATCATTATAACCACCGTACATAAATTCCCGGTAATCCTCGACAGCATTGGAAGCGAACACAAGGGTCGTAAATTTGCCATCATCATCGACGAGGCGCACTCATCTCAAAGCGGCAGTATGTCCGCGAAAATGAACATTGTGCTGTCCGGCGAATACTCCGGAGCAAATGAAGAGGATGATGAAGACCGCATCAACCGCCTGATTGAGGAACGCATCAAGGGTAAGAGAATGCTGAAAAACGCTAGCTATTTTGCCTTTACAGCAACACCTAAGAACAAAACACTTGAAATGTTCGGTGTTCCGTACCCTGAGGGTGATGTAATCAAGCATAGACCGTTTCATGTCTACACCATGAAGCAAGCCATTCAGGAGGGCTTTATTCTTGATGTGTTGAAATACTACACGCCGGTGGACAGTTTTTATAAGCTTATAAAAACAGCGCAAGACGACCCGATGTTCGACAAGAACAAGGCGCAAAAGAAGCTGCGCTATTTTGTGGAAAGCGACGAGTTCACCATTTCGCAAAAAGCCACGCTGATGATTGAGCATTTCCATGAACAGGTTGTCGCAAAGAATAAAATCGGGGGCAAAGCCCGTGCTATGGTCGTGACAAGCGGCATCAAGCGATGCATCGAATACTACTACGCTATAAACAAATGTCTTGCGAATCGGCGCAGTTCGTATAAAGCGATTATTGCATTTTCGGGTGTGTGTGAATTCCACAAGGGTACCACGCTAACATCTGCCGGGTTGAATGGGTTCCCCGATAACACGATAGAAAAGGTATTCCGTACCGATCCATACCGTTTTCTCATTGTCGCGGATATGTTCCAAACGGGCTACGATGAACCGCTGCTCCATACAATGTATGTTGATAAAATGCTCTCTGACATAAAAGCTGTGCAGACGCTATCCAGATTGAATCGCTCATGTCCGAAGAAATACGATACTTTCGTGTTGGACTTTGCGAACAAGACATCCATTATCGAGGAGGCGTTTTCGAATTATTATCGGACGACTATTTTGTCCTCAGAAACAGACCCTAACAAGCTGTACGATATTATAGCCATCATAGATGGCTACCAGATTTTCTCACAGGATCACGTCGATACGCTTGTAGGCCTGTACTTGAACGGTGCAGACCGTGACCGCCTCGACCCGATTCTCGATGCTTGTGTAGAACAGTATAAAGAGCTTGAGAACGAAGATAAAATTAAATTCAAAGGCGCTGCGAAGTCCTTTGTGCGCACATACGGATTTCTCGGTGCAATTCTACCCTATGGAAACACCGAATGGGAGAAGTTGTCCATTTTTCTGAACTTCCTTGTTCCAAAGTTGCCTTCACCACAGGAAGACGACCTATCGCTCGGTATTTTAGAGGCAATCGACCTTGACAGCTATCGCGTTGAAGCACGTGAAGCCATCTCGCTGACACAGGAAGACGCAGATGCGGAAGTCGATCCTGTTCCTGTAGGGAGAGTCGGTGGTATGGGTGACCCTGAGCTGGACTTGCTCTCTTCTATTTTGATGGCGTTTAATGATATGTTCGGCAACATCGACTGGAACGACGCTGACAATGTACGCCGTCAGATTCTTGAGATCCCGGCAATGGTATCTAAGGATGAGAAATATCAAAATGCCATGAAGAACTCCGACAAGCAAAGCGCTCGTATGGAAAGCGAGCGAGCGTTGCAGCAGGTCATCTTCAGCATAATGGCTGATAATATGGAACTGTTTAAGCAGTTCCAAGACAACCCGTCGTTCAAGAAGTGGCTCTCGGATTTGGTGTTCAACCTGACATATAACGAGAAAGGTGAACCATTCGAGAAGCCGCAGGAATAGCCCCCACTGAAAAACAGGACTTTGGAGGTAATATCATTTCAAAACGGGGAAAAAGTATAAATCTCTTTTTTATGGATGGGGAAGCCAGCGGGCGTATAAAATGCACCCTCGCCAACTGGACGGGCGTCGCCTATAAAAATCCATGCACTGCTCTGGATTTATGCAAGGGACGTGATGACCTCTCACAGAGCGGGATCTATTTTCTGTTCGGTACATCCGACCAAACTGGAGAAAATGTTGTTTATATCGGCCAGGCAGGTGTAAGAAAAAACGGCGAAGGAACCTTATATCGTTTGCAAGAACACAAACGCAACCCTGATAAAGATTACTGGACAGAAGCAGTTGTATTCACAACATCCAATAATTCCTTCGAAAACAAGGAAATAAGCTACCTTAAAAATCGTTTTACGAATATGGCTCTGACAGCAAAACGCTATGCTGTTAAAAATGGAAACGACTCTTCACCCGGCAATATTACAGAGGAAAAAGAAAGCGAACTGGAGGAGTTTATTGACTACTCAAAAATAGTGATGGGAACCCTCGGACACAGGGTGTTTGAATCGCTTACCGAAGTGAAGCATCCTATAGAGATTAATAATGATATTACTATTGAGGGAGATGGACTTCTGCTTCATCTAAAACGGAAAAGCCGCAAGAGTAGACAGACGATTGAGGCTGAATGTAAACAAACAACGGAAGGTTTCGTTGTTCTTAAGGGTAGTCATATTGAACTAAATGATTCAGACAGCATTCCACCCGGCATTAAAGAATTCCGGCAAAAAGCCAAGGTTAATGAAAACGGTATCTTACAGGAGGACGTTCTCTTCAAGAGTCCATCCTATGCTGCCGCTTTCGTTATTGACGGTCATGTATTGACTTGCACTTTATTCTGAATCAGGTTCCTGTTCTTATCGATGATTGATAGGAAAAATTATCCTATTCCCATTCATGATAAGGATAGGCAACAAGGAACTAAATATCCGCTATTGGCCTTGAGTTATATTTTGAGTTTCGGTTCTTGCTACACATTCTTCTAGATTCAATCCTTCATCAATCCAACAAATTGCTCGGCGCAAGTTGTCAGCTAATTTATCTTTAGCGGATGCATAGTGTTTGTTAAACCATATCTGTAATAGTTCTCTTACATATTCAGAGTTGGAGATAATTTCATCTTTATTCAAACTTCTTATGGCTTGTAGACAATAGATGATGTCATTAACTTCAATGTTTTTATTAATTTGCTTGTTAAGAATTTGATTTTTATATTCTCTTTTTTTTATAGCTAAACTTGTGTTACTATTTGGGATTGTAAGCTGTTGAGTTTTTGAATCTTTAAGGCGCTCGATAAGTTTACCTCGCGTAGCTGATCTTGAAATCACACCCTCGAGCATCTCAATAGTATTGGATACGGTCATTCCCGATTGTCTGATAAAATGGTACACAGGTAGGTACCCAGTAGTTTCGAAACAGATTTGCTTGATATATTCTTGTGGCTCAGGAATATCGTCCTGTCTCAGCATGCTGAGAATTATATCGGAAGTCCGAATTCCTTTGGTTTTCAAAATACGGTTATTGGATTTGCCACTAATAATTCCGCTAAGAGGTTCTAAAGTGCCAATCAATTTTAAAACGGGTTTCCCTTCAATTTCGGAAAACTCACCTTCTTTAATAAAGGATAGCTGGCTGAGCAATGATTCATCAATTAGAAATGAGCCGCCGAGCCCAGTCACACTACCAGTGTGAATATCAAAAATCCCGGCTTCACGGACACCTATTCTCGCAATGCTTTCGAGATGGTGCATCCAAAGACGTTGTTCATTTTCTCTTTTTGATTCTAGGATCATTTTTAGCTCAGGATATTTTATGCGTTCAGTACGTCCTCGATATCGGTAATAGATATCACATTCTTTTAATTCCTTTCCAGCATCCTTTATACAGACTACAGGTTTATCTTTTGACTCGTAGATATATAAAAGGCCAAAAATATGGCCTTCAAGTTCGTACTCTTGAATTTCCCAAGCTATTTCGGGGGAAAAGTGTTCGTTGAAATTCCTTGATATCTTCTCAGGATCGACGTTTTCAAATAAAATCAAGCTTTCCCCTGTGAGGCCTCGAAGCAAGTGGGGCTTGTTAGCTATACCAAATACTATATATCCTCCTTTTGTATTAGCATATGCTGCACTGGTTTTGAGATATTTTGCCAAACTATTCCACCCAAATGACTCTTTAAATTCTAGGTTACTACTTTCCCTTGAGGCTAATCTTTCTGGACTTTTCGAGGAAATCTTGAATATTTCATTCAAATATGCTTGGGCGAAAGGCTCCTTTATTTCCATGTAATAGCTCCTATCCGGACTATCCGCCATCACTGACGGTGACCATTGAATGATTCGGGAAAAACTCTTCATTCTCCTGATCGGCCTCTGACGAAATATAACATGCCGAACTTGTACCTTATATGTCTTCCAACCTTGTATGCTCTATGAAACACACTTCTGACAGAACCTCAGTAACCAATTACTGCCTTTTTATCATTTCTCCTAGTAATTATTACTCTGATACTTACGATGGATGTTTGATTTTTTAAGACATAATTCAGGGACAGAGGACCGCATTTGAAATAAATATACGAACTTCTGGGATGATTCTCGCAAACTATCAAATAATTACTCATATTAATGATTACTGTAGTGAAGAGTATTTGCCTGACGTGTAAATTGATAGTCAAGAATGATGATATTTGTTTTAGTTTTCAATTATTCACCCCCCGATACCTGGAATTTGTATGATGAAAGAACTTATAGAGGCGATGGCCGCTGCAAAATGCACTGATTTAAATGTAAGTGTTTGCAAGCCCCTTAATGTAACCTTTCTTGGGAGAAGGTTGGGATAACTCATCTCTTACAGCTTCCAAGCTTTCCTCAATTTCTTCTTTCTCTTGCGGGGAGAAGTTATCGGATATTGTTTTCTTCGCTTCCTCGATAAGCTTCAACAGAATGGCCATATCCACCCCGTTATTCTGGGTAGCGTTTATTGTGGCGTGATCGCTAGCCAGATTGACCTGTCCATTGTTTGTAGTGATTGAATACCTGATATTTTCATCCATACCCATGTCAACACCTATCTTCTCAAGATACTTCCTGATATGTCCGATCAATACATATACAACGCGCTTGTTGAATTCGTCTGACATATCTTGATATTTGTTAGAACTTGAATAAGAATCTGCAACTGTAGTAGGGATATTGAGTTGATTTTCAGCACAATACTTCAGGATATGGTAAATATTGGATACTTCTTCTTTTTCACTAGAACCTAATTCAATAATTGCTCTCTGATCTCGAGTAACATGCTGAATTTCTTCTGCGACATCATATGAGGTGGGCCCACAGTCTATGATAAAGTCGTAAGTGACAGGTTGGCCTTCAATGAACATCAGGAATTTTTTCAGCACATCACTATAGTCTTGGTAATCTACTCGTATCAATCGACTTGAAATACCATTGAATTCAAGCAACAGTTTCTTAAGTTCTCTTTTATTCAAACTCATCATTCCTGACCCCACAGAATGGGCAGTAACACCCACTGATTCTAAGTGATTGGCTGACCTTTGCGTTATGATGGCAACAGGAGAACTTTGTGATTATCAAGTTGTCTATTGATGCGTCTATCTGGTTTTCATATTCTGGTTTTGGTTTCTTTCCAGCTTTGAAGGTAACCGCGCCATTATTGAGCTTTCGTTCCATCGCTTTCATTTTATCGAATATTAGGTCATTCATGTAGTTCTTGGTTTTTGCTATCGCCAATTCGACAACATCTTCTGTGAGGTAATTATCATTCACTAGACCGCAAGAGGGGCAATAAATTTCCATTACATTGTCATCATGGAAATCATCTGGTGTGATTTTAAAAAGCTCTTTGCATAATGGACATTGAAAGAGTACATACCCATCGTCATCGGCAGGAATGCTGATAGAGAATTCCATGCTTAGACCTCCCTTTTTGAAAGTACTAAGGTAATCGTTGGTAAATAATCTATAAAATCAATATAACTATAAGCCTATAAATATCATATGTAAACATTAGTCCATGTAATAAAGAGTAAATATAATTAGGTTGCATAAATTTGATAGCCCAAATTTATTCATCCCCTACGATCCGTGCTATACAGGACCAATCATGCCAGATGAAGGACAGCCGGAAAGAAAGAGACGTATAATCCCAATAATCAAGCCCATTCCATATCGATACGGGCGCAAGCGTGTGGCCTTGTACTGCCGCGTCAGCACGAAGATGGAAAGGTAGTTGAACAGCCTCTCGGCCCAGATGGATTTCCAGAAAGAGGAGATACTGGACCATCCCCATTGGAAGTACATCGATACCTATACCGACATCAAGTCCGGACGCAGCATCAACTCCCGTCCAGGGTTCAAGCAGATGATGGCCGATTGTGAGGAGGGGAAGATCGACCTTATCTACACAAAGGCGATCAGCCGCTTTGGCCGGAACTGCATGGACTTCCTGATGACACTCCGCCGTCTGAAGGGACTCCAGGTGGACGTCTTCTTCCAAAACGAGAACCTTTTCCTTTTCAGCGAAGCAGGGAAGTTCCTCCTTACTTTCCATACGGGCCATCGACAGAATAATATTCTTTCATCCAATAATTTTCTGTTGCACAATAAGGTTTTTCCTTTATGTCTTTATTAGAAGGTTTCAATTTATAATTCTTCCTGTTTGGAGAAGTATCTTTACTGCTAAAAATATACTCAGTAAAAAGTTTTTAGCACTAAAACCTTTAAATAGTGCGTCTAAGGCCTGTTTTAGCTTTTTATATCCCAATATGATTGTATCAAAGTCCACGGCAAGACGTCCCTTAGATGAACTAATGTTCTATCCACCAACCAATCAACGGTACAAATATCTATTTTGAACCTACATGTGTACTGTTAGTAACATATATTAAAAACCAATGTTCACAACTTTAGCCAGAAGGCCTCTTAATCTCAGCAATTTGACTTAAGATTGTGATGGAATTTGGTCTTTCTCTTGTTTTTTGCCCTAGGTACTGTTCGGTCCGGCGTGATGGGGCAGACAAAGGTTTGGGCTCTCTTCATTATCAGGGTCACTTGGTTTCTTGCCGTCAAGGCATGAATGAAGTCGTCACGCATGATGCCTATGAACTTGTTACGGTTGACCTGGTACTCGTATTTGTTCTCTTTGCCTTCTCTTTCTTTTCGGAGCTGCTCGTCTATATCTTCTTCCATGACCATGAGCATGGTAGAGGCAAGTATAGTCGTCCAGAAATCCTGCTTGAGGGTGTTCTCCGTTTTTCCTGTGAAGTTTTCCACCTGGAATCGGTTTTTCAGCAAATCGTAAGAGTTTTCTATACCCCATCTGAGAAAGAATATCTTCCTGAAATCTTCTGCATCGTGCCCAGTGTCATTGGTGATCACTGTCTCCACCTGGCCCGAGTCCAGCTCGAACTTTACGACCCTTACGGGCGAGCTCCCGATGTCCACCGTGGTGTCACATCCGAGGAGAAGGGCATCGATGTCACAGTTGGACTTGGTCCTGCAACGCATGAGGTAGGTCATCCCTCTTTTCTCGAATTCCTGGATGAGGCCGATGGAAGGATACCCCCTGTCAAGGATGAACATGCTCATCTGGTCCCCAGGACGCAGTTTCTCATACCTTTCCATATGGGAGACGGCACAGGAACGTTCATCAGGCTTCGCGCAGAAGGCGGCGTCGATGAAGCGGTTGTTGCTGATGTCGTACAGGCAGGAACCCAAGGCAGTGGGCGATGAGCCTCCTGCACCGGTGCAGAAGTATTTCTCTCACAGCTGCGGCAGATTGGGAAGCGCTATCTTTATCCCGTCGATGGCCAGATAGGTCCAGCCGTCGGGGCTACGGGCGGGGAGCCTGTCCATCTCCCCATGGTGTTCAGCCTCAATCTGCGTTTCGAAGAGATGCCTGAGAGGGTACACCGAAATCTGGTTCCTTGCCTTTCTGAAGGCTTGCTGCGAGACTTCCATTGTCACTCCCAATCCCTTGGTATGCTTGCACAGTCTGTGTAGCTTCAGGCTGGTTGACTCACGTCCTACATCCATCATTGTAAGGAGTGTGGAGTGCAAGTTCAACTTGCGTTCGCGGGTGAATGAACGGGGGAAGGCTGCCATCCTTGAACTTACAAGCAGCTTCGGATCGTTGAGAGCGGCAAGGAAACGGAGGGACCAAGAGCGGAGAAAAGGATTCATGGACAACCTTTACCTATTTAATAATGATATCGTTATTATATGCCAGAAGCAAAAAATGTCTTAATTTCTTTCAGGAAATATAAATATTTTTATTTCTAGGGCAAGTTTAATCTCTAGGAATCGCTAAGTTGTGAACATTGATTAAAAACTCCAGATTGATGATTTTAATACATTGCTAAAAGATTAAGAAATTATGTTCTTTTGGTTTTGCTCCATAAGTAACGGTTTGACTTGTTCGAGAAACCAAGAAAAGATTTTTTCTCTTTCAAAAAATACATCAGATCCAAAATTCAAGAAAGGAACTATCTTTGGGTTTGCTAAAATGAAACCCGCAAGATCTGCCGATTCAAACCCCAAAAGGGAAGCGACTTCTTCAAGGCTTAAAAAACGGTAGTAATCAAAGGTAGCACTATATGGTAATTCGCCACATTGAGGGTGTGCACTTAAAAATGAAATATAGGAAGCATTGATTTCGTTTCTTGATAGGAAATTCATATTTCACATCCTTCAGGTATTATAATTGTTTTGTTAGAAATTAATAAAAATGATGAGACAGATATCTCAAAGGCTTTGCAGTAGATTTCTAAAGTAGATAAAGTTGGAAAGCTTTGGTAACGTGAGTTCTCACGTAAGCTAATTGAACTTAATTGAAAATGAGTTAACTTTACCAAATCTGTCTGAGACAGTCCTTTCTGGATACGGATGTTTTTTAAAGTTGAGGATATGCTGGTTGGAGTGATTTTCACTGGGTCTAAATGCTTTTTTTTAGGAAATTCTCGGGTTTCTGCAAATTCAATAAATTGAATAGGATTTATTTTTAATGCATCGGAGATTTTGATCACGGTATCTAACCATGGATTCCAATTTTGCTTCTTCAGGATTTGTTCAATCCATCTTTCAGAAACGTTTGTTAGTTTGACAAGAGTTTTGATTGAAATTTGTTTTTGTTCCATCAGTAAAGAAAGTGCGGTTTGATATTGCAAGGCATCGCCTCCTAAATAGGTCGTTTACTATTTAGGCCACGATATATGCATTTTGCTTCAATTGGTCTTTCAGAACAAAGAGGATATGTAGCCTCGCAGTAGTTGCAACCAATCTCATAAAAGAAAGGTCGATAATACTAATAGTTACATTTCAAGTTTATAGGAGGATTTAATAATTCGTTTCAATGCTGTTCAAAGAAGTGGTTATTATAGGGACAATCTTGTAGTTCTCAACCTGTATTTACACATGGCAGATTATTATGAGTTCGCCGGCGCAACCCAACCACTTGGTCGGACATAACCCAGCTAGTTAATGAAGTAAACCCTACCAGTGAAATTACAGGTAGAGATCCTGGATTCTATGGTTTATCAGAACACCTTTTCCTTATTGGAAAAGACATTGACTAAACACACGGTTGTATACCTACCTCTGGTGACAATGGAGCAATGTCCTGCTTACTCATCAGATCAGCCACTCTCTCAAGTGCTTCTGCTAGAGCCTTGAGCCCCTTCGCCCCCTCAAGCAATAACAGGGTTGTGTCTTCCATCTTCTGTTCCTACTTGCTGTATCTAGTGGATCTCAATGCTTTTGACGCTTTTGCCTGGGGTGGGTACGAGCTCTTCGCTGTACTCGCCGAGCAGGAGACGTAGCAGCCTAGCCGGGATTCTCCGGCTACGGCTGCCTAGCACCTCTTGGGTAGGCCCGTCACCTTGGGCCACATTGATCTGGACCCTGTGTTGAAGTTTCATTTCGTATCTCCATTGCTGTACGGGGTTTCTCCCGAAGGTTGCTGAGGCATAGCTGCCATCCTTTCGCTTCCTCTGCTTAGTACCGGGAAACCGTACCCATTGGTGTGAACGGGGATTATGCATCCCCGAATTTCTCACCATAAAGTGTCTGAATGCCTCTGAATGCGTCTGATCATCTTTCTCCTGCGGCTTCTGATGGCGTTGTCGGTGGTTCCTTCCTCCTTTGCGATATCGACCAATTTTCTACCCTCAGACAATCTCCAGTAGAGCTCCTGCTGTTCGGGTATGAGGAGGGGAATGCTCTCATGTACCCGGCCGCGGATTGAGGGAGGAAGTTCCTCCCTCAAGGGCACAGCCTCAGGGGATTGGGAAAGGACGGAGATGCTTTCGATGGGATCATCTGAAAAAGCATGTGGGTTTCTTTCGTGGAGGGTTTTCGAAAACTTGAACCTTGGGTCCTGGATCTCATCCTCATACCGGTTGTTCAAGCGTTCAGCCTGCTAGGAGTCGCGGAAGACAGTGATTGTCTCCTCGGTGATGCCATCCTTACCTGGGGTAAGAAGGTACGGTTTCCCGTTGATGTAATAGTAGAATTCTGCTTTGGCGTCCTTTGCCATGTGTGCCTCCCGCCTGGGACGGAGGGCGAGGACATGACGCCATTCGAAGCCGTGATGATCAGATTGCTAGCCTGAGGGCACAACGAGACCAGGAGACCCGAAACAGCCCTTCAACACTTTAAGTGTGACAGGCTGATGCATCAGGATTCCTCGCCCTAAACGTTGTCAGGCTCGAATCAATTTTATTGTTGATTTAATGCACCATAGTTCATAAAAAAATATACCCCCAAGGTATCAGTAGCCAGCAGGAAACCCTACCAGAAATACAAATCCCACAAGATTCTGATCTGAGCCTTTGAAGTTCACCCATGAACCCTCAAAACAAAAAAACTCCCTGCACTGCAAGGAGTTTCTAACTTTGGGCCCAGAAGGACTTGAACCTTCGACCCACGGATTATGAGTCCGATGCTCTAACCAACTGAGCTATAGGCCCGAAAAGCTGTAAGTAATGTATAAGATTTTTTTGAGAATGTAAAGGACGTTGTGAAAGAACTTCGAAGGAGGATTATTACCAGTCAGGCCTATAGATCTCCTTGTTCCTGACAGCCTCCAAAACAAACCTTGCACCCTGGTTATCCCTAGGATTGAGCCTCAATATCTTCCTTGCAGGTACTGCTGCAGCATCGAAATCACCCTGCTTCCAATACCAGCATGCAAGGCCGTGCAGGGCACGCAGATAGGGCCTGTTGTTGAGGTATTCCCATGGGAACTGTGAGGTTTCATCAAAAGGAAGACTCTGCTCTGCAATGTGGATCGCTCCGGTATAACAGTTGAAGGAGCTCCTTTCCATATCAGGGGTTGCAAAGCTCATGGTTCCCATATGGACCAAGGCATCGATGCACTGTGGATACTGTTCCCATAGCCTTGCAAGCGCATCATACCCCTTTGAGCCCTCCATCTGTGTAGCCTCATATACAGGATCCCTTCCAGGGCTGTAGAAGCCAAAGCCCGTATAATCCTTGAACTCATACTTGTTTCGTTCGACCTTCTCGAACTCAAGGGGAGGGACAGCTAGGTTTGCAAGGATAAGCTCGCTTTTGAGCAGGTTCCCTGATACATAGGAAGTCTTCTTGAACACCCACTCCTTGTCGACTTCGACGGTTATGGTATCAAGTTCAAATGTCTTGAAGTCGACAACACCCTTTATGGAAACAATGGTCCCTGTTTCCAGGTCTCTTGTGCGGTAACCCATGTTGTTGAGCTTCAGAACCAAATATTGCTTTTCCATCATATTCCCCTACTGGTCAATCCTCACCGTGAAACCCAGTTTCGTCAAGCCATTACGTATATTCTGTTCCCTGTTTTTCTTAGGGGAAACACAGGTGCATACGCAAGCTTCTGACCAGACCCTCCATGCTTTTCTGCAAATCCAATGGAGTGGATACAGTAGCCTCTACGGTCGGAAGAAATGGTGTTCCGTCTAGCCTACTTGTAAGGGTTGGCCTCACTCTTCTTGAGGATGTTCTTCTCATCGAAGCCCAGGGCTGAGAGGACCTTCACCGTCTTGTCCAGCTGGTAGGCTGGGATCCAGCGAACCGTAAGCCGTACCGCCTTCGTATCGGGAAGCTGTTCGGCATAGGGACGAAGCCCTGCGTTGAGCAGGCGGTCATACTGGGAGTAGGCTGTCAGCAACGACGAGTATGCACCCACCTGGATCTGATACCAGCCGGTATCGCCAGGACGGTCATATTTGGATTCGGGGACCTCGGGTTGGAAAATCAGGGTAAGGGTCACATTGGCGATACCGCTGTCCAGCAGCCCTGCCTGCTTTGCAGCAGCTGGGGTCAGGTCGATGATGCGCCCTTCGATGAACGGACCTCGGTCGTTGATCCTTACGTCCACACTCTTGTTCTTGTCCAGGTTGGTCACTCGCACCAGGGTGCCGAACTTCAGGCTCTTGTGTGCTGCCGAAAGCGAAGTGGGGTCGAAGACCTCTCCGTTGGCGGTGAGGCTTCCGGCCATGTCGCTGGTGTACCAGGAGGCGATGCCCTTCTCGATGATGGACCCCGGTTGGGCTTCGGCTTCAGCAAACAGCGGAAGCACAAAAAGCAGACAGATCATAAAGGCTAATGCTCGTTTCATACCCATAGTATACGCTCAGCCCTTTTGTTTTGGCAACATGGAGTTGAATTGATGTGTCTCTTTCCATTATACTCGACAGCTATGAGCGAACAGAACCTATCAACACATTGGGCGGATATATACGCCGACAAGATTATTCGTGAGAAGGGCGAGAAGGAGTGCTATACCTGCGCTTCCGGCATTACCCCTTCTGGAACTGTCCATATAGGAAACTTCAGGGAGATCATCTCAGTTGACCTCGTGGTGAAGGCACTTCGG
Organism: Sphaerochaeta sp. PS; assembly: GCF_032144095.1. NCBI lineage: Bacteria > Pseudomonadati > Spirochaetota > Spirochaetia > Spirochaetales > Sphaerochaetaceae > Sphaerochaeta > Sphaerochaeta sp. PS. Next base: position 288,460 of record NZ_JAVSNJ010000001.1, read on the forward strand.
GCCAAAGGAAAGAACGTACGGTTCATCTACAGTTGGGATGACTACGACGTGTTCCGCAAAGTACCCAAGAACATGCCCCAACCGGAACTGCTGGAAACCTTCCTGCGCAAACCCATAACCCTGGTACCCGATACCACAGGAAAGGCAGACAACTACGCCCGGGCCAACGAGCTGGACGTGGAGAAGATCCTTCCTGTAGTGGGCGTAGAGCCCGAGTACCTCTACCAGGCCGACCGATACAGAAAGAGTGTCTATGCCCAAGGCATACGCACTGCCCTGGAAAAGAGAGACGAGATCAGGGTCATCCTGGACGAGTTCCGCACCACACCCCTCGAAGAGGATTGGTGGCCGGTATCCGTATTCTCCTCCTTCACCGATAAGGACACCACCACCATCCTTGGCTGGGACGGGGAGTGGGGCGTAACCTACAGGGATGACGAGACTGGCCAGACCGAGACCATAGACCTACGCAACACCAGCTACGCCAAGCTCCCCTGGAGACTTGACTGGCCGATGAGATGGTCCTATGAGGGTGTCGACTTCGAACCAGCTGGCAAGGACCACCACAGTGAAGGTGGCTCGTTCGATACCTCAAGGAAGATGGTCAGGGTATTTGGGGCAGAGGCCCCTGTATCCTTCCAGTATGACTTCATCAGCATCAAGGGCCGTGGTGGGAAGATCTCCTCCTCAAGTGGAGAGGTAATCTCCCTCTATGAGGTCCTGGAAGTCTTTACCCCAGAGATAACCCGCTACATGTTTGTAGGTACCAGACCAAACTCCGAGTTCGCCATCTCCTTCGACCTCGATGTGTTGAAGATGTACGAGGACTACGACTCCTGCGAGCGCATCTACTTTGGCCTGATGCAGGTAAACGACAAGCGAAAGGCAAAGGAGAAGAGGATCTACGAACTGAGCCAGGTTGGCGAAGTCCCTACCGAAGCCTCCTTCCAGATTCCCTTCCGCCACCTCTGCAACCTGCTTCAGCTACATGAAGGAAACATCCCTGTAGCCATCAGCACCCTGGGAAGCATGACCGACAGCCAGAGAAAACGCCTTGAAACCCGCTGTGTCTGCGCCTGGAACTGGATCACCCACTTTGCCCCTGAAGACTTCAAGTACCGCCTGGCAACCGAATCTGACGCCAAGGTTGAAATCTCCGAGACCGAACGCAAGGCGATACATGACCTCACCGCCCTGGTAGAGGTAATGGACAGCCTTGAGGACAAGGAGTACACCACACGCCTCTATGATGCTGCAAAGGACAATGGCCTTGAAACAGCCGACTTCTTCCAGCTTGTCTACCGCGTGATGATCGGCCAGGACAAGGGGCCGAAACTCGGACCCTTCATCCAGACCTGTGGCAAGGAGAAGACCCTCGCCATTCTCAAGCGATATTAACAGCGCCTCATTTCGAAAGTATATGGTATATTGGAGGGGAGCACATGCTCCCCTTTCTATTTTTGGAGGTAACGATGAACGTTCTTATGATCAACGGCAGTCCCAACGAGAGAGGCTGCACCTACACAGCCCTCAGTGAGGTGGCAACCAAGCTACAGGAGCTGGGTATCGAAAGCGAGATCCTTTGGATAGGCAAGGGTGCCATCAACGGATGCACAGCTTGTGGGTCGTGCAGCACCACCGGCGTCTGTATCTTTACCAAGGACCGGGTCAACGAAGCCGCCCTCAAGGCCAAGGCCTGTGATGCCCTGGTCCTGGGTTCCCCTGTCTATTATGCAGCAGCGGCTGGCTCTTTGGTTGCCTTCACCGACAGGCTGTTCAGGGTCATTTCCAAACATATGGCCAAAAAGCTAGGTGCCGCCGTGGTATCCTGCCGCAGGGGTGGGGCAAGTGCAACCTTCGACCAGCTGAACAAGTACTTTACCATCAGCCAGATGCCCGTCGTCTCCTCCACCTACTGGAACAGTGTCCATGGCAACACCCCTGACGAGGTGCGTCAGGATCTTGAGGGGCTGCAGGTAATGCGGAACCTCGGCTCCAACCTTGCGTGGCTCTTGCAGTGCATTGAGGCAGGCGAGGCCAACGGCGTTGCCCATCCCCAGGTCAGCAACGAGCTGAGGACAAATTTTATCCGCTAGAGCCTACCCGACCCATATCGTTGTGAAGGAGCCATATAGTATGAAATCTGCAACACTGACAGTAGACCGCTCGGCATCGATCGCCCTCATCGACGACCGCCTGTATGGCTCATTCATAGAACACCTTGGACGGGCCGTCTACGGTGGCATCTACCAACCAGGGCATAGCCGAAGCGATAAGGATGGCTTCAGGCTCGATGTGATTGATTTGGTACGGAAACTGAGGGTACCCATCATCAGGTACCCGGGAGGCAATTTTGTATCCGGGTATAACTGGGAGGATGGGGTAGGCCCCCAGCAGCTTCGTCCAACCAGGCTAGACCTGGCCTGGTTTACCAGGGAACCAAACACCATCGGGATGCAGGAGTTCTCAAGGTGGCTGGGAAACGTGGATTCAGAGCTGATGATGGCGGTAAACCTTGGGACACGAGGGCCCGATGAGGCCAGGAACCTGGTGGAGTACAGCAACCATAGGGGTGGGACCTACTGGAGCGACCTGAGGAAGAAACACGGCAAGGAAAGCCCCTATGACATCAAGACATGGTGTCTTGGCAACGAGATGGACGGCCCTTGGCAGATTTGCAGCAAGACCGCCTATGAATATGGAAGGGTTGCAACAGAGGCCGCAAAACTCATGAAGTGGACAGATCCCACCATCGAGCTGGTGGCATGTGGCAGCTCCTATTCCAAGATGCCCACCTTTGGCACATGGGAAGCAACCGTCCTCGACCTGGCATATGAGCATATCGACTACCTATCCCTGCATGAATACTATGGGAACAGTGAAGGTGACACTCCCTCCTACCTAGCCAAGAACCTTGGGATGGATTCGTTCATCAAGAGCGTCGTCTCCCTGTGCGATGCCGCAAAAGCGAGGAAGGGGTCGAAGAAGACCATCAACCTCTCCTTTGACGAGTGGAATGTCTGGTACCATACCCTTGACCAGGACAAGAGTATCGAACACTGGGTCGATGCCCCCCATCGGTTGGAGGACAACTACAACTTCGAGGATGCCCTGCTTGTCGGCGGGCTCTTGATTACCCTGATCAAGAATTCCGATCGGGTACGGATAGCTTGCCTTGCCCAGCTGGTAAATGTGATCGCGCCGATCATGACTGAAGAAGATGGCGAGGCCTGGGTCCAGACCATATTCTACCCCTATATGCATGCCTCCACCTTTGGACGGGGAAGGGCCCTGGAGGTGGAGCTTGAAAGCCCTCTCTATGATTGCGCTATAGGCGAAGGGATTCCCTTCATCGACTCTGTGGCAGTCCTGAACGAAGAGGAAAAAACCTGTACGCTCTTCATACTCAACCGTAGCCTCACAGACGACCTGCAGCTCAGATGCGACCTGCGGTCACTCCATGTCTCTTCCGGGATCGAGCATATCAGGCTGGATGGCCATGGCCTGAAGGAGACCAACACAGGAACCGACCCCATGCGCATCAAGCCCTTCCACCAGGGCCTTCCCATGGAAAAGGGGAAAGCCGTTGAGGTGGTAGTGAAGAAAGCATCCTGGAATGTCCTGCGCTTCTCCACCCTGTAGATACACATTTGTTGGACTTGCTGTACAAACAGATGAGCACCTATCGTTGGATGGGTGCTCATCTGCATAGAGGCAAGGAATGTCTGCGGCCAGGGGTAGGCTAGCGAAGGATCCTATCAAGGACAGAGGCGTTGTTTCTCCACTTGTCCTGGGCCTTCACCCTGAGGTCAAGCTCAAGCTTCTTGCCCGGGAATATGGCCCTGATCTCAGGGGTGCATCCTTGGCGGATCTTCTTGATGTTGGCTCCGCCCTTGCCTACGACGATACCCTTCTGGGTCTCCCGTTCGACAATGATCGCTGCACGGATCCAGATGGTATTGGTCTCTTCCTTGTGCTCGATGTCCTCGACGGTGACATAGATGGCATGGGGGATCTCTTCGGTGACCAGGTTGATCGCCTTCTCGCGGATGATCTCGCTGACGCGGAACTCCACAGGCTGGTCGGTATAGGCGTCCTCAGGGTAGAGCAGCTCCCCTTCAGGGGCCAGCTTGTACAGCTCGATGAGTATCTCGTCGACCCCTTCGTCAAGCTTGGCGCTGGCAGTTATAACCACTGCGGCTGGAAGCTGTTCTGCAAGAAAGGCCTTGGCAGCGTCATGCTCACCTATGGTGAGGATGTCGCTCTTGTTGATGCAGGCGACCACAGGGGTCTTCACCTTTGCCAGCAGGGCTGTGATGGCCTTCTCCTCATCGCCAGGGGTTCTTTTGGCGTCGATGATGTAGAGAATGATATCGCTATCTTCCAGGGTTCTGACCGCAGTATCCTGCAGTCGTTTGTTCATCACCTTCTCGCTGAGGTGGTAGCCCGGGGTATCGGTAAAGATAAGTTGTCCTCGAGGGTCGGTATAGATGCCACGGATGGCATTTCGGGTAGTCTGGGGCGTGGATGCGGTAATGGATACCTTCATCTCAGTGATGGTATTGAGCAGGGTGCTTTTGCCGGCAGACGGCCTTCCTATAATTGCAACTGTGGCACATTTCATGAACAGATCCTCCATTGGTGAGTATAGCGAATAGCTAGGCCAATGGATACAGAAGTGCAAAGAATCACTGAACGCCTCCTCATAATGGCTTGTTATCCCTTTTCAATGCGTTGCATATCCCGTATACTTGGACAAAACGCGTAAGCGGCAAACCTTTATGAAGAGAGGCTTTTCATGCCAGATACAGAAGAAGAGAAGAAGCCTGCAGTGCAGGATCCCCAGATAAACGAAAAACTTTTGAAGACCCGTTCCATCATGCTCAGCGGCGAGATCAACAAGGAGAGTGCCGAACTTGTCATCAAGCAGCTGTTGGTCCTGGAAGGGGAGAGCAACGACCCTGTCAGGATCTTCATCAACAGCCCCGGTGGTGATGTCGATGCAGGCTACGCCATCTTCGACATGGCCAGGTTCGTTACCTGTCCTGTCACCATGATAGGCATGGGCCTTGTGGCCAGTGCCGCTGCCCTGGTCTTGCTTGCAGTGCCTGCAGAGAGACGGCTTGCTCTTCCCAACTCCACCTACCTCATCCACCAGCCCATGAGCGGGATGAAGGGCGTGGCTACGGACATCGAGATACACGCCCTGCACCTGGAGAAGCTTCGGACCAAGCTTGATGCCCTCATCGCCTCCGAGACAGGCAAGAGTGCAGAGCAGGTCAACAAGGACACCGAAAGGGACCATTGGCTCTCCAGCTCGGAAGCCCTCTCCTATGGCCTTGTCAGCAGGATCATAACCACAAGGGGTGAACTCTAGAAACCTATGGGCAAGACAAAATACCTCAGTGAGGCAGAAAAACAACTCGGGCGAAAGCACATGTATTTGCAGGAGTTCTTCAACGGCGTTGCATACAGCCTGCTTGGGGACACCATCGTCTATCTGTTGGCCATCTACTTTGGTGCAGGTAACCTTGCCTTGGGATACATAGCCTCTGCCTCCTATATCGCAGGGGCTGTGTTGCCGTTCATCCCCCTGATCTTCAAGGGAAAGAACCAGATCAAGGTGCAGTCAAGCGTCTGGCTGCTTCGAGGGGTGGTCTGCTTTGGCTATGTCGGCCTGTTCTTCCTCACTGGCGATGCTGCGGTCCTCCTCTTGCTCGGCATCTACACCATATTCAACATATTCCGCATGGTAGGCATCGCCCTCAACGACTTTACGATGAAGAGCATCAGCAGCGTCTCCAACCGGGGCAAGGTGGTGGGAAACGTCAACGTAGCCTACCAGAGCTCCTCCATGGTTGTTCGCTGCATCACCGCTCTGGTATTGGGCATCCAGCAGTTCTCTGGCCTCGTTGGCTTGATAGGCCTGCAGATCATTGGTGCCTTCATGAATTTCTTTGCCGCCCACCAGATGTCCCTCATTCCCTCACGCAGCACCATCGTCCACAACAAGGGCAGGACAGTCTTCACCATCTTCAGGGAGGCAATGGGCCAGTCATCCCTGCGCAGAAGGCTCTTCCTCAGGTGGCTCTCTACCTCAGTGTCGGTCATCTTTGGCCTTACCGTCCCTTTCCTCAGGATTGAGCTTGCCCTCTCCAACAGCATGGTCGTACTCTATTCTGTCGTGCTGGGCCTTGCTGTGGTTGCGGCAAGCTACATCAGCAAGCAGTTCTCCGACCGCTTGGGATCCCGGCCCCTGGTCTTCTTGTCCACCCTGTTCTCCCTCTTCTTCTTCCTGCTCTGGGCTCTGATAACTCCCCAGACCTCTCCGGTAGTATTTTTCTTCCTCGGGTTTTTTACCAACTTCTTTGTCGCACTCATCAGCCTCTTGGTATTTCGCCTGCTTGCCCAGGTCATGCCCGACGACGATGCAGTGGGCTTTAACTCCATGGCCAACTTCGTCATAGCCATCGTGGCCTTTGGCGTAGGTATTGTCAGCGGCCTGTTGGCAGACAGCGGCGACCTTGCCCGCTCGATCTTCACCTTTGACAGCAGGTCGGCAGGCAATGGCTATACGCTGGTATTCCTCTTTGCGATGGTCCTGACAGCCGTCGAAGCCCTGGTTGCTGCAAAGCTGCAGGAAGTGGGTGCCTACTCCTCACAGGCTGCTGCTGCGGTTGTCTTTTCCATGCACGGGCTGAAGGCCGTCTCCATGATCGAGAAGCTTGAGAAGGAGACCGACCCTGCAAAGCGCAGGTTTCTCATGCACTCCCTGGGAAGCAACTACAACAACATGGCAACCAGTGAGATCCGGTCCATCCTTGCTTCCCCCTTCTCCTCGGACAAGATCGAGGCTGTTCGTGCCCTTGCCGACCGGCCACGGAAGTCCCTGCTCGATGACCTCATCACCATCGCACGCGACGATGACTCCTACGTCCAGCTTGATGCCATAGCCGCCCTTGGTTCCTACAAGAAGGACCCGAAGGTCAAGGAAGTAATGCTCCAGCTGCTCAAGTATGGCCGATGGTCCTCGGTGAGGTCCATGGCCAGCAAGACCCTTGCACGCATCACCGAATCGACCGAATACCTGCCCCTGGTCAATGAGCTTTCGCACAATGCCAAGCACATCGACGAGGTCATCGACTTCCTCATTGCAAAACGGCACATGGACAAGGAGGGGACCTTCTACCAGGAGTTCTTCCTCTCGGTGGAGCAGGGCAGGAGCTCGACCTTCCGACAGACCCGCTATGCTGTCATAGCATCCTTTCTCAAGTTTGGCTCCCCAAGGCTTTCGACCCTCTTCGAGCAGATGAACACCGGCAGTGTGAAGGATTTCCTCTCCGGCTTCCTTACCGAAGCCAGGGACCTCAACCAGATAGACCTACACTATGATGAGGTGCACTCGATGTTCACCAACCATAGGTGGGATGAGCTACGCACCTTCTGCCTGGGGATCCTCGATGACTGCAATGTTTCCTTCGACCCCAACTTTGAGAACCTCAAGATTGGGATTCTCAAGTCCCGTGAGATGGACATCAAGCTTTTTGACATGCAGGATGCCCTCGCCGGGCTCTATTTCTGCTACTCCCTGGGAAAGAACGCCAAAGTCTGAAGCAAAGGGGGCTGATCGCCCCCTTAGCTTTGTACGATGAAAAGAGCCCTTGTATCCCTGCTGTGCTTCCTGTTCCTGGTGTGCGGCTGCTCCCTTGATGCCCAGCCCTCCTCGGAAATGGAGTTCAGGATCCTCACCTACAATGTACAGAACCTCATGGACGACAAGCTCGACGGGGATGAGTATCCTGAATACCGTCCTTCGGAAAGCTGGAATACCGCATCCTATCGGATGAGGCTGAGAACCCTCAACGAGGTGGTCACCAACCGCAGCATCGGCCTCTGTGATGTCTGCATATTCCAGGAGATCGAAAACGAGAGGGTCCTCTCCGACCTTCTGGACAACCACCTTGGCCGCAAGGGCTACCTCTGGTATGCCTTTGCCAAAGAGGAAGGCTCTTCCATCGGGGTGGGGATGGTAAGCAGGAGAAAACCAAAGCACGTTGCTGTCCATGCAGTAGAAGGATCCAGACCTGTTTTGGAAGCTGTGTTCGATACCCCACGTGGTGAGGTCGTCATCTTTGGCTTGCATGCCAAAAGCCAGATAGGTGAGTATGAGGAGACCGAGGCCATGCGTCTGGAACTTAGCCGTGTCCTTGGGCAGGCTGCCAAGCGCCACGAGGGCAAGCTCATCATTCTCTGTGGTGATTTCAATACCGACCCGGATGCCTACCGAAGTGCATCCACCGTACAGCCTGCACTCATAGGCATCGAGAGCCAGAAGGCACGCACCTATATGGGAAGCGGTTCACTGGGTATTACCGGTGAGAGGGCCCATGTCTATTCGGATGTCTGGTATTCGCCCTATCTTGACAGGAGCAATAGCTTTGCCAAGCCCGGTAGCTATTTCTATGGAGGGGCCTGGCACCACTATGACCAGTTTCTGGGCAATGAGTTCTTATTTGATGGGTTGGGTTGGGAGTATGGGTCTTGCCAGATACTCGCCCCGCCAGTCTGTCTGAAGACGGACGGGACGCCCAACGGGTGGAACCTACAGACTCTCAGTGGCGTCAGCGACCATCTTCCTGTTCTCCTTACGCTTCTGCGCAGGTGACTTGCCCCCTTCCTTGGGGAACTTGAGCTCGTAGAAGATCTGCTCCAGTTCCAGGGCTATGTTGATGTTGTGCACAACCGGCATGGTCCCGTCCTTCTGCAGCTGTGGCTTGAGGGTTATGGGGCTAAAGTTCAGGATTCCCATGATCCCGGCCTTTACCAGCCGTTCATAGCTGTCTGAAGCTGCCTGCTCGGGGACGGTGATGATCCCTGCCGTCACCTCAAGGGCCTCAACCACTTCGTCGATCCTGTTGATCGGGTAGATGGGAACCGGATGGGATGCATCGCTATACACCAACGGGTCGCTATCGAAACCTGCCACGATGCGGATGCCATCGGGTTCGAAGCCGTTGTAGTGCATCAGGGCCTTCCCGATCCTCCCGCAGCCTATGATGACGCAGTTCTGTGGAGATCCCTTGCCAAGAATCTCCCCAAGGGACTTGAGCAGGTCGAGGATCTCATAGCCACCTCTTTTCTGCCCGTATATTGCCAATTGTGAGAAATCTTTCCGTACGATTGCGGCAGAAACTCCTGCTGCATCGGCTAGGTTATGTGCAAAGACTTTTTCCAGTCCGATGGTCTTAAGACGATTGAGGGATCTGTAGTATCTTGTGATTCTTATCAATTGGTCGTTGTTCATAGATTATCTCCTGTTAATGTGCCTAATTGTATATTAAACCATATAAATGGTCAATATTTAATTACAAAAACCAGTAAAGTAGTATGGTTATTAGCGTTAGATGTAAGAATATGGTGACACGATTTGGAAAATAATGCTAGAATAGGCAAACTGAAAATTTGGGTACTGGAGGTTACATGTCGGAAACTAACGAAAACAAGTTCTCGCCTGAGCTGATCTCTTTCATCGAGGAGTGGAAGGACAAACCGGGCAATCTCATTATGGTTCTCCATAAAGTGCAAGAGGAACAAAGCTACATCTCCCGCGAGGCAGCCGATACGGTTGCTGCGATGCTGGATGTTCCCTTGGCGACCATATGGGGTGTTGTATCATTCTACCACTTCTTTAAGCTGACCAAGCCTGGCGAACATAACATTCAGGTCTGCCTGGGCACAGCCTGTTACCTGAAGGGTGCACAGCCTCTCATCGACGAGTTGGGCAAGCTGCTCAAGCTCGAGATAGGTGGAGTGACCGACGACGGTCTCTTCTCCCTTGAGGCTGTACGGTGCGTAGGCTGTTGTGGCCTGGCCCCGGTCCTCACCGTCGGTGGGGAAGTTTTCGGCAAGGTCACCAAAGACCAGATTGCTGGAATAATCGCAAAGTACAAATAAGGAGCGCGAAACAGGGCGTATGCACATCTTTATCTGTGACTTTCTGTTGGACATCGTCCAAAACTCCTTCGAGGCCAAGAGTAGCGAAGTGCACCTTACCCTCGAGGAGAGTGACCATCTACTCTCTTGTACAGTAGAGGACAACGGAAAGGGAATGGATGAGGATCTGAAAGCCAGAGTACTGGACCCTTTCACCACTGATGGGGTCAAACATACAAAACGTAAGGTCGGTTTGGGGTTGCCATTTCTTGTACAGGCTTGTAGAGCTTGTGAAGGGAGCTTCTCCTTGCAGTCCACCTTGGGGATGGGAACCAAAGTTTCCTTTAGTTTTCCCCTGAACCATGTGGATACACCTCCCTTTGGAGACCTTCCTTCTACACTGCTGACTCTGATGAGCCACCCCCTCGCCCAGGAACTTGTTGTCAGGCGGACGCTTGCAACGGTTAAAGGAGATGGAGAGTACCAACTCTCCAAGAGCGAGTTGGGAGAAATCTTGGGTCCCCTGACCTCCAGCGGCACGTTGAACCTGCTTAAGGAGTTCCTGGTATCGCAGGAAGAGGACCTACGGCAGTATTATGTTGAGCACTCGCCTTTCTTGGCATAAAGCCTGTTTCACGTACTAATTTAGGAGGCTAGACCATGGCTAAAATGACACTTGAAGAATTGAGAAAGCTTAGGGACGAGAAACAGAGCGCGCTGCAGAAGCGCGACATCGAAGGAAAGGATTCCCGAATCGTGATCGGCATGGGTACCTGTGGGATCGCAGCTGGGGCCAAGACCGCCCTGGATACCTTCCTCGCTGTCCTGGACGAGAACAAGGTTGACAATGTATCGGTCACCCAGACAGGGTGCATGGGCCTTTGCTATGTGGAGCCAACCGTTGAGGTCCTGGTTCCTGGCATGCCCGATACCATTTATGGAAAAGTGGATGCTGCTACGGCAAGACGGATTGTTGAGCAGCACATCATTGCAAAGCAACTGGTGACCGATCATCTGTTTGATCGTCCTGCTGCTGATATCATCAAGAAGGACGGGGGTAGATAATGGCTTTCAGAAACTACATCTTGGTCTGTGGAGGTACTGCTTGCGAATCGAGCCGTGCAGACCAGATTTATCAGAACCTTGTGAAGGAGTGCGAAGCTCAGGGCGTTGCAGACGAAGTACAGGTCATCAAGACCGGTTGTTTCGGCTTTTGTGAACAGGGCCCGATCGTAAAGATCCTTCCAGAGGACTCCTTTTATGTAAAGGTCTCTCCCAATGATGCCCATGAGCTCATTGCCGAGCACATCATCAAGGGCCGTGAAGTTACGCGCCTTCTCTACAACAAGGAAGAGAGCCGCAAGCATGCCAAGGTTGAGGACATCCAGTTCTACCAGAAGCAGTTCCGTATCGTACTGCGCAACTGTGGATTCATCGACCCCGAGAATATCGACGAGTATATCGCCCGCGAAGGGTATGAGGCTCTCGAGAAAGCCCTTTTTGAGATGACCGGTGACGACATCATCCAGGAACTGAAGACTGCAGGACTGCGTGGACGCGGTGGTGCTGGTTTCCCGACCTGGATGAAGTGGAACTTCACCAAGCAGGCTGAGAATGATGTAAAGTATGTTGTCTGTAATGCTGACGAGGGAGACCCCGGTGCATATATGGACCGCTCCACCCTGGAAGGGGACCCGCACTCCGTCCTTGAGGCCATGACCATCTGTGGTAAGGCAATCGGTGCACACAGGGGCTTCATCTACATCCGTGCAGAGTATCCTCTGGCCATCCACCGTCTTGAAATCGCCATGGCCCAGGCCAGAGAATATGGACTTTTGGGAACCAACATCCTCGGAAGTGGATTTGACTTTGACATTGAGATCCGTCTCGGTGCAGGTGCCTTCGTCTGCGGTGAAGAGACCGCTCTGCTGCAGTCCATCGAAGGGCGCCGTGGTATGCCACAGCCCCGTCCGCCATTCCCAGCCGTCAAGGGCTTGTGGGGTAGGCCGACGGTCATCAACAACGTTGAGACCTGGGCGAACATCCCCATCATCATCACCAAGGGTGGCAACTGGTTCAGCAAGATCGGTACTGCAGACAGCAAGGGAACCAAGGTCTTTGCCCTTACCGGGAAGATCCGGAACTCAGGCTTGGTTGAAGTGCCCATGGGAACCACCCTTCGCGAGATCGTCTTTGACATCGGCGGTGGCATAGCCAACGGACGCAAGTTCAAGGCAGTGCAGACCGGTGGACCTTCCGGTGGCGTCATCACCGAGAAAGACCTCGATACTCCGATCGATTTCGGATCCTTGGTCCGCATCGGTTCCATGATGGGTAGCGGTGGTATGATCGTCATGGATGAGGATGACTGCATTGTGGACGTCGCCAAGTTCTACCTCAACTTTACCGTTGATGAATCTTGTGGAAAGTGTGCACCTTGCAGAATTGGTGGCCGTTCCCTGTGCAATATCCTTGAGAAGATTACTGCAGGAAATGGTGTCCCTGAGGACCTCGAGACTCTCCAGACGATTGGCCATGCGATGAAGACCGGCTCTCTCTGTGCTCTGGGCCAGACAGCTCCCAACCCGGTTCTCTCAAGCATGAAGTATTTCCCTGAGGAGTATCGTGCCCATATCGAGGACAAGGCTTGCCCAAGTGGAACCTGTAAGAAGTTGGTCAGGTATTCGATCCTTGCAGATAAGTGCATCGGCTGTACTGCCTGTGCCCGAAAGTGTCCTGTCGGCGCCATTACCGGCGAGAAGAAACAGATCCACATCATAGACCAGAGCACCTGTATCAAGTGCGGTGTATGTTTGGAGACCTGTAAATTTGGAGCCGTCGTAGTCCATTAGGATCCGACAGAGGAGGAATAAATTGAGTATGGTACATGTAAAGATAAATGGTATCCCTGTAGAAGTTGAACCGGGTACAAGCGTGCTAAACGCTGCCAAGCAGGCAGGGGTCAGAATCCCGACGCTCTGTTACCACGATGACCTGACCCCGTTTGGCTCCTGTGGACTGTGTATTGTCAAGCAGGAGGGCAGTGCGAAGATCATTCGTGCCTGTGCCGCCCCTGTCAACGAGGGCTTGAGTGTCATCACCCATGATGCCGAGCTGTATGAAGTAAGGAAGACCATCCTGGAGCTGATCCTCAGCACCCACCCCTCCTCCTGCCTCACCTGTATCCGCAATACAGAGTGTGAGCTGCAGGACCTGGCCGCTGAGTTCGGTATCCGCGAGCAGCCTTTTGAGGTTCGCCTGAGCGATAGGCCAAAGGATACTTCCTCTGCCTCCATCGTCCTGGACCCTGAGAAGTGCATCAAGTGTGGCCGTTGCGTACAGGTCTGCCAGGACCTCCAGGGCACCTTCGCCCTCGAGTTCATCGGCCGTGGTGATGGAACCTACATGGCTCCTGCTGCGATGCTCAAGCTCGATGACAGCCCCTGTGTAAAGTGTGGCCAATGTGCAGCACACTGCCCAGTCGGTGCCATCTACGAAAAGGATGAGATCGGCTCCTTCCGCAAGGCGGTCAATGACCCTGACAAGAAGGTAGTTGTCCAGATCGCTCCCTCCATCCGTGTAGGATTGAGCGAGTCCTTCGGGCTTCCTGCCGGCACTGTCACCACGAAGAAGATCTACTTTGCCCTGAAGAAACTTGGTGCCTATGCAGTGCATGACACGAACTTCAGTGCCGACCTCACCATCATAGAAGAGGGCCATGAGCTTGTAGGCCGGTTGACCAAGGGTGGCGTCATGCCCCTGCTGACCTCCTGCTGTCCTTCATGGATCGACTATGTCCAGAAGTACTATCCTGACCTGCTTGACCATGTCTCCAGCTGTAAGAGCCCGATGCAGATGCATGGGGCCATTACCAAGACATTCTATGCAGAGAAGGCCGGTCTCGATCCTTCCAAGATCTACTCTGTGGCCATCATGCCCTGTACTGCAAAGAAATTTGAGTCAAAACGTGATGACAACATGAGTGCATCAGGCTACCAGGATGTCGACCTTGTGCTGACAACCCGTGAGCTTGCCCGCATGATCAAGGACTCGGCAATCGATTTCCTCAAGCTTGAGGAGATGGAAGCTGATAGCCCGATCGGCGAATACTCAGGGGCCGGAACAATCTTCGGTGCCACCGGTGGCGTCATGGAAGCGGCTGTACGTACCGCATATCATGTGGTGACCGGCAAGGAGATGGAGAGGGTTGAAGTCGAAGCTGTGCGTGGCCTGGATGAGATCAAGAAGGGAACCGTCGATTTTGACGGCACTCCTATCCGCGTTGCCGTAGTCCATGGACTCTCCCACGCGAAGGAAGTCCTGGACGAAATCCGTGAAGCAAAGGCCAACGGGACAAAGGCTCCCTATGAGTTCATCGAGATCATGGCTTGTCGTGGTGGTTGTATCGCCGGTGGTGGTCAGCCCTATGGTGCAAACGATATCCTGCGCAAGGAAAGAAGTGCAGGCCTCTATGCCGATGACAAGAAGAGTGTCTACCGTTGCTCACACCAGAACCCATCCATCATCAAGCTGTATGAGGATTTCCTTGAGAAGCCGATGAGCGAGAAGGCACACCACCTCTTGCACACCACCTATCAGGAACTGCCTCTCTACAAGGCCTGATAGGTTCACAACTCACTCATACAGAACACCCGGCTTAGCAATAGGCCGGGTGTTTTGCTGTCTTGGCTATAGGGCAGGAAATGAAGGGAGGGTGGGGAAAACAATTCGGGAAGGCGTGTAACAGGTGGCTTGCGGTTGGAATGGAGTGATATAGTGCAGACCGGAAATCTGGTTGCATGCCGAAGAAGGCCCAACTTTTATCTTTTTTATGCAGGTAGGTTGCTCATGGCATAAAATAGAATTATCTTTGTGAGGGAAATCCTGGAGGATCCCTACTATGCTCGTATATGCAATTGTAAGTATTACACTGGCGCTTGTTTTCTATTCAATCGGAGTCTGGGGCGAAAAATTACAAGGGGTGTTGAAGCGATGGCACCTCGTTACATTTTGGGTCGGCCTTCTGTTTGATACCCTGGGAACGACGCTGATGAGCACAATGGCAGGCAGCGGCTTCACCTTGAATTTCCATGGGATTACAGGGGTCCTTGCGATTGCCCTCATGCTTTTCCATGCACTATGGGCAACGATTGTTTTGCTGAAGAACGACCAGGCGAAACGAAACAGTTTCCACAAATTCAGCATTGCAGTATGGCTCATATGGTTGATACCCTATGTTTCAGGGGCAATCTTTGGCATGAGCATGTAGCCAGGGCATCTTTCATCACCATCTCCTGTCGAGCTTTGACTCTCTTCATTGAAAACGTGAAGAGAGTAGCCTTGCTGATGAAAGAATGCTTGCAACCATGCCTCTGTTGTCGATGATTGGGGTCTACGACCATGGAAGCTCTTTGGGCCATGGCCGTTGGCTCCACTGGTGTAACCACTTGTAGGTTGTGGTTTCTGTCATATTTTTCTTCCTATCAGTTGGATGATGTTGAAATATTGACCGGCTCCTGCTTCCATCATCGCACTATCACGTTGAGCATAGGGGTTGGGTGATTGCAGCCAATCATCCCAGGCCTGTTTGCACGAATCCATTTCACGTAGGTCTGTAAGAACAATACTGGCTTCTTTTTCCCATAGCGTTCGCCACCAAGGACAGGAATAAAAATACCATTCTGGTGTCCAGTAGGGTTGCACTTCCTTTGGCAATTGTCCCTCGGGATACTCTTGTACAAACCCAGGGATGGCTACAGCCATAAAGCCCCCTTTTTTCACAAAGGGCAGTAGTTTCGGCAACATGTGCTCATTATTGCCAAAGTACTGATAGGAATCCACACTTATGATCATGTCAAAATATTCGTGTGCAAACGGAATATCCTTGGTTGCATCAACCAAAAAAGGGATCACTTTCGAATCAAGGCCTAAGCTTGCAAAGCGTTTTGCGTTGTCGCTGGGGGAAACCCATAAATCGGCAGCAAACACGGTCACATCGTATTTTTGGGCAAGCAAGATGGAAGAAATTCCCATTCCGCAACCAAGGTCGAGAATGCGCATGCCTGGAGAAATAGGGAGGAAACTCGCCATTTCTTCTGTAATGCGCATGGCATTGGGTCCCATCATGGTTTCAAGAAGAAAATCCCTGTCAAACGTATCAGTAAAAGAGGTGTTCATAGTCATGTTCCTTTCGTCTAAGATGTGTAAGGAGATACTACGTTGTGCAGCTTCCAGATGCATCCCACTTTTTGTTTCAGAAAAGAAAAAACGCACCAATTGAGGTTAGGACGTTTTGGTTTCACTCTTTTTTACTGGCATTGATGATTTTGTAGATAGCTTTTTCTGACAAGAAATAGTGCTGGGCCAACTCTCCAACAGAACACCCTGCCAGGCGTTTGCCCAATATTTCCCTGTTCCTTGCCTTAACAAGATCCCTTGTGTCAGTGTTTGTACCCCACGGCAACTTGCTCTCAGCTTTCCGTGGAATATAGATATACTCGCCATCTATATACTGTTGAACCGCAACCAATAGGTGATGCGGCAATAGATCGATTGCTTTTTTATAGCCCATTATGCTCCTCCTACGTTTGTGTCAGGATTGAAGCAAGGGCTATTGCCCAATAGTTATTGTACTATGCAATAGCCCTTGCTATGCATAACGAACCGAATCCAAACTACTAAACATCCAATCTCCTTGTTGTAAGTTGTTCTCTATTCTTGATGAAGCCTACACTCCACGTGCGAATGATATGGTGACAGAATGGCTCCGTCAATATGGAGAATACCGTTTCGGTCCTGCTCCCGGCTGTAAGGTGAGGCTTGTATCGCCGTGGTGGTCAGCCCAATGGAGCAAACCATCCTCTACGCAAGGAAAGAAGTGCAGGCCTCAATTCAGATGACAAGAAGAGTATGCACAGATGGATCAACAATAATTTTTAATTAGTTTGGTTCGATATTCGAAGATGTGCTATTATAAATTTATCGCCGGAGGAACAATAAAATGTTTTTGGTATACATTATTGTAGGTGTCATTTGCGGGTTCATTACCAAATCTATGAATGAATCAAAAGGTTATGATGGTGGTTTTTGGTGGGGCTTCCTGCTCACTATAATCGGAATTATTGTTGTCGCTGTAAGACCTTTCAATAATAACAATTCGCATAATTGAACAGTTTTTTTCATTTACGAGAACAGCTATGAAGATGTTTGCTGAATTTTTCTTAACTTTGCATATGTTAGTGTGAAGCAGGAGCTCCTTTTTCACCGGAGCTTCGATTGTAGAACGTATGTTGTTGAGCCATCCGCCTTAAAAAAATATTAATAAGGGGAAAAGGGGTGAAACAATGTTCATAGAATCATATTTTTCAAATATGGGGTTCAGGTTTCATAGCGAAAATGACCTCTCCGATTTTATCTGGACTTGTTGTGAATCCTGTGAGCAATTTAAGTGGTTCTTTCTCTCTTTTTTCTTTAATAATATTGATTTCTCTCGTCAAATCGACTTAATCCGAGAATATTCCAAGGATAATTGCAGGCCGGATTTTATAATCCTGACTGATGGACAATTGACACATCTCATTGAAGTAAAGATCCAAGACCAATATGATCATTTTGAAGATTATATTAATACCTTTCCAATGATAGGCAAAGGCAATCGCGGTTTTATTATGAATTATTCAAGAAATGCAAGAAGTCTAAGATTTTCAAATGACTACTGCATTCATACATGGGAAGAGTTTCTGGTCCATCTGGCATCTGAGATAAAGAAGAGTGATCGAGACCGTGAATTATCAGAGTTTTATAATTTCTGTTATACATATATCAAGCAAGTATGTAATTATAGGGAGGCTGTCCATATGGAACTAAGCCATCTAGGTTCTCTTGAAGCTCTAAATCTCACTTTCAGAAAAATAATTGCAAATTCAACAGAGGCAATTGCAAAACTCTCATTTACCTTACTGACTTGTACTCTTAGCATAGGCTTGCTAAAAGGCTAGAAATATCGTAATCATTTTAAGTAACTTGATTAATCATATAGAATAAAGCCTGTATTTCCTTTATACTGATTTTACCACAAAAAAGTTAAGGAGAAACACAAGCTTTATGCCTAATACCGTACCACATACCCCTGTAGTATTCCAGCCCCTCCTATTTTCCAGTGAGACAAAAGAGGAGCTTTCGCGTTGTTGCATCTTTCCAGTGACTGATCTGCATGAGCAACTTGCCGCTACCATCATGGCCGTTGAGCCTATGCTTCCCTTTTCATTGGACAGCATCAAGCAAGAGAAGAGGTTCGGTCGGAAGCCTTACCCCATACACGCGTTTTTCCGCTTCCAGCTTGCTATGCCCATATTTCGGCAAAGCACCTTTAAGGACATGAGAAGGTTGCTTCTGATTGATCACAACCTCAAGGACCTTTGTGGGTTCGAGCGTATCCCTAGCGAGGCTACCTTTAGCCGTTACCTGAAGATTCTTTCTGATAGCATCGACATGAACGACCATGTATTGGGCCCTCTGGTTGAGACCTTCTACCCCAGAGGAGAGGGGGAATATGTCATGCATGTCTGCAGGGACAGCACAGCAATCCCTGCCCGTGAGACAGTTGAGAAGAAACCGACAAAGGGAAAAGAACATCCTAAAAAACGGGGAAGGAAGAAGAAGGGAAGCCCAGAAGAGAAGGAGTTTCTTAACCGAGACAAACGCTCAGTTGTCGAGAAACAGGTTACTCAGTCACTAGGAGAGACTTTATCCCACTTGAACACCAAATGCAGCTGGGGTTCCAAGAAGAATTCCCAAGGCAACGCCTCCTTCTGGCGTGGGTACAAGCTGCACCTGGACACCACCGATACCGGCATACCCCTCAGCTATGTGGTGACAGGGGCAAATGTGCATGACAGCCAGGTTGCAATCCCCTTGGAGAAGATGACCCAGCAAAGGGTGCAGCACTGCTACTCCCTCATGGACAGCGGCTATTACTCAAACGTCATCCAGAACTATATCGATGATACAGGAAGAATTGCCCTGATAGACCCTGCAAAGAGACTGGGTTCAGTGCCGTTCTGCCCATCTGAGGAGCATCGTTACAAAGTTCGCACAACTGTTGAACGCTCAAATTCCCATCTCAAGGACTGGCTGATTCCCAAGAACCTGTGCATCAGGGGACACAAGAAAATGCACTTTTCTCTGGGTTGTGCAGTGGTTGCGCTGGCTGTACTCCAGATGGGATTGCTGCTCAGGGAAAGACAGGATGTAGCATAATCCAAGAGGACTGGGCTGAATGAAAAGAATGGTTTTCTAGTCTGAAGCCCCATAAGGGGCAGACTTGCTATATCCAGCAAAGACCATTTTCAGGAAAAACAGCAGTTCAAAAGACAATCCAATCCGGGTAAGACAACACTGATATAGTCTTTTCTCCAACCTTGGCTAATAGACTAGGTGAAAGAGGGGTTTTCAGAGTTTTGCAATTGGCTCAACAGAACATTTTTTGACACTTGGAATCAAAGTAAATGAATATAGATTCAAGGCTGGAGTTGGGTATTCTGGATTCTATTTTCGGATGGAAACACCAAAATTACCATACCCTTTGTATCCTTGGTTCGGGATTATGTATCAAAAACAAGAGATTTCGGTAATGTTTGAATCTCTATCTACGTATTGTGATCAGCTAATTGGTAAGCAAATTACAATTCCAAATGAGGAAATGTTTACTTCTGAGCCACCAGATAGGGATGTGCTGATAAATTTAAAGCTAAATTCAGTACAAGAAATATTTGATGACGGGAACCAATATACTGCTGAACAACAATATATGAAATTGAATGATTTCTTCCGCAGATGTATTGAAGCAGTACAAGAACGATTGTGAGCTATATAATATAGATAGATATGAAACCTATTGGTGTCCTGCTCTTGGAACCGTTCTATCCTTTTGGCAAGTAGGGCTATAGGAAGATTGCCTTCCTGCAGAAGAAGGGGGCGCACTCTCATGCGCCCCCAACATCAGGGTAAAAATGGCTGTGTGATATGCAGTATTCCCTAGGCAACCTCCTAGTGTGGGATGGTGAGGATCAGTATCTGGTTGCTGACCCTGGAGACGACCAGCATATTCTCCTTGTCAGGAGAGATAGCTGCCTGTGAGGGGACAAAGGTGTCCAGCGAGGTGTTGCCCTCATAGTTGAGGAATCCAATGGCTTCGTTGTAGGAGAAGGCCTTGATGTTTTTGCTGCCACTGCAGACTACATAGAGCATGTCCCGGGAAGCGTTGACCAGGAGTTGCTCGATCCCCAGCATCTCTCCCAGCCCATTGTCCCCCGAAAGCCAGGTCTCATCCTGCGACCACCAGTCCTCGATGTCAGGATGGGGTTCCTTCATCAGGTGGAAGCGGTTCAGTGCATTGTTGTTGCCAGTCAGTACGTTTTCGTTGTTGAGGAACTCGACAGCACTGATCGCCGAGATGTAGGGAATTCCATCCTGGGTCCTGTAGTCCTGGGCATAGCCCAATATGTCCCCACCGGTGGTCCGTTCACACATCTTGAGCATGTTGGCAGGGGTACTGAACAGAGCTGACCTCTTGAAGTCCGGTGAGACGGTCATGCCTGTCATCTCCTCTTGCATGAACAGGAAATCGCTATAACGGTTGATCTTGAAATCAGCCTGACTCGTTGCATAGAAGTTGGTCCAGGGCAGCTTGCAGCTTCCGGGCTCCGTGTTGTAGAGGACACCGGAGACAGGATCGAGGATGAGGCGGTTGATCGAGTTGAACGTGACCTTGTACCCGTCCTCAAACTGCATGCTGACATTGTCCCTCGAGAAGAGCTTGGTCAGGGAAGCGTTGCCCGCATTGTACTGGTAGAGGGTGATGCCAGGATGCTGGTTATCGGCAACTGCCACCCTGTTGGTGGTCTTGTCTACCAGGATATCCGTAACCTGTGCGGTGTTGAAGCCGTCAGCTTGGGTATAGGTCCTGATGACCTCCAGGGAGTCTCGGACAATCCTGCAGATCTGCAGTGTCTGGTGAATTGAGCTTGCCAGTAATACCTTTCCGTCAGGAAGGAATGCCACCCTGGTATTCCCGCTGATTTTTAGGCCATTGGTATTGTCCGCTACCACTTTCACGAGTACCGGTATACCGGCAGTTCCCGTAACAGTTGCCTTGAAAGATATACTGGCCGACCCAGAACTGGCTAGGAGGGCCCCCTTTGCTATGAGGTCCAGGCGGTGGTTCCCAGTCGCCGGGGTAAAGGTGCAGTCCAGCGAGGAGGATATCTCCTCGCCATCGAGAAACCAGAGGACCTCCATGGTGCTGCTCTCCTCAGAGGCAGGGACCGTGACGGTGGCGTGCACCGGCTGCAAGGCCTCCACAGTGGAAGAGAGGCCCGATATGGAACATTGGATGGGAGTCCCTGCCTTGTTGATGAGGGTAAGGTTGCTGGGAATCTCCGGATACTTGTCCAAATCCAGGGTGATGGTTCCCTCTGTGGTCTTGCTCCCTACGACCCGCACCACCTCTGCACATCCTGCAACTGCGGTACTGCCACTGTACAGGCGGGCCTGCACCATGTAGGAACCTGCGGGGTAGATCGAGCTGTAGGAGACAGAGCCATTGATGAGGTTGTTCGTGGTAGGTGTCACCTTGCTCTTGATCCCCTCGCTATCGGTTACCCACAGCTCGATGCTAGGGCTGGAGATCTTGCTCTGGTCCCAGGTGAAATGTACCGTCATGGTCCCTGATCCCATAAGGCTCTTCAGTTCGATTACGGCATTTGTGGGTTCTGTGGTCAGTGTACAGGCAGTACTGCCTTGTACGAGATTCACCCCATCCTTGTTCTGACCCACCGCAGTAATGGTCCAGTTACCCATGAGCAGGCCATCGATCTCTATGTTGGCACTGGTGCTCTGGATCTCGAAGGTGCTTCCTTGGGGCCCTTCGCCGGTAACTGCATAGCGAGACACATCCAAGGGTGTGTCTTGTGGAACGATGGAACGATCCTGGCCCTGTTTCTCCTGCATGGTCAGATGCAGGGATGTCCTTCCAGGTTCCTCTTTGCAACCAGCCAGGCCTACCACAAGCAATGCCAAGAGAAGCAATGTGAGCCGACCGGTCATTCTACGAATGTATTTCATAGTAGCCTCCAACCAGATAGGCTCCGCACTAGGCTTTTCGCTTCATCTTTTCTGAGGCTTTCTTTTTTTTCAGCTAGGCGGTAGAGTCATCTCTATGAAGACACTCTTGAAAATCCTCCTGTTGGGCCTGACGCTGCTTGTTGTGTTTATCTCTCCTGCAACCATCGGGATAGTCCCGTACTACCTGATATTCCCCACACTTTTCCTGTTGGTTTTTTTGTTTTACAGGGTCTCCTACTGGGTCAGTGACTCGGATGTGAAAAAGGTACGCCAGGAAGACTATCAGCTCTCCTTGTTCTGTGGGAAAGCCCCCTTGGGCGGGGAGGGAGACCTCATCCGCGGAAGGTTGGTCATAACCGACAAGACGGTGAAGATCTACCAACGGGTGGAGAGGCACAGGACAAGACAGACCCCCTGTAAGGAGGTCTGGTCGTTGGATGTCTCTCTGATACGCAGTATGGGGGTGGGAAAGGTAGTGGGCCCACGAAAGGGACTCATCTTCTACCTTGATGAAGGATCTGTCAGCTTCACTGCCGCAAAGGCCATCAAGCAGAAAGAGGCGATCATCAAGGCCCTGGGGTGGCAGCGCCTCCCTACCATTCCCCAACCCGTAGAGGTTGAGGGGGAAGCCTCAAGTGCCCCCTCCTTCAGCAGCCTGGACGAAAAGCTGGAACCTAGAAGCTGAAGCCTACCCCGACCCTGATTGGCTCCAAGGCAAGCCTGAAGGAAGTGCTCTCCTTGAAGTTGTAGGTTGATGCAACCCCTACTTCATAGAAGATCCTGAAGGAGTCGGAGATTGCATAGGTGACGCCACCGGTCAGCTTTGCCTTCATGCCAAAACCGTTTGCATTGGTGGTCGTATCATGGAAGAATGTCGGCCCCAGGGAAATCGAGAGGGGGAATGTCACAGTCCCCTTTCCCAGGCTCCAGGAAACCTTGCCAAGCAGGCTCACCTGTAGCTGGTCAGTGCCAACCTTCCCAACCTCCAACACCCCGCCATAGCCAAGGCTCTCGCCCTGATGGAGTAGGTCCACCTGCACATTGAATCCCTTGTCGAACGGGGTAAGCTCTTTGGGGAAACTTAAGTCAAGAAATGAGACAGAGATGCTTGCATCGAGGGTTGCACTCTTTTCTACGGGCTCTTCATACACGAGAGGCTTGACTGAGGTGGGTGGTGGGGGCAAGGGGGTACTCATGGCCACCGCAATAGGCTCTGCCTGTACCGGCTCTATGACGGGAATCTCTTCCCTGATGGGAGCAGCCTCCGCTTCCTGTACAGGTTCTGCCATCTCAAGAGGCGCTTGCTCAACCTCTGCATTATTTTCTTCCGGGACGGGAAGGACCTCCTGCTCAATGGTTGCCTCAGCTTGCAAAGGCACTACCTTTTCCATCAAGACTGGGGTAGGTGCTGCTTCTTCCTTTTGCAGGTTCTCCCCTAGTGTTGGCAGAGCGAAGACACCTTTTTTCACAACAGGGGCAACTGGAGGGGGGAGTGTGGTTGTCACAACTGGGGCTGTGGCTTTGGCCTTTACCGCTGGCTGGGGGCTCACAGGGGTGCTCGCCTTGTTTTCGACGACCGCTGGTACCTGCTTTTCTGGCTGGACCGTTTCCTTTGCCGCTGAAGGCTGAATTGCCGGTTTGGCCTTCTCAGGAACCTGTTGCTGTATGGGTTGCTCAATTGTTGTCTCATCGGTGAGAGGCTTTTGCGCTCCGACGTACCAATAGGTACCCCCAAGCACCACAATGCATGCGACTACAATAAGTATGATTGACCAAGTTTTATTCACGCCAAGCTCCTTGTACCTACCAGTATAACAAAATAGTGGGCACTTGCCCTACAAGTCTACCATAAGACTGGAAAAATGTGAGTGTTTTCTCCTTGTCTATCGTTTGCAGCTGGATAAGCTCTGGCAAATGGTGCTGCCTATGGCCGGGTGTCCTGCCTTTTTCTCTCCATATTCTTGGGTAGTAGATTTGAAGAATTTCTCCTTGTTCCCCCTGATGATAGGCTAGGGAGCAAGAGGAAAGAGATGAAGAGGACCCTGTTGGCAGTTGCATTGGCATTCACCCTGTCTTGCCTCTATGCAAGCGAGGGCAGCACCCTCTCCTTGGGTGGAGACCTGAGGGGAGCGGATGCCCTTTTCCTTGACACCCTGCAGGCCAGGGCGGAGGTGAGGCTATGCATCAACGATGAGTTCTCCTTCCACATTCCCTGCACCCTTACCGCAGATCTTCGGTACAACGATATCAGGCTCTGGGAATTTGGCCTGTTCTTGGACTACCACCCCTTCCACAATGGGTTCTTCCTCTCCGTCTCCCTGGTCCAGGTGGGGCTTTTCAGTGGCTTTGACAAGGGTGATGAACCTCTTCAATACCTGAACGAGGTTGCCTTTGGCTACACCTGGCATGTGACGCCGTCGCTGTACCTTGAGCCAAAGCTCATTGTCAGGGATCCCAGCGGGGTGTTCAAGGCCGAATATGCCCTGATCCAGCGGTATCTGCCCGACTACGGCCAATTTCGTCTGTTTCTCCTGGTTGGGTGGGAATTTCTTGCCATCCCTGCCCTGTGAGGAGAAGTAATACCGAGCAAATGGCAAGAAGAAGGAGTGGTCACATGGAAAGAAGAAAGATGCAATACGCCGTGAACTGGGTGGTATTGGTCGCGTTGGTCATCCCCCTGTCGGGATGCTCCCTGGGTTGGGAAGCCCAAACCAAAGCAAAGATTACCGACAAGGAGCTATTTCCTACGGTTGCCCGCGTCATCGACGAGCAGAAGGACGTGGTGTGGGAGTACCTCGAGGAGGACCTGAGCCGGGCGCTCAGGGCAACAGAGCAGAGCGGTGAGGAGATAGTGCAGAACATCCTGACCGAGCAGCAGGGAAGGCAGTACCTTGAGTTCTGCTATGCGGTACAGGATGTGAACTCACTCGACCAGGCTTCGGAGGTGGTTGAGTTTGCCAGGGGGCTGATCAGTGAGGAGGAGATGGCCAACCTTGAGGTGAAGCTTGAGGAGAACCGGGCTCTGATGCTCGCAGAGGCAGAAACTCTTGCCCGCTCTCTGGCTCCTTCCCAGCGCGCCCCCTTCTGGAAGGACATGCAAAAGCTTGTTACCCGCTCTGTCGTGCTCTTTACCGCAGGGGTTGTCTATGCATGCATCCCGACGGTTGTCTTCTGGGGGAAGATCTCGGCAGCAACAGCCATAGCCGTAGCTGCAGGGGTGGTCGCCAGTACGGTGATGTCCATCTGGCGCTACTACCAGTTTGGAGGGGAGCTGGATGAGTCCTTCAACGAGTGGCTTGTCTCCGTTACCACCGAGCCGGAGGTCTCCTACGCCCTTGCAGCCAGCATGATTGCAGTTGGGACAACCCTGAAAAGAGGGTTTGTGACAACGGGGATCATCATCTGCGTATTCGCCCTCTACAATGTCATCGACATGATCAAACCCATGCTGAAGAAGTATAATTTCAATGTCTGATGCACTCTCTGGTTTCCGTTGGGGCTCCCGAAAGGGGGCCTCTTTCTTATTTGTCACCCTTTGCTTGTTGCTCACGATATGGGTTTGTGGAATAATGGCCCTATAGCCATAAGGAGAAACATGATGAGAAGTCCTATTGCTGAAGACATACTTCAGAGATTTTTGCGATATGCTGCCATTGATACCATGAGCGACGATACGGTGGTCTCTACGAAACAACCCTCTACCGATGGGCAGTGGGACCTGCTCAACCTGCTTGTCTCTGAACTGAGGCAGATGGGCATCGACGACATCACCGTCGACAAGGCCGGGGTAGTCATAGCTCGCATGGCCTCGAACCTCGACCATGAGATCCCGACCATAGGCTTCATGGCCCATGTGGATACCGCCGACGACGTCCCTGGCAATGGGGTAAAACCTAGGGTGATCGACTCCTATGACGGAGGGGATATCCCTCTGAATGAAACCTACACCATCATGAGGGATGACAACGCCGAGCTTGCCCAGTACAAGGGCCAGACCCTCATCGTCACCGACGGCACTACCTTGCTTGGCAGCGATGACAAGGCAGGGGTTGCCGCCATCATGGCCGTTGCCAAGGAGCTGAGTGCGGACAAGTCCATCAAGCATGGGGCCCTGGAGTTCATCTTCACCAGCGATGAGGAGACAGGCAGTGGCATGGATAGCTTCCCCTATGATGCGATCGGGTGCGACTACTGCTACACCATCGACGGTGGCAAGCGCTTTGAGATCGAGAGCGAGTGCTTCAACGCCGCAACGGTGAAGGTTCACTTTTCCGGAGTAAGCTACCATCTGGGAGCAGCCCGGGGACGACTGGTGAATGCCCTTACCATGGCAGCCTACTTCATCAACGCCCTTCCCCAGGCAGAGAGTCCCGAGGCCACAGACGGGCGCTACGGCTACTACTGTGCCCATACCATCAACGGTACTGCCACCGAGGTTGACCTGACACTCTACCTCAGGGACTTTGACCTCGATGTCCTCAACCGTAGGATCGATGCACTGAAACTGCTTGCCCAGAGTGCCGAGGCCCTCTACCACAAAGGCAAGGCCACCGTTGAATCCAAGATTGTCTACTACAATATGGCCCTGGTTGCAAAACAGAAGCCCATCGCCATGGACAACCTCAGAATGGCCGGAGAGCGACTGGGCATGCCCCTGGAGGAAGCCCTCATCAGGGGAGGTACCGATGGGGCCAGGATGGCCAATGAGCACCACATCCCCTGTCCGAACATCTTTACCGGTGGGCATAACCTCCACTCCCGCTTTGAGTGGGCGGCCCTTCCAGCCATGGAAGATAGTGCAAAACTTATCAAGGAGATCATCAAGGTAGGATCCGAGCAGTGAAGAGAGTGACGGTGTTTGTCCTTATCCTGGCTTCTCTTCTCCCTCTCAGTGCCAGGCCACGGCTTGTCCTGGACCTTGCCACCGCACAAGGGGAGGTGGCAGCGATGGTAGGGGGCACTGTCGAGCGAGTTGCAGAGCACTCCCTGCTTTCCCGAATGGAAGGGGAGGGCTCGCTCTCCATCTCCCTTGATGACTACCTGCTCACTGAACCCTACGACCTTCGCCTTGGGCTAATGGTTTCCTACGGCGAGAAGAGCCTACCCCTCCAGGTAAGCCTCCATGCCCAGAGTTTGGGGGCTCTGGAAAAGGGTCTGGAGAGAAAGCTCTCGCTCCTTCTGCTCTATGATGGGCTGCTGTTTGTCGAGGAAGATGAGGCGTTGCGTCTTGGCTCTTCCTATAATCAGGGCTATGCCTCCTCCGATCCCTTGGGCAAAGGTGAATACTACCAGGTCCTCGATGCTGAGGCAAAGAGGTGGGGCAGTGTCGTTGTCCAGCAGGTAGGGGCCGTCTCCATCCTAGCCCAGACCGAGGGAAAGGAGTTGCTCCCCTCCATGAGGCTGAAAAGGATGGAGGGCAGGGCCGTCTCCCTATCGCTGCTCGTTTCCCAGACCAGGGACCTTTTCTTCGATGCCCTCTATGAACAGGAGGTGGGCCTCTACCCCTTTACCTTCCTGGTGGGAGTAGGCACCTCGCCCGTCGGCCTGCATGCCCAGACGGGCCTTGCCGTAAGGCTGCCCCTGTCCCTGCTCTTTGGCATCCACCATGGGGTTTGGCGAAACAGCTCGCTCTCCGCCAGCTGCACCCTTGGCCTTGGCTACGCCCTTTCCGATAGCCAGTTGCTCCTGGGTAGCCGCGTTGTGGTCTCGTACCAGTACAGGATAGGGGACCTACGTCTGGAAGGTGGGGTAGGAAACCAGAACTGGGCATCTGAGCACTCTTCCTTTGGCTCAGGGCTTTTCCTAATGCTGGGTACAGCGTACACTTGGTAGAGATGAAGAAGATACAACACCTCCGACTAGTGAATGTGGCAGCACTGCTTGCCCTGCTGCTGGTTCTCTCCTCCTGTACCTCGCTCTCCAACCTTGTGCGAAGCCAGGTGGAAGGGGTTCCTTCCTGGGTCTATACCCCAGTGGTTTCCGCAAACAAGACAGCCTTCGTCGGTAAGGGCAGCACGCAGGTGCTGTTCAATGCCAAGCTGATGGCCTATGAGGACATCCTCAACCAGATATCGACCTTCATCGGGGAGCCGGTGCAGTCGACCTACTATCGTGAGCTTACCACCACCGATGGGATTGCGGAATTCGCGCTGAGCATCGTCAATGAACACTCCAAGACAGAACCCCGCGCCCCCTCCCAGTTCTATCTGCTGGCAACGGCCGATACGGCAAAGCTGGTTTCCAGACGGACCAGCGTCTACAACGCAGTGCTCCAAAGGGACAAGGACATAGCCGCCCTGATCGGCAAGGCCGACAAGGCTTACCGGGCAAACAACGACATTGAGGCTATAGCCCTCTATTTTCAGGCCACCATCCTTTCTTCGGAAGGTTCTGTCTCTTCCAAGAAGTTTGAGGTCGACGCCCTGCTTTCCAAGAGCATCACCTTCATCAACGCCCTGCGGTTCTCCCTCAGCAAGAGTGACCCCTCCCAGGCAAGGACCACGGTCCAGTTGCGAAGGAAGAGCCGTTTGCTCTCCCCAAAAGTGCTCAATGCCCCGATAGTGGCAACCTTTGAAGCCCAGAACAGCCTGGGGAAACACTACTCAGACTCCCTCTCCTTCAACACCGCAAGCGATGGATTCATCGAGTTTGTCCCCTACAACTATGGCTTGGCCGGCAGCGGTTCCATCCGGTTCGGTGTCGACTTTTCCTCATCCCTCGGGGCCCTGCAGCAGGCTGTTCCCCAAGAGAAGCTGGAACCTCTATTTGCGGCCATGGAAAAGCAGGGCATCCTCTTTCCCTACTCGCTGGTATCATCGCTTGCAAACAAGACCATTGTGGCCGATATCCAGGAGTATGAGTACAACGGTACCCAACGTCCTGGCAAGCAGGCCCTTGGGTCGCTGCTCGATCTCTATGGCAGCCGGGGCCTATCCATCACGGCGACCTCCCTGGTGGGGGAGGAGCAGCAGGAGCTCTTTGATGAGGTGCAGAAGAAAGCCCCTTCTGCCAACATGGTGGTGAAGGGCAAGGCCGGTGTGGCTGAAGAGACCGTGGTGGGAGACCAGCATGTGGTGGTTGTCACCGGATCGGTCCAGGTGTGGGACCTGAAGAAAAAGACCATGGAAGGCAACACCCTTGAGGTTGAGGCCGTAGCCTTCGCCGCCCTTTCAGAGGATGCCAAGCAGGAGGCCTTCCGCCGTTTCGGCATGATAAGCTCTTCCTTGCTGCTCGCTACGTTCTTCTAGTGCAGAAGCGACAGCAGAGGCTCAGGGTTGTTGCTGACAAACCCTTCTGCCCCTAGTTCGAGTGCCCTCTTCGCACTCTCATAGTCATCTACTGTCCAGACGATGAGCGGATACCCCTTCCTCTTCCTGAACTTGGTGACCATCTCCTCGTCCAACAAGGTGACCGAGGGCTTTAGGTAGGAACACCTGGCAATATGTCTGCCCCACCCATGGCGGAAGGGCCTTGGGATGGAGGGGCTGTCATCGAAGATGACCGCACTTGGCAGTGCAAAGTTGCTGATCTTGTTGAACCTTCTGACTGCGAACGGGTTGAAGGAAGAGACCATGCACCGCTCTTGCAGGCCAAAGGCAGCGATGGTCTGCCAGGTCTTTAGCTCAAGGCCACGGTCCTTCAGGTCGGGAACCTTGAGCTCGATGTCGTAGTAGAGCTTGTCAGCACAAAGCTCGAAAAGCTCGCTGAGCAGGGGAATTTGCTCATGGCCCCCGACATCGAGGCCCCTGAGCTCCTCAAAGCTCAGGTCCGCGACAAGGGCATCCCTACCACTGACCCTCTGTACATTTGCATCATGGATGACCACCAGCTCGCCGGTCTTGCAAAGCTGTACATCCAGCTCGACGCCAGGGATCTGCTTTTCCACGCAAAGCTGGAAGGAGGCGATGGTGTTCTCAGCCCTCAGGGAAGAGTAGCCACGATGGCCAAACAACAGAGGCTTTTCAGCAGGAAACTCTCTCATTGCATCGTCTTCTGGCTGGAAGCCTTCAGCAGGGCGATCTCCTCTTTCCAGAGGGTGCTGTCTATTGTCTCCAGGATAAGGGGGATATTCATGAAGCGCTCGTCCTGGACAATGCGGATGAATGGGTCGAGCCCGATCTCCCCCTTGCCCAGGCTCTCATGCCTGTCCAGCCTGCTGCCCAGCTTGATCTTCGCATCGTTGAGGTGCATCCCCCTCAGGTTGGCAAAGCCAACGACCCTGTCGAAGAGCTCGAAGGTCTTGGCAAAGGCCTCCTCACCCCTGATGTCATATCCCGCGGCAAAGATGTGGCAGGTATCGATGCACACCCCAAGCCGCTCGGGGTATCTGGATAGGTTGAGCAGCATCTCGATCTCCTCAAAGGAGGATCCGAGGGTGCTTCCCTGTCCGGCAGTCGTCTCGATGATGGGCATCACCCCCTCGGTCTCTTGCAGGGCCTCGTCCAGGGCCTCGGAGACCAGTTTGAGACTCCCTGTCCTGTCGAGCATGTTGACATGGGCTCCAGGATGGAAATTCAGCTTGTCCAGGCCAAGCTGGCCCACCCGGGAGAGTTCGTCGATGAAGGCATCCAGGCTCTGCCTTCGCTTCAGGCCGTCGGGGTTGCCCAGGTTGATGAGGTAGCTGCCGTGGGGCAGTACCTGCTCCTTGGTAAAGCCAAGGGAGGCAAGCATTTCCTTGAATCGGGTGCTCTGCTCCTCGGTAATGGGCCTCGTAGCCCACTGTCGCTGGTTTTTGGTGAACATGCCGAACGCGCTTGCTCCCAGGCTGTCTGCCTCGATGGCGGCATTCTCCAAGCCTCCGGCGATACTGGTATGGCTTCCTATGTATAACATGGCCAAAGGGTAGTAGTTGACCCAAGGGTTGTCAATCACTGGTACTCGTGGTAGTGTTCCCCCTTGAATAGGAGCATCAAGAGCAATGAGTGAAAGACAATGGGCCGTTGGGGATGAAGTTTCTGGTTTTGCGCTGGTAGAAGTCTCCTCCCTTGAGGACTATAGGGCAACAGGCTATCTGTTTCGCCATATTGCCACGGGGATGGAAGTCTACCAGATGGTCAATGACGACAGCGAGCTGTTCTTTGGCTATGTGTTCAGGACCCTGCCCAACAATGATTGCGGCATTGCCCATATCCTGGAGCACTGCTGTCTGGCTGGCAGCAAGAACTATCCTGTACGGGACCCGTTCATGACCCTGCTCAAGGGCAGCACCAACACCTTCATGAATGCCATGACCTATCCTGACAAGACCCTCTACCCGGCGGCAAGCCCGCTCAAGAAGGATTTTGACAACCTCTTCTCTGTCTATACCGATGCGGTATTTGCCCCGCTGCTACGCGAGGAAACCTTCCAGCAGGAGGGGGTTCGCATGGTCTGTGAAGGGGAGAGCTGCCATTTTGAAGGGGTAGTCTTCAACGAGATGCTCGGCGGCGGAAGCGACCACGACAGCATCGTAGGGAGGGCAAGCGTCCGTTCCCTCTTTCCCGATACTCCCTATACCTTTGAGTCCGGAGGACTGCCCGAGCAGATCGTCCAGCTCAACTACCAGCAGTTCCTCGCGTTCTACAGCATGTTCTACCACCCATCCAACTGCAAGCTCTTCCTGTACGGGGACATGGAAGTGGGTGCAAAGCTCGAGATGCTCGAAAATGCATACCTGCGTTCCTATGGCAAGCTCAATGTGGATAGCCTGGTCCCACTCTCGGAGCCCTGGAAGGCTCCCCGCAAGTCATCCTTCACCAGTCCCGTCGAGGAAGGGGAAGGGGACAACGGGGACTCTGTAGTGCTCTCCTGGGCTACCTGTGAGGCCTCCGACCCCCTTGCCCTCATAACCCTCTCGACGCTTGTGGACATCCTGCTGGGCAACCCAGGGGCTCCGCTCTACAAGGCGTTGCTGGATTCGAAGCTTGGCAAGGACATCTCGCCGGAAAGTGGCATGAGTGCCGATTTCAGGGAGATGCCCTTTACTGTCGGCTTCAAGGGGATCGATGCCGATAAGGCCGATGAGGCAGAGCATGTCATCCTCACCTCGCTCAAGGCCATCGTCAGCGAAGGCCTGGCCGTGGATATCATCGCATCCTCGATGAAACGCTCGCGCTTCAAGCAGCAGGAGATCCCAGGCGGGATCCCCAACGGCCTACGCGCCCTCAACCGTGCAACCCGGTCCTGGATGGTCGACCTCTCTCCCACCGTCGCCATTGGTACTACAGAGCCCCTGGAGGCTTTGCAGAAGGCCCTGGAAGCAAACCCACGCTATTTTGAGGATTGGATCCAGCACCATCTGCTGGACAACCCACACCGTTCGATGGTCGTCGTAAAGGCCGACAGCGAACATGAGAGGCGACAGCTGGCAACCATAGAGAAGTATGCCAAGGAACAGGCCGATGCACTGGGAAAGAAAGGACTGAAACTCCTTGCCCAACAAAACGAGCATTTCCTGCAGTTCGAGCTGGAAGGGGACAGTGAGGAGGACCTTGCAAAGGTGCCCTACCTCAAGCTCGAGGACCTACCGACCACCATCGTACCCAACCTCTATGAGCAGCTCACTTGCGCAGGTAGGCCCCTCTATCTAAAGAAGATGTTCTGCAACAAGATAGTCTATGCCGACTTTGCCTTCCACCTTGAGGACCTGAGCGAACGGGAGCTGATGCTCCTGCCCCTGTACATCCGCACCCTGCAGCTGACCGGCATAGGGGATATGGAGTATCCCCAGGTGGCAAACCAGCTCAAATACCTGACAGGGGATACCAACCTCTATCTGGAGATGGGCTCCTCCCACCAGGGGGATGACCGGATGCTGCTGGTATGCAGGACCCGGACCCTTGTAGAGGATTTTGAGCCGGCACTGACCTTCCTGCACAAGCTTTTCACCGAGGCGAATGTGGGGGATCTGGAAAGGCTGCAGGCCTCCCTTACCAACCTCAAGACAGACTATGTCGACAACATAACCTATTCGGCCCACAGCTTTGCCTCCCTTTCGGCCGCTTCCATCTTCAGCAACGTGCAGTTTGAGGGTGAGCAGCTATCGGGTCTGGACCAGTGGTTCTTCCTGGAGAATATCCACGACGAACAGCTCTTCCTGGTGGCCGAGGAGTTCCTCGCCCTCCAGAAGAAGCTGAACAACCGTAACCGTCTGGTATTCCATCTTGGCTGTGATGACGAGCTGGTACCCTCCCTGGTCTCCCAGTATGACCAGTTTGCCCAGCGTTTTGAGCTGAAGGATGAGATAGTGATGCGCCAGCGCTCCTACGAGAAGGTAAGCAAGGGCCTTGCCCACGCAGTGGAGCTCTTCCGCCTTCCTTCGACGGTAAGCTATGCCGCATATGTGATACGGAGCAGCAAGCGGGGGAGTGACAACCAGGCTTCCCAGGTGTTGCTGGGCCAGATCCTCTCAGGCAACGACCTGTGGGAGAAGGTCCGTGGCCAGGGTGGGGCATATGGGGTCTCCGCCCATGCCGATGTCATGGAGGAGCTCTTCTTCTTCACTTCCTACCGCGACCCCCGTATTGCAGGGACCCTTGCAGACTTTACCAAGAGCCTTGAGCTCTATACGACAAAGGAGATTCCTGCCAAGGATATCGAGAATGCGCTCATCTCCACCGTTGGAAACGACTTGAGGCCCCTCTCCCCATCCCAGGACTCCATCCTCTCCTTCAGGAGAATCCTCTACAACATCACCGATGAGTTCAGGACGATGAGAAGGAAGCAGATGTTGGCGATGACGAGCTCGCACCTCAACGAAGGGGCCAAGGCCCTGTTGGATCTTGCCAAGAGCGAGGATTCGGTTGTGGTGATAGCGGGCTCCGCCCTCCTGGATACAGAGAAGGCGAAGAACCCTACTCTTGATCGTCCTTCGAGGCGCTTGCCCCTCTAGAACGCTCTCCCCAGATCTTCCCAAGGGCGTTGAGCTCCTTGGGGTCCTTGAGCTTGAGCACGACGCACTGGCGTATGCTCGCCTCGCTCTTGGCGATATCCTGGGCCAGGGCCCTGCAGGTGGGAGACCCACACAGCCCACAGTCGATCCCCGGCAGGACGGCTAGGATCTGCTGGACCTTCTCCAGCTTGTAGAGCGCCTTGCCGATATCCTGGTCCAGCTTCATCGCACCCTTTGCCTGGGGTGCTTCGAGGTAGAGGTTCTTGGCAAGGAAATCGCTTTGGTCGGTTATGCGCTTGATCAGGGAAGGGGGAAGTTCCTTGGGTAGGGTCATCGACCAGTGCCTGAGCCGCTCACTGGTCAGAAAGCGGTTCCTCACCGTCAAGATCCCTCCCGGGCACCCCTCTGCACAGGCATCCAGCTCTAGGAACTCCAGGTTGTTCTCCGCTTCCTGTTCCATCTGGTCGAGAAACTCAATGACATTATGCACCTCATCGACGGAGAGATTCCTGCCGCTGCGGTTGTTGCTCTGCCCCTTGACCATGCTCCACTGGCTCGCCTTGCGTGTGCAGACAGGAAAGGAGAGGGCATCGGGTTTCCCGACACTCTTCTGGTGCTTGTGCTTCTCGAGGAAGGTCCTAACCCTATTGTAGGCCGTATCGAAGTTGATGACACCCTGGAAGAGGCTGTTGTCCTCCGACCCTTCGGTCTTGATCTGGGCTATCTTTGCAGCGCACGGGGTGAGGTAGAAGATTCCGAGCGAGTCGGTCTGGGCCCCGAGTTCAGCCCTTGCAAAGAGGGCCACCATCTGGGCCGGCGGGCGGACCCGGCTCATGTTGTCCAAAAGCAGGGGGAAGCGGATCTGGATGAGACGCTGCACCGAAGGGCAGAAGTTGCTGATGAGAGGTAGCTCATGCTCCATCTCAGGAGCCCCGATCTTGTCCAGGATATCGACACCGGTCTCGGAGAGATAGAGGTGGGTGAAGCCCGACTCGTAGAGGGCCGAGCAGATCTGCTGTTCGGAAAAGGTGTCGGGAAATTGGGCAAAGAAGACCGAAGGCACGATGCCTACCCGGTAGGTGAACCCCTTCAGCTGCTCGAAAGAGTCCTGCTCGACCTCGATCGCGTCGTTGGGGCAGACTGCCATGCACTGGCCGCAGTCGATGCAGAGGTCGCTATAGATCCTTGCCTTGCCCCCGGAGATGCGGATGGCACTGGTAGGACAGCGTTTCATGCAGTGGGTACACCCCTTGCATTGCTCCTCTATCACATGAAGCGAGTGGTGGAAGGGAAGGTCGCTCATCGCACACTCCTTTATAGGACAAACTGCATGGAGATGTGGGTATGATCTCCTTTTTTCGTATAGATCTTGAGGTCATCACAGCTTTTGCGGATGTTCGGCAGACCCATACCAGCACCATAGCCCATCTCTCTTACCTCTGAGGAGGCAGTGGACCACCCCTCGGTCATGGCAAGCTCAAGGTTCTCTATTCCGGGGCCGGTGTCGATGACATCGATCAGGACCCGTTGTTCCTCAATGTCGCAGAGAATTTTCCCCCCATAGGAGTGCGCAATGACATTCACCTCCGCTTCAAATACGGCAACGATAATCTGCTTGATCCTCTGCGGCGGTATGTTCAGCTGCTTCAAGATCCTCTTGATCTTGCTTGAAGCGTCCCCTGCTACCGAAAAGTCTTTGGAAGGTATGGTGAATTCTTCATGCATCTCAATATACCGGCTTCAATCCCTTGGCATAGAGCAGGCCACTCGCCTTGAACAGGGAGTAGGGTGTGTAGGAGAGCGATATGTCAAGATCCTTGGCCATGTCGACCATGGTTTGGCTTGGTCGTTTGTTTCGGACCAGAAGGATGTTGCTGATGTCGCTCATCTCTGCCGTACGGATGGACTGGTTGTTGGACAACCCTGTGATGAGGATGATGTCATCCTCGAGGATGGTAAGCACATCACTCATCAGGTCGCTGGCAAAGCCACGTTTCACTTCATCTTCCAGATGGGACTCTCCCCAGACCAGCTTCCCATCCACGCATTCAAGTATTTCTTTCAGTTTCATGGAGGGCATTATACCATGATGGCACTCTCTTCGATAGGGGAAACTGGTTATTGGGCAATTCTGTTTGTGAACTGCTTTGCTTCGCTGGTTTTTGCCTTTCAAAAAGAGGGGCAAGAAGCTATACTAGCGTAAAGAGGAGGCCTTTCGTGAAGTTAATTGCCGCTTTGGACCAGGGGACAACCAGTACCCGATGCATCCTGTTTGATGAGAAGGGGGCGAACATTGCCTCCGCCCAGCTTGAACACCAGCAGATCTATCCCCAGCCCGGTTGGGTCGAACATGACCCTTGGGAGATATGGGACAACAGCAGCGAGTGCATTGCAAAGGCGATGAAGAAGGCCTCAGCCAAGGGAACGGACGTTGTAGGCATAGGCATCACCAACCAGAGGGAGACCATCCTTGCCTGGAATCCCAAGACAGGGAAGGTCTGGCACAATGCGATAGTCTGGCAGGACCTCAGGGGATCGGAACTCATCAACAAGCTGAAGGGGAAGGTCGACAGCGTATGGCTGCGCGAGAAGAGTGGCCTTATCTTCAGCCCCTACTTCGCAGCCTCAAAGATTGCCTGGCTGCTGGCAGAGGTGCCTGGCCTCCGTGAGGAGGCAGAGAGAGGGGAGGTTGTCTTTGGCACCATGGACACCTGGCTTGCATGGAACCTCAGCGGAGGAAAACTCACCATCACCGATGTGACCAATGCCTCCCGCTACATGCTGATGAATATTGCCACCTGCCAGTGGGATGACGAGCTGCTCGCCCTCTTTGGAATCCCCAAGCAGGCGCTGCCCACCATCGTCCCTTCATCGGGGGTGGTCTATGGCCTTACCTCCCCCAGCGGGCCCCTGCGCTCCGAGGTACCGGTCTGTGGAATCCTTGGGGACCAGCAGGCAGCCCTCTTCGGACAGGCCTGCTTTACCCAGGGCCTGGGCAAGAGTACCTATGGTACCGGATGCTTCCTTCTGGTAAATACCGGAGAGAGGCTTGTCTACTCAAACAACGGGCTGTTGACCACCGTTGCCTACCAGCTGGGCGACGGGAAACCGGTATATGCCCTCGAAGGGTCGGTAGCTGTGGCAGGATCCCTTGTGCAGTGGGCCAGGGACAACCTCAAGATAGTGGAGAACCCCCAGGAACTGGACAAGCTGGCCTGCTCTGTGCCAGACTGCGGCGGAGTCTATATCGTACCGGCTTTCAGTGGTCTGTTTGCCCCGTACTGGCGTTCGGATGCCCGAGGGGTCATCGCCGGCCTAACCGGCTTTGCTACCAGAGCCCACCTGTGTAGGGCTATCCTGGAGGCCACGGCCTTCCAGGCCCATGATATCTTCAAGGCGATGGAGAGCGACAGCAAGATCCACATGACGACCCTGAAGGTGGATGGAGGGCTGACCAACAGCACGCCCCTCATGGAGTTCCAGGCAGACCTTCTGGGAATTCCCGTCATCAGGCCCTTGGTTGTGGAAACCACCGCCTTGGGTGCTGCCTACGCTGCAGGGCTCTCGGTTGGTGTCTGGAAGAGTGTTGAGGAGCTTGCCTCCTATTGGCAAGAGGAGACCCGGTGGTCGCCTACGATGGGAGAATCTGTGAGAAATGAGAAGATACGCTTCTGGAAGAAGGCTGTGAGCCGGACGCTGGATTGGGTCTCCTCCGACGACGAAGAATAGGAGTGCATGATGTTCTCTGATGCGTTGCAAAATCTTTACGCCTTTCTTCGCCCCGCCCTGCAGGTGGGGACCTTGGCATGGGTGTTCTACCGATTCTATGAGGCGATAGCGCAGACCAAGGCGCAACAGATCGTCAAGGTGCTCATCATCCTCTTCTCCGCCTACGCGGTAAGCTACATCCTCAAGCTTGAGGTGCTGCTGTGGATGTTCAAGGCCCTTGCCGTCCCTGCCACCATCTTCATCTGCATCATCTACCAGCCTGAGCTGCGAAGGTCCTTCACCCAGCTGTGGAGTGGGCGCAGCAGGATCTTCCGCATCGGGACGCAGACCACCAGCTCCGACCAGATAGACAGCATCCTCAATGCCTGCAATGTGCTGGTGAACAAGAGAAGGGGGGCTCTGATCGTCTTTCCCCGACGCTTGGGCATCAAGAACATCATTGACAGTGGCACCAAGCTGAATGCAGACCTCTCTACCTCCCTGATCCTAACCGTTTTTGACCACGATACACCGCTGCATGACGGGGCGATGATCGTCCAGAATGGTAGGATTGTGGCAGCGGGCTGTTACCTGCCCCTGAGCGAGCAGACGGACATCAAGAAGAGCTTCGGTACCCGTCACCGTGCGGCCCTCGGTATGGCCGAGGAGTCCGATGCTGTGGTGATCGTCGTCTCCGAGGAGACCGGGTCCATCAGCATGACCTATAACGCCAACCTCTATTACGACCTGGAACCCACTACCATCAAGAGGATGCTTCTTGCCCTCTTCAGTTACCATGACATCACTCCTGAGGAGTTGTTGCAGGAGGCAAGTAGCGATGAAGCTGAATAAATATCTGCAGAGCATGCTCTATCATTGGCCGGCCAAGGTAATCTCCCTGGTCTTTGCCGTATGCATCTATCTCTTCATCCAGTACTCGACCATAGGTTCGCGTGTGGTCACCATCCCCCTGGATGTGCAGCTGCCCTCAGCCTATGTGGCATCGAGCCTGGTTCCCAACTCGGTCGAGGTGCAGATTCGGGGCAACGACGACATCATCTACCTGATCGACCCCAACTCCATCAAGGCAAGCATTGACTTTAGCTTCGTGAAAAGGGAGGGCATCGCCAATGCCCCTGTCCTGCTCGTCTATGAGGAGAATGTCTTTGAAAGCGGAGGCATCTCCATTTCGGCAAATCCCAGCCAGTACAGGATCCTCTTCACTCTCCAGGGAGTGAAGTGATGGTTGAAGGTATTGGCATCGACGTTGTCAACATCTCCCGTATGGATATGATCTCCGATGGCGTGCTCAAGCGGCTTTTCCATCCGGAGGAGGTATCCTATGCCCTTGGCCTGGAGGCCAAGCGCAAGAGCGAATACCTCAGCGGGAGGTTTGCCGCAAAGGAGGCCCTTGGCAAGGCCCTCGGTAGTGGCATGGCAGGGCTTCGTCCCTCGGACATCCATACCGATGTGACGGAGTCTGGAAAACCCTTCATGAGACTCTACGGTACAGCCAAGGCCCTGGTCGGGGAGCGCACGGTGCTTGTCTCCATAGCCCACGACCCTCCGGTTGCCTCTGCCATAGTCCTGCTGCAAGGGGGTCCTGATGGCTCGCTCTGACTGGAAAAGACCCCCTCTTGAGCCGCTGGAACCAGGAAAACGACGGATTCGCATGACCGTTGCCTATGATGGGCAACACTACAACGGCTGGCAGAAACAGGTGAACGGACTTGGGGTAGCCGAAAGGATCGAGCAGGAAATCCATGCCATGATAGGTGAAGAGGTCATGGTCGTCGGCAGTGGGCGTACTGACAGCGGGGTGCATGCCATCGGTCAGGTCTGCCATTTCGATACGGCCAACCAGAGGGTAGAGGGCAGGGTCTTCGCCATCGCCCTCAACCGGCTTTTGCCGTCGGATATCCGGATCATGGAGAGCAGTGAGGTCGATGGAACCTTCCATGCCCGCTATACGGCAATGGCAAGGATGTACCGCTACTACCTCAAGCGCGAAAGCGACATCATCCCCTTCGATGCCAAGCAGGTCTGGAAGGTCAGGAAGTTCCCCTCCATCGACCTGTTGAACAGCTATGCCGCCTGCATACAGGGCACCCATGACTTTACCACCTTCACAGCCAGGGGGGATACTTCCATCAGTCGTCGGCGTGATATCTATGAGTCCTACTGGTCCTACGAGACCGATCGTTTTGGGCACCAGGTCCTGGTCTACACCATCAGCGGGAATGCCTTCCTCTACCGGATGATCCGCTCGCTGGTGGGTTCCATGCTGGAGTTTGCAGAAAAGGATATGGATGCAGCCTCTTTCAAGGATATCCTTGCCAGCAAGGACCGTCGGCGTTCGGGAAGGACGGCCTCTCCCTGGGGGCTCTACTTCTATCGCGTTTCGTACGACCCAGAGGAGTATGCCTGGTTTGAGGAGGCTCATGATGAACAGCAGTGAACAGAAGCGAAAGGCCCTAGCCGCCTCCTTCCAGCAATTTCTCCAAATCTGCGACGAGGCCGAAGGGCTTATCACCGGCAAGCCTGTAGAGGCGAGCCCCATGATGGACTTCTCCTCCTTGGTGGATGCCATCATCCCCCTTCCCATGGACAAGGACTCCCCCCAAGGGGCCACCATGAAACAGCTGCAGCTGATGGTTGCGGCCTGCTATCGATGCCGCCTGGCAGAGGGGCGCACCCACACCGTATTCGGGGAAGGGACACTTCCGGCCCGGCTGATGGTAATCGGTGAAGGTCCCGGCGGGGAAGAGGATGCCACAGGACGGGCCTTTGTAGGCAAGGGCGGGCAGTACCTTGACTCCTGGCTCTCAGCCATCGGCATGTCACGCAAGACCAACGTCTATATCGCCAACATCGTCAAGTGCAGGCCCCCGGAGAACCGCGACCCCCAGGCCGATGAGATAGAGCTCTGCCTCCCCTTTGTGAAACGGCAGATCCAGCTGGCCAAGCCTGAGCTCATCCTGCTTGTAGGGGCTGTGGCCAGCAAGACTTTGCTCACGAGCAATGAAGGGGTAGGAAAGCTCAGGGGCCGCTTCCATCGCTATGAAGGCATCCCTGTCGTGGTGACCTACCATCCGGCAGGTGTGCTTCGCAACCCCGACCTCAAGCGGCCTGTCTGGGAGGACATGAAGAAGGTGGCATCCTTTCTCAACCTCACCATACCAGGAAAGTCGTCATGAGCCTCTTTGCCCATCTTGTGCTCGATGTGCCGGTAAAGCAGAGCTATACCTATGCGATCCCGTCCGATATGGAGCCTTTCGTCCATGTTGGCATCCGGGTGGTCGTGCCGTTCGGCAAGCGCGAGATGACCGGCTATGTCATCGAGGTTGTGCCTCGCTTTGAGGCAACCTACCCCATCAGGGAGATCAAGAGGGTCATCGACAAGGAGAGCCTCTATGGCGAGGCCTCGGTGAAGCTTGCCTATTGGATGGCGCGCTTCTACCTCTGTAGCCAGGGTGAGGCCCTGAGCATGATGGTACCCGGAGGCAGGCGGGACAGCAGTACCCCCGCCCTGGCAGTCGAGGACGATGCAACCATCGCTCGGGTTGCCAACCTCTCGGTCGACCAGAGCCGGGCCATTGAGACGATCCTGGAGGCAAGGCATCCGATGTACTACCTCTACGGCATCACGGGAAGCGGCAAGAGTGAGGTATTCCTCAGGTGCGCCGAGGCCATGATCGCCCAGGGCAAGGCCGTCATCTATCTGGTGCCCGAGATTACCCTGACCCATCAGCTGGCGAGGCAGGTGACCACCCGCTTTGAGAACAAGGTGGCGATCCTCCACTCGGCCCTTACCCCGAGCCAGCGCCTCAGCCAGTGGAAGCGTATCCGTAGTGGGGAGGTGCTCTTTGCCATCGGGGCCCGCAGTGCAGTCTTCGCCCCGTTTGAGAACCTGGGCATGATCATCATCGACGAAGAGCATGAGAACAGCTACAAAAGCGGGAATACCCCCCGCTACCATGCACGCCAGGTCGCCCAGCAGCGGTGCAAGGACGAGAAGGCCCTTCTGGTCATGGGCAGTGCAACCCCCTCCCTGGAAGCGTGGAGCATGATGAAAAAAGGGCAGGTCACCGCCCTCCGCCTCGATACCAGGGTAGGTGGTGGTGTCCCTCCCCAGGTCACGGTAGTGGACATGGTGGGGGAGAAGCATACCCTCAGCAAGAAGCTGCTGGAGGAGATGCAGCGGGTCCTGGGCAGGAAGAAGCAGGTAATCCTCTTTCTCAACCGAAGGGGTTACTCCTACTTTTTCCACTGCAAAAGCTGTGGCTACGATATGCAGTGCCCCCACTGCTCGGTATCCCTGACCTTCCACCATGGCAGCAATGACATGGTATGCCACTACTGTGGCTACCGTGGCAAGCCTATCCAGGTCTGCCCTGAATGCCACTCCCTCGATGTAGGCTACAGTGGGTTCGGCACCGAGATGGTCGAGCAGGAGGTCAGCCAATTCTTCCCCAAGGCCACCATCAGGCGCCTGGATACCGACAGTGCCAAGGACAAGAAGCATATGCAGGGTGTCCTGGACCAGTTCCGCAAGGGTGAGGTCGATATCCTCTTGGGGACGCAGATGGTTGCCAAAGGGCTGAACTTTCCCGGTGTTGAGCTGGTTGGCATCGTCCTGGCTGACAGCGGGATGAATATTCCCGATTTCCGCTCCCAGGAGAGGACCTTCTCGCTTTTGATGCAGGTCTCAGGGCGGGCTGGTCGGTATGACGACCAGGGCCAGGTCATCATCCAGACCTTCCATCCCGACAATTCCGCTGTCGTCCATGCCCGCCTTCGTGAGGTCGATGCATTCTTCGACCAGGAGCTTGCCATGCGGGAAGAGACGGGCTTTCCCCCCCATACCCGGCTGATCAACCTGGTGGTACGGGGCAGGAACAAGGAGAAGGTCATCCAGCAGGCCAATAGGCTTGAGGAGCTGCTGGAGGCCTCTATCGCCTCCATGCCCGGCGAGGGGGCAGCCGAGGTGCTGTGCAACTGCGAATGTCCCCTGGAGAAGATAGCGTCCAACTGGCGCCACCATGTCCTGGTGATGGGTCCCGGACCCTCAGCAGCCCATAGTGTGGTTGCTCATGTCCTGGAGCACTACACTGCCCCATCGGGCATCTATGTGGAAGTGGATATAGACCCTCTGCAAATGTTGTAGCGTTGACCTCTTGCGGTATGTATTGGTATCATATGTCCATCATGTTAGATATATACACGCTTGGAGAAGAGGTTCTTTCAGAGAAGAGCCAACCAGTAACAAAATTCGACAGCGGCCTGCGTGTCCTTGTCGATGCTATGTTTGAAACAATGGCCGAAGCCGATGGCGTCGGTCTTGCCGCCCCACAGGTCGGTGTCTCGCTGCGTCTGTTTGTGATAAACATCCACGGAGTC
Source organism: Sphaerochaeta sp. PS (assembly GCF_032144095.1). NCBI lineage: Bacteria > Pseudomonadati > Spirochaetota > Spirochaetia > Spirochaetales > Sphaerochaetaceae > Sphaerochaeta > Sphaerochaeta sp. PS. Next base: position 331,493 of record NZ_JAVSNJ010000001.1, read on the forward strand.
GAGAAACGGGCCTATATAAATCCCCAGATCATTGAGACCTCCATCGAGACCGATACAGCCGAAGAGGGGTGCCTCTCCGTCCCCGGAGTATGGCACGACGTTGAACGCCCTGCGAGGGTGAATGTGCAGGCCCAGGACATCGAAGGCAAGGTCTTCACCGTCAAGGCCGAAGGGTTGCTTGCCCGTGCGATCCAGCACGAGAATGACCACCTCAACGGAACGCTTTTCATCGACCGCCTCACCCTTGAGGAACGGGAGAGCATGGTCAAGGCCTACGAAAAGCGGAATAAGGCGAGCAGGAGGCGAAAGGCGTGAGGATCCTGTTTGCCGGAACTCCCGACATAGCAGTACCTACCCTCAGGGCCTTGTCTGAACAGTTTGATGTCGGGGCGGTGCTTACCAATCCCGACAAGCCGGGGACCAGGGGAAAGGCCTTGCTCTACTCTCCTGTCAAGGAGGAGGCGATTCGCCTCGGCCTTCCCGTGCTGCAGCCCGAAAGGCTCCGTAGCGAAGCGCGGGAGATGGTCTCATCCTATGGGTGCGACACCCTCGTCTGCTTTGCCTATGGGAAGCTGTTCGGTCCCCGATTCCTCTCGCTTTTTCCCGGGGAGAGGCTCAATATCCACCCCTCCCTGCTGCCTCTCTTGAGAGGCCCTTCCCCCATCCAGGGGGCGATCCTCAACCAGTACACCCACACGGGCATCTCCATCCAGCGCCTGGCCTCAGAGATGGACTGTGGGGATCTGCTGTGCAGCCTTTCGTTCGCCCTTGAAGGCGATGAGACAACCCAAAGCCTGACTGACCGGGTACGGGCTCTAGCGCCTCAGTTGGCGGTCCAGGGCCTCAAGGAGCTGGAGGAGGGACGTGGCATGTTTAGACCCCAAGAGGGTGAGAGCAGCTATACCACCCTCATAGAACGGCCGATGGCCCTCATCGACTGGAAGCGCACAGCCAAGGAGATACACGCCCTGGTAAGGGGCATGAACCCCTGGCCAAAGGCGTATACGACATGTGGGGGAGAGACACTCTTCATAACCTCAGTGGAGGGGACGCTCAGGGATGCAGGCTCAGATCCTGTTCCAGATGGCGTTGCTGTCGGCACTGTGGTGACAAAACAGAAGGGCAAGGGCATAGCCATTGCGACAGGCGATGGGCTTTTGTGGGTCGACCGCCTGCAGCTGGACAAACGCAAGGAGATGGACTGGGCTTCATTCCTACCAGGGAACCGCACTTTTCTTACTACAAGGCTAGGATAACCATGAAGAAGCTGATGCTTTTTTTCCTCCTTCTGCTCTCGGCGTTGACGCTCTTTGCCCAAAAACCGAAAGTGGCCCTGGTCCTCTCCGGCGGAGGGGCCAGAGGCCTTGCACACATTGCGGTGCTTGAGGCCGTTGAACAGTATGGCATCCCCATCGATATGGTATTGGGGACGAGCATGGGCTCGTTGGTCGGCTCGCTCTATTGTGCAGGCTATAGCCCTGAGGATATCCGCGCCCTGGTGGAGAGCTCCAATTTCACGACCATGTTTCTCGAAAGCACCACCGTTCCTCCCCAGGATGTTGCCGAGGCTTTTCAGCCAACCCATTCCAATGTCTTCTTTCTGGGTTTTGGCAAGGAAGGGTTGGGCTCCTCCCCGGGTCTGATAGGCGACCAGAAGATCATGGAGATGCTCACCTCGGTCTTCTCGAAGATTCCTGACGACATCGATTTTGACCATCTGGAGATACCCTTCCGCTGCATCGGGGCCAACGTTCTGACCGGCGAGAAGATTGTCTATGAGAAGGGCTCGATTGTGACAGCCGTACGGTCAAGCATCTCGATCCCCATCATCTTCACCCCCTATCCCCAAGGCGATGGCAGCTTTGCCGTCGATGGCGGGATCGTGGACAACATGCCGGTGAAGATAGCCAGGGACCTTGGCTATGACATCATCATCGCCTGTGATGTCAATGCGGTCTCCCCGGACCTGGAGACGGTGATGGGTTCCCTTTCCAGCATGGTCATGCAGACCATCACACTGGTCACCCAGGGCGGGGTGACCTGGCAGTACCCTTTGGTAGATCTTTTGGTCGAGCCCGACCTTCGGACCATCTTTGCCTTGGACTTCTCCAAGTTTGCCCAGATCATCAGCGAAGGGGAGAGGGCGAGCAAGGAGAAGGGCGCTGAGTTTGGCGAGCTTGCTGCACGAATCCAGCTCGACCGCCCCTTGGTCTTCAGGGAACAGGGCCGCCGAGGCAGCTACTTCGCCATGCAGGACCCCACCATAGGGTCGGTCAGGGTCGTTGACCTCTCCCTCACCCCTTCTGCCTACACCCCCCAAGAAGAGCAGTTCTCACAGTTCCTGGGCCGACCTCTGGACGCAGTGACCAAAGGACAGCTAACCCATATGTTGGACCTGATCAAGAAGCACTACCGTCTGTCGACCGTCAGCTACCAGATGGGTCGCCCCGTTGAGGGACAGGGGGAGCTTACCATCTTTGTCCGGTCGTTCAAGGAGAGTGACTCAAACATCACCCTCGGGTTGGCAGGTAGTACCGGGCTTTCGAACAATACGCCCAACGGGACCGTGTGGTTTACCTCCGATGCCCGCCTGAATGCACGGCTCTCCAACGTGATGGACAGTGATTTCTCCCTAGAGGTGCTTGCCACCCTGGGGCAGACCTCCAAGATGCGGGTCTCTGCCTTCTATCCTTTCTATACCGGGACACAAACCTCCCTGGACCTCGATTTCTCTGTGGCGTATGAGGGAGGAGGGTTTACCCCGCTCAACAACCAGGTCAATGGAGAGAGGCTTGTCGCTCTGGACAAGGCTTTTACCGTTGACATCAGCATGGACTTTCGGTTCCTCGACAACGGGCGGATGGACTTCGGGGGAGTGGTAAATCTCACATCCCTGCATGGTGATGGCTGGGAAGCTCCCTTTTTTGCCGTCCCCTCCCTCTATGCTTCGCTTGTCTGGGACACCCAGCTATCCCCGTTTGCCACCACAGGCATGAGGGGGGAGTTCTCCTCCACCCTAGGGTACCAGGAGAGGCCGGTCTTTGGATTGAAGAGTGCCTGGAACCAACGCTTCGCCCTGGACAACAGGACCACCCTCGGCTATGACCTTTTCCTTGCGATGATGCGCATGCCATACCCTCTGCTCTCCTCCTATGTGGACATTGGAGGATACAATGCATTCCCCGGCTACAGTGTCGGCTCGCTCAAGCGCGATGTTGCCTTTGCCGGGATGCTCTACCAGCAGAAGCTGGAGAAGATGTTTGGCCTCCCCACCTTTTTGCAGGTAGAGGCCAAGGTGGGCCTCTCCGATAGCTATGACCCCTATGGGGGAGTTCCCTACACAAGGGAGCCTTGGCTTGCCTCGACAAGGGGCCTTGAGGCTGGTTTGGGTGTGGCTTTGGGCTTTCAGGCTCCCCTGGGGGATGTGATGGTGAAGCTTGGCTTCAGCACCCTTGGCACCATCTCCCTGATGGTGGTGATCCTCTGATGCAGGAGTTCTGGAGGGGGTATGGTGAACACCTCATCGCCCAGTATGGCAGACGCGTCCATCGGATAGGCATCGATGCAGGTTTCTCCTGTCCCAACCGGGATGAGGGGCGCCAAGGTGGCTGTGCCTTCTGCGATGGTACAGGAGCTTCGGCCATGTACCAAAGAAAAAGTGAGAGCAGGTTCTCCTTCGACAGCGACTTCGACGAGAAGGTCAGCAGGGGCAAGCCCCCTGTGGCCCTTTCGCTCGAACAGCGGCAGCAGTCTATCCGGATGCAGGTCGCCCATGGCAAGAATTTCCTGAAAAGGCGCTACAAGGCCGAACTGTTCAGCGTCTATTTCCAGGCATGGACCAATACCTATGCGGACATCGCTACCCTCAAGGCCCTCTACGATGCAGCCCTGGAGGAGGGGCCCTTTGTTGAGCTGATCATCTCAACCAGGCCCGACTGCATCACCAGCGAGGCCCTTGACCTGCTGGCAAGCTATTCCACCCAAGTGCAGAAGGTGTGGGTGGAGCTGGGGCTGCAGAGTGCAAACAATGCGACTTTGCAGGCGATTGGGCGGGGACATGACCGTGATTGTTACATTCTTAGTGCAAATGCGTTACATTCCCGCGGTATTGGTGTTTGTACTCATGTAGTGCTTGGTTTGCCAGGCGAAACCCAGGCCGATTATGCCCAGACCTGTGCCTGGATAAACGCTGCAAAGAGTGATGCCGTGAAAATCCATAACCTCCATGTCTGTGGGGGGACGAGGGTGTTCGATTGGTATAAAGAGGGGGAGGTGAGTGTGGCCTCCTCCCGACGGCATCAGGAGGATTGCATCTGGTTTCTCAGACATTTGCAAAAAGATGTTGTGGTGGAACGGCTAATGTGTGAAACTCCTAACCATAGGTTGGTGGCTCCCAGGACGTTTCCTGATAAAAGTGCATTTCTCCTTTCCCTAGCAAAGGCAATGAAGGAGAGGGGTGTGTGGCAAGGGGATTTGACATGAAAGACCGACTTCCGTTACAAATAATACTACGGGCCATTGGGCTTGCGCTTACCGCCGTCGGGGTGGTACTCATTATGTATTTCTCATTCATACCAGGGGAGCAGTACCCCCATATCTCATGGATTCCCTTTGCAGACAAGGGCGACCATATGGCAGCCTATGCCTTCCTTGGGTTTTCCCTTTTCATTGCCACCATCCAGATCCCAGGGTCGGGCAAGACCGTCCGTGAGAACAGGAAACCCCATTCTACCTTGCATCTCACCTCCTGGGCCGGTTCTTCGATCATCCTGACATTGGTATTGGGGACCCTGTTCGGCCTGTCTATTGAACTGCTCCAGCCGTTTTTTGGCCGTAGCCGCGAGTGGATGGACCTGGCCAGCGATTGCATGGGCCTGGTGGTCGGTACCGCCCTGGCCCTGGCTTTGCTTAACCTGGTTGGAAGCTACTTTGCTACCCGACCTTGGCTCTATGATCCCAATTGGAAGGTGGAAGACCATGAGACTCTCAACTAAGATTAGTGAGGCATTGCAGGAGGCGGCAGTACGTCTCTCACCGGATGTGCTTTGGTGTATTCAGCAGGGTAGGCAACAGCAGTCCAACGAGGCTGGTGATGTTGCATCGAGGGCGAGCCTCTCGGTCTTCGATACCATCCTGCAGAACCTGGAGATTGCAGACAGGACGGGGTTGCCGATGTGCCAGGATACCGGCATGTTTGCCGTCTTTGTCGATCTTGGACGTGATTGCCCCCTGAAACTGGCCCAGATCGAGAAAGCCATCAACGAGGGGTGCCTGGATGCGGTGCAAAAGGCCCATTACCGGCGTTCGGTGGTGACCGACCCTGTATTCGAACGAAAGAATACCCAGAACAACCTTCCTCCCGTCATAACCTGGACCCTTGTCGATGGCCCCTCTCTCTCCATCAGGATCCTGCTCAAGGGCTTTGGCAGTGAGAACTGCAGCTCGGTGAGGATGCTCAACCCCACCGGGGGAGAGAAGGCCGTCATCGATGCCGTGTGTGATATCGTCCGTCTTGCCGGTGGCAAACCGTGTCCCCCGATCTTCATCGGGGTAGGCCTTGGTGGGACGATGGACCGCGCTGCCTCCCTGAGCAAGCGTGCCCTGCTGAGGGATGCCCGTACCGAACATGCCGAACCCGCCTATGCGAAGCTGGAAAGGGATATCCTCTCCTGTGTCCAGGCCCTCGGTATTGGGGCAGGAGGCTTTGGCGGCAGTGTGACTGCCCTCCATGTAGCCATTGAGCAGGAGCCTACCCATATTGCGGCCATGCCGCTCGCTGTTTCCATCAACTGTTGGGCTGACAGGAAGGCTGAGATTGTCTGGGAGGGTGAGGATGCGTAAGATACAGTTGCCGATCGCCGAGAGCGATCTTCTCTCGCTGGCGGCCTTCGACCAGGTCCTGCTCAGCGGAAAGCTCTATGTAGGGAGGGACCAGGTCCACAGCAGGCTGTTCAACCTCCTGGAAACAGAGCAGCCCCTGCCCCTCGACCTAGAAGGCCAGGCCATCTACTACATGGGCCCGTCACCGGCACCCGAGGGCTTTCCCCTCGGCTCGTGTGGTCCCACAACCAGTGCCAGGATGGACCCTTTTACCCCCCGCCTGTTGGATGAGGGGCTGAAGGTGATGGTAGGCAAAGGCCCTCGCAGCGAGGCCGTGCTCTCCGCCATCGTGAGAAACAAAGCCCTCTATCTCCAGGCATATGGTGGCTGTGGAGCCCTCTATGCCTCAACGGTGAAGAGCGTTCAGACCATAGCATTTGCAGAGCTTGGCCCTGAAGCCCTTTTGCTCCTGGATGTGGAGGATTTTCCTGTCATTGTGGCAATTGATGCTACTGGTAGGAGCGTATTCTCCCGTTGAGGCGATGAAATTGCGCTTTGGGTGGGAAAAAGAAATCTTTTGCTGGACGTTTCGCACTATCTGCGCTACAGTTTTCTGTATGCAAGCCTCCATGCGGTGGTTGTTGTCATCTCGGGGTGACTGACAGCACTATCCGCAATAGTACACAGGTGCCACTAGTGGTGTGTCTGGAGGCAAAACCCCTGCAACGGAAGGACATACCGTGAAGAAATTTTTTTTTGCTTGCATTTCGTCCTGCATCGTGTCGCTTCTTTTTCTCAGCTGTAATGGACAGAAAGTAGTCCCGCCCGTGTTGGTTACCCCGGTTGCCCAGAATACCAAGGCTGAGATAGTGCTCACCGATTCCATCAAGGACAAACCCAAACCCTCTACGCTTGATCAGCGATTTAGCTATACCTACGGGTATATGCTCTACTCCTCCATGATTCAGCAGGGCTTCGATTTCCTCGACAGCGAGTATTTTGCAAAGGGAGCTGTCGATGCCCAGAAGGGGTCCGGCTTCTTCAGCCAGGACGAGATGTCCAGGACCCTTTCCGAGGTGCAGAGCAGGATGCTGGAGATCGCCCAGACTGAGCAGAACCTCCTGGCCAGTGAAAACCTGAAGAAGGCTGAATCATTCCTTGCCCTCAACAAGGACCAGAAAGGGGTCAAGGTCACCGACTCGGGCCTCCAGTATAAGGTCCTCACCGAAGGTGAAGGTGCAAAGCCTACCGAGGAGTCCATGGTCGAGGTCGACTACAGCATGCTGCTGCTCAGCGGCAGGGTGGTAGACTCCTCCTATGAGCGAGGCCACTCCTCCAGCTTCCAGCTGAAGGCCATCATGGTCCCCGGTTTCATAGAGGGTGTGAAGCTGATGAGTGAAGGTTCCAAGTATCAGTTCTGGATACATCCCAAGCTGGGATACGGCAAGGAAGGCACCCAGAACATTGAACCCAACATGTTGTTGGTTGTGCAGGTGGAACTCAAGAAGGTGGAGACCCCTCAGTAAAGTCCAGGCAAAAGGGTAAGCATCTCAGGGAGGCTGTGCATCTCATAGGTAGGGGTGACCGAGGCCGTGTTTGGCATGTTTGCCATATTGATCCAGAGGGTGTCGAGCCCGTAGGCCTCTCCTCCCTTGATGTCGCTGGAGAGGCTGTCGCCGATCATGAGGCACTCATGCTTTTTTCCCTCCAGGCCAGTCTTGCTGAACATGGTGGTGAAGAACATCTGATCCGGCTTTTGGGACCCCACCTCCTCGCTGATGAAGATGTCCTTGAAGTAGCCAGATGTCTTTGACTGCTCGATCCTTCCCCTCTGTACTTCAGCTATGCCGTTGGATGCCAGATAGAGGGTATAGCCCCGCTTGAGAAGCGCTGTTAGCAGGGGAATGCTCTCCTTGTAGAGGATTCCCTGTTGGGATAGGTAGGATTGGTAGGTATGGCTGGCGACTCTTGCATCGAGGCTGAGTCCTACTGCAGAGAAGAAATCCTCAAAACGCTTGGTCTTGAGCCGCTCTTGGGTCAGCTGGGCCTTCTCGAATGCCTTCCAACACGATTCATTGCACGCCTTGTACTGCTGCAGCTGCTCTTCGGTTGCCGTGAAACCGAGGTGTCCTGCCATCTGGTAAAAGGCACGAGTTTCTGCCTCATTGAAGTCGAAAAGGGTTCCGTCAGCATCAAAGAATAGATATCGGTACATTGTGGCTCCTACAGCTTTACTTGCTATGGTACACCTTGTACCATAGAGAAAAATGGGGTATGTGTACATATTATACGCAAGGAAGGTAGTTCATGGCAGACACGTTTATGAAAAGACATCTGAATACAACGGTGGTCCTCGCCGCAATTCTGGCGATCCTTGGCATCTACATGATGTTCCAGGGAGACTCTTTTGCCAAGGCGTTTGTCGCCTTGCTTGGCCTTGGAATGGTGGGAACCGGCATCAACTCCTTTGTTTCGATGGGCGTATACGCCGTAGGGCCCAAAAGCAAGAGAGCCCTGCTCATCAAGGGCCTGGTCAACATCGGGGTCGGAATCCTGGTTGTCGTCCTCTCCCTTTCTACCAAGAATTTCAGCACCCACCTATTGCTCTACATCCTGGCAGCACAGCTGGTGGTCTCTGCCATCATCTCGCTCTTGCAGGCTTTCCTTTTGCGCAAGGGCAACATCAGTGTCTCCCCATTCCTCTCTGAGGCGCTCTTCTCCCTGCTGCTTGCCGCCCTGTTCTTTGCATTCCCCACCCAGATCGGAAGCCTCCTTCTGAAGCTGGTAGGGGTGGTGCTCCTGGCCTCTGGCCTTGCAATGTTCTTCTGGTCGGTAAGGATCCGCAAGCTCAGCAAGCAGTTCTCTACCATTGAGGGCCACATGGAGGTCATAGGCGAGCCAGGTTCGGGAGAGGACAGGTCCTGATCAGGGGATGAGGTAGGTTGCCACGATGCCAAACCTGGAGTAACCCTTACTGTCAGGGGCAGACTCGCCACCTATGGTGAGCAGTGTTGATTCCAGGGGAAGTATCTTTCTGCTGAAGAGGAAGTCTACCCGCTCCTGCCACTGGGGTGTGAGCAGGGTGTTGCCTGCACTGGTCGCTTCATTGAAGTGGGTAAGCCTGTAGGTATCGAAGAATCCTTCGCTTTCCAGACGTTCGCTTAGGGGCCAGAGGTAGTCCACCTGCCGATAGGCGACAGGGCTGAAGGTATTCCAATCCCGGTAGGAAGGTTCATAGAGGGATGCTCCCAAGAGGGTAGGCGTTGTCAACGATCCCTCTGCCAAGAGTTTTTCCACCTGTGCCAACCTCTGTTTTTCGAGGCTTTTCTGGGTGTTTTTCCAATCCCCCCCACGTAGGACCTGCTCTACCACCTGGTATTCGGGAAGGTTTGCCAACGCCAGGCGGACCGTCTTCTTCTCCTGGTATTGTATCTCCATGCCACCGTCGCTGACCTCTAGGATCGGGAAGCTGGTGATGATGGCCCCACTGCTGAAGAGTGCGGCATTGCTGCGCATCTCCCTGACCAAGGCTATGACATTCTCCATGTGCCCGGTAACGAAGATGACCGGTGCGTTGAGGTCGCTGATGCTCTGGTGCACCTCCTTGACTGTGTTGGCATTCGTCCAAGGCAGGTCGGAGAGAGGGATCATCAGGGCAAGGAGCTTCTCTCCCTCCTTGGCGAGTGAGGCATTCATGTCAGTGGTATAGAGCCTAGGGAAGGTAATCTTGTCCAGAGGGGGGATTTTCATCTGCTCCTGCTCGGCGGCAAGGCGTCTGGCCTCCTCCTCGGCCGCCATGTGCTGCTGTTCGGCCTCCTTGGCCTTCAGTGCTGCCTGTTTCTCGCTCTCCAGCCGTTTAGCCTCTGCACTTCGTTGCTGTTCAAGCTTTACCTTCTCCTCAATGGTGAGGGTCTTCTCTTCCAGCTGTGCCTTCAGCAGGCGGTTTTCGGCTTGGAGCTCGTCGCGCTGGTTGCTCAGATCCAGCCAGGCGTGTGCATTTTCTGCATCCTGTTGTGCTTGCATCTCTTGCTGTTCCTGTTCCAGCTTTTTCCTCTCGGCCTGCTGTTGTAGCTGCTGAGCTTCCTGTTCCTCAATGAGGTTCTGTAGTTCTGCTATCTGATAGGAGAGCAGGGCGTTCTGTTGCTCGAGGGCCTGGATGCGCTCGTTGCCCTCATTTTGTGCCTGTTCGCTCTCCTTGGCCAAGGTTTCCTTTTCCAGGGTGAGGGCTGTAAGGGTCACCGTGAGCTGTTCGCTCTTCTTCCTGGCTTCTGCCAGCTGGTTTTCCAGGTCGGTGATGGTTGCCTGTAGCTTCACCTCCCCTGCACTCAGGGTCGAGAGTTTCTGCTCCAGTTGTTTTTGTAGTTGGGATGCTAGTACCTCTTGCTGCTGTTGTTCCTTTTCCCTGGCCTCTGCCTCCTCCTTGGCCTTTGCTTCCTGGAGGGTGGAGGGCTTGGTTATGGTCTTGCCATCAGTGATGGAGGCAAGGGGTTCTATGGCAGCGATGCCTTTGCTTGCCGTATAGCTCTGGCATCCCAGCAGCAAGAGGGGCAATAGGGTGCAAATGAGGAGTATGGTCCGTTTGTTCATGGTAGTGTTCCTTAGTTGTTGAAGAAGGCTTCTGCCCGCCTCTTGGCTTCGGCGTGCTTTCTCATCTCTTCCTGGTCATCGTCGCCAAGCATGAAGAAATCACAAAAGTTTGCCTCTTTTTTCTCTTCGATGAACTCATCAACCTCTTCAAGGCAGTCGTTGTATGCTCCAGGGCTATAGAACCTGCAGTTGAAACAGCTGTGCAGGGGCTTGTTGCAGGTGGGACAGAGGGTGGAGGTTCCTACCGTCATCAGGACATCTATTGCACTGTGGCAGTGGTGACATGCTTTCATGCTCAGAACCCCAGCTTTTTGCCATAGGTGGCCATCTCGCCATCGGCATAGGTCTCTTTGGTGAAAGCGAATTTTTTCCCGTCATTGGTGAAGCGGGGTATGAGATGGATATGTAGGTGAGGGACCTCTTGGCCGCTCGCTTCCCCGTTGTTGATGAGCAGGTTGGTACCTTCACAGCCCAAGGCTGTGCGCAGTTTGCTGTCGGCAAGCTTGGCGATGGCCATAAGATGGTCCAGGGTCGTCTGGGGACACTCGCTGAAGGTTGGGTAGGGTTCCCTGGAGATGACCAGCAGATGGCCCTTGTTGACTGGGTTGATATCCAGGATGACCGTACAAAGGGCATCTTCATGCAACTTGATGGAGGGGATCTCCCCTTCTATGATTTTAGTGAAAATGGTTTTCATAGCACACCTCAAGCCCATTGTATCATACAATTATCGAGTCGGAAAAGGATTGTGTGGACAAAAGGGATTGCACAAAAACCATGATTGTAATATTATCCACAAGGTACGCTAGGCTGCTGGTATTTAGCGGGCTGAGTTTCTATCCCTTCCTCTTTGCAGCATATGGGTATACAAGAAACAACCGGCTCATTCAATACGGACAATGTAAGTTGCAGAAAATACTGCAGCATCGCTTTTATTCTATATTATAGAGGTTTAATAGTATGGCTGACTTGCAAAACATGAGGAATATCGGAATTAGTGCCCACATTGACTCGGGTAAGACTACTCTCACCGAACGTATCCTCTACTACTGCAATAGGATCCACGAAATACATGAAGTTCGTGGCAAAGACGGCGTTGGAGCCACCATGGACAGCATGGAGCTTGAGCGAGAACGTGGAATTACGATTGCTTCCGCTGCAACTAACGTTATGTGGAAAGGAAACGAGATCAACATCATCGATACTCCGGGACACGTCGACTTCACCATTGAGGTTGAGCGTTCTTTGCGTGTTCTTGATGGAGCGGTGCTTGTCCTCTGTTCCGTTGCAGGTGTGCAGAGCCAGTCAATTACTGTTGACCGTCAGATGAAGCGCTACCATGTTCCCCGAATTGCATTTGTCAACAAATGTGACCGTACCGGAGCAAATCCCTACCGTGTCCAGAAACAGCTGGTCGAGAAACTCGGCCTGAACGCTGTTTTGTTGCAGATTCCCATCGGCCTTGAGGACAAGATCAAGGGTGTAGTAGACCTCATTTCCATGAAAGCCCTCTATTTTGACGCTGGCGTTGCCGAGGATCAGATGCGTGAGGCAGAGATCCCTGCAGAATTGCTTGCCGAAGCCGTTGCAAAGCGCGAAGTCATGCTTGACAGCATTTCCATGTGCTCCGATGCCTTGATGGAAGCGATGCTGGAAGAGACTGTGACCGAAGAACTTATCCGCGAGGAGATCCGCAAGGCGACCATCGCTTTGCAGCTCGTTCCCGTGCTGATGGGTTCTGCCTATAAGAACAAGGGTATCCAGGCCCTGCTCGATGCAGTGGTCAGCTACCTTCCCAACCCAGGGCAGGTTGTCAACAAGGCATTGGACCTGGACAACCACGAGCAGGAGATCATCCTTCCTTCGGACGAGAACCTCCCTCCCGTTGTGCTTGCATTCAAGCTCGAGGATGGCCAGTACGGTCAGCTCACCTACATCCGTGTCTACCAAGGCAAGGTGAAGAAGGGCGACGAATTGTTCAATACCCGAAGCCGCAAGAAGTTCAGGGTAGGAAGACTTATCCGCATGCACTCCAACAACATGGAAGACCTTACCGAGGCAGGTTGTGGTGAGATCGCCGCACTGTTCGGTATCGAATGTGCATCAGGTGACACCTTCTGTGATCCCAAGCTTAACTACTCCCTCAGTTCCATGTATGTTCCTAACCCTGTTATCTCCCTTGCCATCAAGCCGGTGGACAAGAAGGCAGCAGACAATATGGGTAAGGCTCTCAACCGCTTTACCAAAGAGGACCCGACCTTCCGCTCCTATGTTGACCCAGAGTCCAACCAGACCATCATCCAGGGAATGGGAGAGCTGCACCTTGAAGTCTATGTCGAGCGCATGAAGCGTGAGTACAAGGCAGAGGTGGAGATTGGTCAGCCAGAGGTTGCGTACCGTGAGGCCATTACCGAACGCGCTTCTTTCAACTACACCCACAAGAAACAGACTGGTGGTTCCGGTCAATATGCACGTGTTGCAGGATACATCGAGCCCCTACCGGAGACTGTTGAGGGTGAAGATCCCAAGGACTATGTGTTCAGCGACGAGGTCAAGGGCGGATCGATTCCTACCGAATACATCCCCTCCTGCGACAAGGGCTTCCAGATGGCGATCAAGAAAGGAAGCCAGGTTGGATTCCCCGTCCTTGGTGTCAGGGCTGTTGTCAACGATGGTGCATGGCACCCGGTTGACTCCTCCGACCAGGCGTTCCAGACTGCCGCACTCAATGCTTTCAGGGAAGCTTTCGAGAAGGCCAAGCCGGTTATCCTCGAGCCTATCATGAAGGTTGAGGTTGTAGCCCCCACTGAATTCCAGGGAAGCTTGTTTGCTTCTGTTAACCAGAGACGCGGTATCATCATCAGTTCCACTGAAGACCATGCCATGTGTACTGTCTACGCTGAGGTCCCCCTCTCCGAAATGTTCGGGTATTCCACGACCTTGCGCTCCCTGACTCAGGGAAAGGGCGAGTTCTCCATGGAACTGAGCAAGTACGGAAAGGTACCTCAGAGCGTTTCCGAGCAGCTGAAACTGGACTACCAGGAAAAGCGCAGGAAAGAGCAGAAATAAGCCTTTTGCCAGCAAATACACCTCCACTCAGAGTTCTCTCTGGATGGAGGTTTTTTTTGCCGGTGGCCTTTGCATCATGCTCATAGTGCAAATTCCTACCCAATCCAACTTTTTTATAGTATACTGGCAGTAGAACAACAAATCTTCTGGAGGTGAGCAATATGGAAATCCAAGAGTTGAACGACTTGAGTCCGCTGCGTGTATTTGATGATTCTCTTGATGGGGGACTCGGTCGTGGTAATCTCGGCGTACTTGTTTCTCGTCATGGTGTAGGCAAAACAGCGTGTTTGGTGCACCTTGCCACCGACAAACTCCTTAGGGGCCAGCATGTTATCCACGTCTCTTTCTCTGGAAACGTAGAGCATGTCATCAACTGGTATAAGGAAGTGTTTCGTGAAGTCTCAGAAGGAAGAAGCCTTGCCGATGCAGCTTCTGTCTATAATAACATCCTCTCCAATCGTGTCGTCATGAATTTTAGCCAGGAGAATGTCACGATTGATAAAGTGCTCTCCAGCCTGGAAACCCTCATCAAGCATGGTTCCTTCAAAGCTGATGCAATCCTCTTTGACGGGTACAAGCTTACGGTAGCCACCGAAGACGATGTGAGGAAGATCAAGCAGTTTGCTGTTGATATGAACCTTGAGGTGTGGTTCAGTGTTTCTCCAGTCCGTGCCGATGTTGCCTATGATGAGTTTGGTGTTCCCAATACCATGCTCAAGTACAAGGACCTGATCGATGTGCTTATTGGCCTTATCTACAACGAGGAACGTGATAAGGTGGTGATGACTTTAGTGAAATCCCGCACTACGCAAAATGGGAAACTTATGGGTGTCAGTCTCGATCCAAAGACGATGCTCATCTCCAAATAATGTTCAGCTGAAGGCCGCTTATGCGGCCTTCAGTCTTCTTGCGGTATAGGGGAGCTGTGTTTTCAGCTTCCCTTTTTCCTTTTTCTCCTAGGGGGAACAACCACGAATCTTCCCTTTCTCTCTATCGCACCTGGCTGTTGTCAGCATATACTGCCGATACGGGTGCCCTTTGGGGCTTCCCACTAGGATCTTCAGATAAGCGAGGAATTCATATATGCAGTTCAGCAAGGGTTGCAAGCCCAATGGCAAGGTAGACCGGGAGACGATCAGGTCAACTGACGAGGGCAGTCTCTCCCTGTTCGATGGGAAGAGTGGGGTGTATGCTCACCAGGGCAAGTTCTACATCATCGGAGAAGGCGTGTTTCTTGAATATGCAGATCTAGCCTCAGCCAAGCAGGATTGGTTTGGCAAGAGTGAAGAGGCGATGTGTGCCGAGGTTATGCAGGAAGGGGAGCCTGTCGATGCCATCTATGTTGATGATAGTCTCCAGTTTCAGGACTTTTTCTACCGGGAGCTCTATTACAGGGTACAGGGTACGAATCCCCCGACCCTTTCCTGCAGCCCAGTTGCATTTGCTGAGGCAAACATGGCCATGATAAGCCTCCCCGCCCTTCCTGAAAGGTTTTCAGCCTACACATTCCCCTCGGAGATGGACAGCACCACCGAGATCTATTTTGAGGAAGAACTGTTCTACTGGCTGATGGATGAAGGGGAGATTCGCAAAACCCTGTTCAGCAGTGCAGAAGAGGGGGAGATTCCCCAGGTCAGCTATATCGTGGAGTTTGACAGGGCGTATTTCATCGCCATCCCGGCAGAGTTCGCCATTGAAGGGCGGTTCTCCTCCCTTGAGGAGGTTCTGGAACGGACCGACTACGCCTCCATGGGGGAAGAGCCCTATGAGGAGGTTGACTATGTTGCGGCCTGCCTGTTGGACCGTGTGGCCAATGACGAGGAAGTGGACTACATCGCTGATGAGGGCCTGTACGACTGGATGGAAAACCACGCCGACTATGAGGGGAGTTACGAACTGGACGAAACCGATGCCTTTGCCATCTACCAGTTGTTTGACGGGTACTTTGTCCTCGACCCCTATGAGCGTTCGGTACGAGGGAAATACACCACCTTCGACACCGCCTATGATGGCATTGACGAAGAGTTTGGAGATGAGGAAGAAGACGACGAAGACGATAGGCCTGAGTAGGCCCACCCTCAGAGAGGGTTGACCACCCTGTTATCTCCCACCAGCCCGACATGGACATGCTGGCTGACCAGTTGCATCCGTTCGGGATGGGCTATCATCCACTTGTTCTTCTTGAAAAGCAGGCGATCTTCCCTATCCTGGGAAGCATCGCGCTGTTTGGTCTCTTCAGCGTCCAATGGCTCATTCGTCTCCTTGGGCAGGACGATGATGGTCTGGAATCCCTTCCTGTCGACCATGCAGGGTGCCAGGTGGAGGACCTTGTCGTCCAGCAGTGCTACCGAGCCTTTGGGAAGGTAGAAGAGCTCTGCATCGGTTGTCTTGACCGTATCAAACTCGTTGAGGCTTGCAAAGGGACAGAGGAAGAGGACGCAATCGGTCACGGCGATCACGATCTCAGGGCTCTTGTGGTACTCCATGCCGTTCATGCTCATGTTGCGGCCATTGCAGAATCCAATCTGGATGGGCCTGTTTCCATAGTATGAGGCAAGCTCCCTCGCAACGGGGAATGCCTCCAGATCCCCAACTGAGGGGACATAGAGATTGCCCTCCTGGGGAATGGGGGTGGTCGTGCGGGCCCTCTCTATCAGGGGCTGGACATCCAGATGTTCGATGACTCTCCCGTACTGGGTGAAGCGTGATGACTGGAGTGAGAGGATCATGGACTTGTGGTTTCTTGCTATGAGTTCGTCAGGAACCCTGTAGTTGATCTCTTGCATGGTGACCCCTAAAAAATAAGCATGAATATGGCTGTCAAAAACAACATGCCGAATACGATGAGGCTGAAGGTACGCGCGTCGACCCTGTCATGGATCTTTTCTCCCGCGACGATTCCAACCAGCACAAAGGGAACCAATAGGCCAGTGGTCTTTGCAACCGGGAGCGTAAAGGAGCCCTCAATGAAATAGGTTGCAATGAGTATGGTGTTCAAGGTGGTCCAAAGCATACAGAGTGTTGCCCTGAACTTCCCTTTCTCCTGCAGCTGTCTTGAGGCATAGAGCACCACCAGAGGTCCTCCTGAGGAGAAGATCCCATGGATGACGCCCCCCGCTATCAGGAGAAGGTAGTAGGGTAGGGCTGCCTTTGCCTGGAGGACAGGCTTTGCCTGCTTGTTCATGCCCAGCCGAAAGAGTTGCCAGACCGATACTGCAAGGATGAAGTAGGCAAGTATCATCCTCAGCCTTGCGCTGTCGACACTCCTGAAGAGGTACATCCCCACAGGAAGTCCCAGCAGCATGAAAAAAGTGATGATGAAGTATTGCTTCCAATCGATGTCCCTGAATTTCATTACGGCAAAATAGAGGGCCAGGATCCAGGCAAGGACGGTGATGACCATCACCCCTAGCCTGATGCCCAGCAGGGCTGTCACGAAGGGCATGGCCAGGACCGAGCAGCCAAAGCCTGTGACAGCCTCCAGGGTATGGGTTATGAAGACCACCAGGCCAGAGAGCAGGATGGCGCTCATAGCTTGCTACTCAGGCGGCTGTAGAGGTCAGGGCCCTGCATCGGGGGAAGCTGGTTGTGCATCTTCGGGTCACTGAAGCACCGTTCGAACAGCGGCTCTATCTCTTCCTCCCTGAGCTTGACACCCAAGGCTCCAAACGTGGTTGGGATCTGCATCTCCTTCATCAGGGTCGCAATACGGTCCCTGAGCAAAGCGACAAGCCTGTCCTGCTCGGATACCTCGGGATAGAAGTGGGATGCGATCCTTGCGAGGGAGGATCGGGTCTCCTCGTTCTGCGATGCCCAGTCGAACACCTCCAGCAAGGTGAATGCACAGGCCAGGCCATGGGGAACATGCCACTGTTCGCTGAGGATGAATGAGATGGCATGGCCTGCGGCAGTGCCGGTCATGTTGAAGGCGATCCCAGCCATGGTGGAGGAGACCAGCATCCGCTTCTGGAGGGCCCTTCGGTCCTTGTCCTTTCGGACAATGGCCTGATAGAGGGGCGGCAGGTGGGTCAACACTGCTATGGCCGCATCCTCCGATGCCTTTCGGGTGATGGGTGTAGCGTTCTTGTTCCAGATCGATTCAAGTGCATGGTCGAGGGCATCGAGCCCGGTTGCTGCACAGAGCGATGGGGGTATGGAGTCCAGAAATGACCCAACCAGAAGGGCTGTATGGGCTGCCATCAAGGGGGAGCCCAGGGTGTATTTCCTCCCTGTTGCACTGGTATAGACCCCTACTTTGGTAACCTCCGACCCGGTTCCCGCAGTGGTTGGGACAAGCACCAGCGGGAGGCTCTTCTTCTCGATTTTCCTTGTGGGGGTGTTACCCAGGTAGTCGTCAAGGGCCCCTCCGTTGCTGGCGAGCATCGCCAGAGCCTTTGCCGAGTCAAGGACGCTTCCCCCGCCGATTCCCAGTACGAGGTCTACATCCCTGAAAGAGGGGTCACCAAACATGCTCTGGATATCCTCACTCTTGGGATTTGGCTCTACGCGGTCGAAATGGGTGACCGTGCACACTCTTCCCAGGGCCTCCAGCAAGTCATCCCTTGCCGGGATTGGTGCACCGTCAAAGACAGCTGCTACTCGCAATGACTCCCGTTTGCCTGCTGCAAACGAGAGGACATCGAAGAGCTCACTGCCCGAAAGGTCCTCGAACTGGAGGATGTGGACACTGCTGAGCACGCTGCTGATCATTTGAAGGTCTCCTTTTCCAACTCCTGAACCTGGTTGAAGGCATTGGTAAGGAAATCCTTCTTGAACTCCATCTTCTGGGTAAAGGCCATTGCAAGCCAGGCATCAACGATCTGGACCCCAAGGAAGGGGGCTGTTATCCAGCCACCGAGGGTGATGACGTTGGCATTGTTCACGATCTTCGACCTCTCAGCAGAGAAGATGTCGTCAACCACACAGGCATAGATACCCTTGTGCTTGTTGGCGACGATCGCCATGCCCTGGCCGGTACCGCAGATGAGAATGCCCTTTTCGGCCTCTCCCTTCTGGATGGCCTTGGCTACCTTGGGGGCCTGGATAAAGTAGGGCTGGGGTTTGTCGGCAGACTCGATGCCAAAGTCCAGCAGCTCATACCCCGCTTCCAGCAGGTGTTTGGCTATCTCCTGCTTGAGGGGAAAGCCCGAAAGGTCCGATGCAATTGCAATTTTCATCTGTTGCTCCTTAGTGAAATAGCCTGTTTTGCTATCTCCTGTGCAGTTAGCTTGTAGTATTCCTGTAGCCAGGCCTGTGTCCCTACCTGGCCAAACTCATCCTGGATTCCGACCATGGCCATCCTGGTGGGGTGGGCCTTTGCAAGGAAGGTGGCTACCGAGGCGCCAAGGCCCCCGCTGACCTGGTGGTTCTCCGCCGTCACGATGGCCCCGGTCTTTTTGGCATACTCCAGGACCAGCTCTTCATCCAACGGCTTGACGGTGTGCATGTCGATCACGGCAGCTGAAATGCCCTGTTCTTCCAAAAGCCTGGCAGCCTTGAGGGCTTCAGGGACGAGGATTGCACCGAGGGCGATGATGGTGACATCACTGCCATCCTTGAGGACCTTGCCCTTTCCCAGGGTGAAGGTCTCACCCTCCTTGTAGAGGGGAGCGGTCTGCTTGCGGTGTAGACGCATGTAGGTGCAACCCTGGTGGAGGGCACAGGCGCGCAGCAATGCCTCCAGGGAGACAGGGTCCGAGGGCTCCAGGATGGTGAGGCCTGGGATCATCTTCATCAACCCGATGTCCTCGAAGGGCATATGGGTCCCCCCGTTGAATGCCGCGGAAATCCCGGGGTCCGTACCTACCAGCTTCACATTGAGCCTGGCATAGTTTGCGGAGATGAAGAACTGGTCAAATACTCTTCGGGAGGCAAAGCAGCCGAAGGTAGCGGCAAAGGGAATCTTCCCTGCAGCACTCAGGCCGGAACTGACCCCTACCATGTTTGCTTCCGCTACCCCAACATCTACAGCCCGGTCGGGGAAGAGGGTCTGGAATCCTGTGGTCCCTGATGCACGCATGAGGTCGGCCTCGACCACCATGATGCGGGAATCAGCCTTGGCCAGATCGATGAGGGTGTCGCAGTATACTGCTCGCATTTCCTTGTTTTCCATGGTTCTCTCCTCCTCAACCCAGTTGGGCGATGGCTTCGTTTGCTACGGCCATGTCAAAGTTCATGTTATGGTTGGTGACCTTTCCTTCACAGAAGGCAGCCCCCTTACCCTTTATGGTGTCCAGGATGATCATCGAGGGCTGGCCTTTCTGGCCTTTTGCGTTTGCGATAGCGCCGCTCATAGCCTCCAGGTCATGCCCATCGACCCGCTGGGTATACCAGCCGAAGGTCCTCCATTTTCCCTCGACATCACCAAGACCCATGATCTGGTCGGTCATCCCGTCGATCTGCATCTTGTTGTAGTCTGTGAAGGCGATGAGGTTGTCAAGCCTGTAGTGGGCGGCAAACATGGCTGCCTCCCAGTTCTGTCCTTCCTGGGACTCCCCGTCCCCTATGATGGCAAACACCAGGTTCTTTTTCTTGTCCACCTTGTGGGCAAGTGCCAGGCCGCAGGCAGCCGAAAGGCCTTGGCCCAAGGAGCCTGTGCTCATGTCGATGCCGACTGTCTTTGTCCTGTCACAGTGGCTGGGAAGGTTGGTGCCCCCCTGGTTGAGCGTGTCCAGCTCGGAGAGTGGGAAGAAGCCCTTCAGGGCAAGGGTTGCATAGAGGGCGGGGCCAGCATGGCCCTTGGAGAGGACGAGCATGTCCCTGTCCTCCCAGGTGGGGTTTTTGGGGTCGATGCGCATCTCCTGGTCGTAGAGGAGTGCCAACAGCTCAACGATCGAAAGCGCCCCTCCTATGTGTCCTACGCCGAGCTTCCCAATGGTGTAGAGCGTTTTCTTGCGGATTTCCTTGGCAAAAGAGGCGGTCTTGGTCAATGATTTGGCGATTTCCATTGTGAGTCCTTTCTTTAGTTACTTAGTGAAAGTAAATATATTCCATAATGGTTCGGTTGTAAAGCCACTTCTTGTGGATTTTTTCAGGCGAAGGGGATAGACTTGAGGCAAAGGAGCGAATACATGCAGGCAAATCCAATGAGGGCTTCGGACCTGAGGGTGCACAACCAGAAGATGGTTCTCTCCATAATCCATGCATCCCAACGCATTGGTACCTCGCAGTCAGAGATTGTGCAGAGTACCGGTCTGAAGGCTCCTACCATCTTCCGCATCTTCACTGCCTTGGAAGAGGAAGGCCTCATCGAGGCCCTCTCCTCTGAACTGGAGGAGGGTGCTGCTGCCAAGAAGGGCAGGAGGCCGGTAAACTACATCGTTTCCAAGGATGCCTACCTCTCCATCGGTCTGGAGTTCTGGACAGCCTACCTCTCCATCGGGGTCTTCAATTTCATTGGCGACAGGATCTATTCCGGGATGCACCCGCTTCCTGGGGGTGTTCATGCCGATGAGGTGCTCGACCTCATCGTCTTACAGGTCCAGGAAATCCTTGGCCAACTCTCCATCGACAGGAAGAGGGTGCTCGGTCTGGGGGTTGCAGCTCCTGGCCAGGTTGACCTTCGCAACAAGAGGGTGGCCTATTATCCCCGTATCGTGGGGATGAAGGACGTGGCTCTGGTCGAACGCCTGGAAGAACGGCTTGGTATGCCTGTGCTGATACACAACAACTGCTCCGCCCTTGCCTTCAGCGAATATCGGTATGGAGGGTACAGCCATCACAACTCGATGTTTACCTTCCTGTTGCGCACAGGGGTCAACGGAGCCTTTGTCCATGATGATGTCATCTATACCAACAGCAAGGAGATGACCATCGAGACAGGGCACATACCCATCAACTTTGATGGGCCTAGGTGTAGCTGTGGGACACGAGGCTGCCTGCAGGCCTTCCTGCAGGACCTTGACCCGAACTCGGTCGACCTTCGCCTCGCCCTGTTTGAGGGCCTCGATGCCAAGCTAAAGGAGAAGGATCCCTTTGCCCTTCGCACCATCGAGCGGGCGGCTGGCTATCTGGTGATCGCAATGCGCATCATCAAACGTCTCCTGGCCCCCCAGTCCTTTCTTTTTGTCTGTTGCTCCTCTGTGGTGGCCGATGCCCTGGCTACCGAGGTGAAGCGCCTGATAGTGGAACCGGATGCATTCGAAAACAATCCCCCGTTGATTTTTGCTACGGCGTACGACCCGCTGCTAGCTCAAAAGGGAGCCTCCGATTTGGTGCTGAAAGAGTTCTTCGCATAAGTTTCCATTTTTTTTATTGACGAAACGCATAATCCGTTATTTACTTACTTATAGAAAGTAAATAACGTTATTGGGAAGGGCCTTCTGCTTTTCCTTCTACATGAGGAGCGTTTTTGTGAAAAAACCTATTACCCTGGGAGTTGTCTGCCTGGCCAGAACTACCTATGACTATAAGGCTGCTGCTGATTTGTACGCCAAGATTCGAGAAGACCTTTCTGGCCTGGAGAGTGTGAGCTGGGAAATCATTGAAGAGCTTGTCATCAGCCAGGAAGAGGGGCTTGCCGCCGCCGAGCGCCTTGCCCATGCCAATGTCGATGGGGTTGTCTGCATTTCGGGTACCTTCCATCTTGGCCATCTCGTTCTTCAGCTGCAGAATGCAGTGAAGGCTCCGATGTTGCTCTGGGGCCTGCCCGAGCTTCCCTACAATGGGGGAAAGATCCGGCTCAACTCTGTCTGTGGGGTAAACCTCAACGCCTCGAACCTCTATAAGAGCGGGGTAGACAACTATACGGTCATCATCCAGGACCACATCGACGAGGATTGGGTCGATGCGCTACGCGTCATCAAGGCGATGAAGAGCGCGAAGATCGGTATCGTCGGCTACCGAGCCGATGGGTTCTTCAACGTTGGGGTGCAGGACAACCTGCTGTTTGGACAGACAGGGGCCTTGGTCGACCACTATGAGTTGAGCGAACTGCACGCCTGGCCGGTCACTGAGGAGGACGTTGCCTCCAGGATGGCCCAGCTGAGGAAGACCTTCGACGTATCGACCCTCTCGGATTTTCAGATCGAGAAGGTCTCCCAGCTCTCTGCCAAGCTTACCGCCTTCTATAGCCACTATAGGCTCTCGGCCCTGGCCATCAGGTGCTGGCCGGAATTCGCCAGGGACTTTGGCGTCTCCCCCTGTGCTGCCATGTCCCTCCTGCAGTCTGAAGGGATGATCCTCGCCTGTGAGGGTGATATCGATGGGGCCCTCTCCATGATAGCCCATGCAGCCCTGGGGGCTGAGACCCCCTTCCTCTTCGACTTCTCCCAGGTCGACTTTGCACAGGACTTTGCCCTGTTCTGGCACTGTGGTGTTGCTCCCTGCAACCTTTGGGATGGGGTATGCAACCGCTCCCTGGACACCTACTTCGCAGGTGGCAAGGGTGTTACTGCCGACTTTGTCCTCAAGAATGGGCCTCTTTCGGTACTGCGCATCGACTCAGCCCGTGGCGGGTACCGCATGTTCCTGCAGAAAGCCAAGGCCATCCCCATGGAGAAATTGCTGAAGGGGACCTATATGAAGGCGGTCTTTGACCGTCCTGTGAAGGAAGTTTTGGACCTGGTAGTGTACAATGGGCTTGCCCATCACTCCTCGGTTGTCTATGGGACCTATATCAGGCCCTTGGAGATAGTGGCCAGGCTCAAGGGCTGGAAGGTCATAGAATAGGTGAGTACTTTCGTCAAGAAGTTACTATAAAAAGGAGATTATCATGAAACGAACATCTAAGGCTCTCGTCGTGTTGCTCGCAATGCTATCGCTGACATTCTCTCTCTTTGCACAGGCACAGGGCGAGACAGCCCCCCAGAAGGAGATTGAACTTCGCTGGGCAAGCATCTGGGTAGGCAATGACAGCAAGGCCCCCTCCGTTGAGGCTTTGGTAAAAGAGTACAATGCCGCCAATGCAGGGAAGATCAAGGTTGTCATCGAACCACAGCCTGACTACAATGCCTATGAGCAGAAGGTCCGTACCTCCCTGGCAGCCAACCAGGCTCCTGCGGATATCTTTACGATCAAGTTCAACCCCACCACAGAGACCTTCTACCAGTCAAAGCTCCTCATGGACTTTGCCAAGGTGATGGATCCCCAGTGGAAGGCCACCTTTGATGCTGGTTCCATTGCCCAGTCCACCGTCGATGGAGTGCTCAAGTCCCTGCCGATGGAAACCGCGATCCTTCCCCTCTGGTACAACATGGACGCATTCAGGTCCGTTGGGGTAACCTCAATCCCTACAACCATGAAAGACCTGACCGCTGCCTTTGACAAGCTCAAGGCCGCCGGAATTGCACCCTCCAGCCAGATGACTGGCGATACAAACGCCTGGACATCGATGATCTGGTTCTCCCATTTTGCTGTCTCCCTTGGTGGCGTGAATGTTTGGGACAAGAGCTTTACCGATCCAGCTTTCGTCGAGGCTGCAAAGCTCGTGAAGATGTTCATCACAGACTACTCCACAAGCGACGCTGTCGGTCTTGGTGCAGGTGGTAGTGGTGGTCACTTCCTCGCTGGTCGTACCGCTGTCTTCTCCAATGGCCCCTGGTATGCAGGTCGTGCCGACCTTGCTGCCACTCCATTCTTCAACTCCATCAAGATTGCCGGTCTTCCTCCTGTTGGGCCAACCTCTGATTTCATGATCAGCCGCCTGCAGGCAAACATCTGTGCCGCTTCCAGCAAGGATCCTGCACGGGAAGCTGCAACACTTGATTTCCTCAAGTACCTGACCAGTGCAAAGAGTATTGCCCGCATTGCGGAGAGCTCCGGTGCAATGTTTGCCATCAAGACAGACTATCTGCCGACCATTGGCCTGCAGAAGCAGTTCTATGATGTTGCAAATGGTGCAAAGACCACATCTTTTGATCTCGAGGCAGCCCTCGGTGCAGAAGTCACCCTGGAATTTGCCCAGCAGCTCGGTGCCCTTGCCCTTGGAAGAATCTCTGCCGAAGAGTTCTGTGCCTTGGTTGACCGCAAGATCGAGCGCTAAAAGCCTTGTCTACGATGGGTCACCACAGCTGTGGTGGCTCATCCTCATTTCATACCATGTAGTAGGAGTTTCCCATGCAGGCATTAGCGCCACGAGACCGAACTAACTGGGCCGGAAGAATCCTCTTCCTTTTGCCTGTCTCCCTGTTTTTCTTTTTCTTTTTTGTCTATCCCTTCTTCTTTACCGTCTTTACCAGCTTCACCAGCTGGCGAGGCATCGGGGGGATGAAGTTCAATGGCCTAGCAAACTACAAGAAGCTCATCATGGATGCGACATTCAGGAAGGCCTTGGGCAACAACATCATCTGGGCCCTCTGCCAGGGATTCATCCAGGTCCCCCTTGCCTGCCTTGTTGCGATCATTCTCGTACGCAAGCCAAAGGGCTGGAAGTTCCTCAGGACTGTCTACTATCTTCCCAACGTCATCTCCACCGTAGCCTTGGCCATGGTCTGGGTAGCGATCTACAACGTCAACGGGCCACTCAACGCCATCCTGGGAACACTCTTCGGCATGGAGAGCCGTAACTGGCTGGGAAACCCTGATACAGCCTTGTTTGCGGTTATTTTCCAGACAGTCATCTATATCGGCTATTTCATGATCGTCCTGTTGGCTTCTGCCATGAACATCTCGCAGTCACTCTATGAGGCTGCCCAGATCGACGGGGCAAGCACTCTGCAGCAGGAGTTCTCCATTACCCTTCCCATGCTTCGCGGCACCCTGGTCACCACCATGACCCTTGCGATGGCCTACGGCATGCGACACTTTGAATCGACCTTCCTCATGACAGGTGGAGGGCCGGCATATGCTACCACCACGATGGGCATCGACCTCTATCTGAAGATGGATGCACTGCGCTATAGCGAGGCAAGCACTGCTGGTGTTTTCCTCATCCTGTTGGGTACGGTGGTGATTACCGTACTTCGTAAACTCTTCGGAAAATCCGACCCGATGAGCGAAATGGCACAGTAGGAGGCCCCTCATGCATGCAAAACGTACCCCTCTGTGGATCTTCGCAAATATTCTCAAATGGATTCTGTTGGGAACCCTCCTTGGGCTCTCCCTGTTGCCGCTCCTGTGGTTGTTTGTCAGCTCGCTGAGGACCAACCTCGAGCTGCAGATCTCCCCTTTCGGTTGGCCAGCAAAGATACAATGGGTCAACTACGTCAAGGCCCTCTCCATGGCAAGCCTGCCCAGGCTTTTGCTGAACTCGGTGGTTGTGGCCGTCTGTGCCGTAATCGTCAACAGCCTGGTGACAAGCATGGCCGCCTTCATCCTCTCCCGCGAGCACTTCAAGGGTCGGGATGTCATCTATACCATCCTTACTGCAGGGGTATTGGTCCCTGTCATCTCCTTTATGGTCCCGTACTTTTCCCTCATCACCCATACGGGACTCTACAATACGCTCACCGCCCTGATCTTTGTCTACACTGCAGTCAACATCCCTGTCTCGATCTTCCTGGTGACAGCCTTCATGAAGAGCATCCCCAAGGAGCTGGAGGAGGCTGCCATCATCGATGGCTGTGGCTTCTTCAAGCGTTTTACCAAGATCATCCTGCCTCTTTCCCGTTCGGGCCTGGTGACCGCGGCGACCTTCTGCTTCATCTACTCGTGGAATGAGTTCCTCATGGCCATGCTGCTCACATCCAGCATCGAATCGAGGACCATCCAGCTTGGGATCAAGTTCTTTTCCAGCCAGTTCATCACCGACTACAGCAGCATGTACGCTGCCGTCATCATCACGATCATCCCCAGCGTCGCTGGGTACATCTTCCTGCATGACAAGATTATCGGCGGACTTACTGCCGGAGGGGTCAAGGGTTAGCCATGATAAGCTGCACGATGCAAAAGGAGAGGTTGGTTCTCCTCTATGACAAGCTACCGATTATTGAGCACACTCCCTCTTCTCCCTGCATATACCTCTACAGGGGAACTGAGAAGATCGACATGTATCGGGGCAACTACTTCATCGAGGACGATCTCCAGGATAAGGTTGGACTCAAGGGGTATGAGCTGTCGCAATCGCTGAAAGAGGGGCGGGTCCACTACACCATCAGGTTCTACCAGGATGACATTTCGATGACCTGTTCCCTGTTGGAACGTGATGGTAGGCTTGAAATGCTCTTTTCTGCCATCCCTTCCCCCTATAACCGCTTGGAACTCTTCATCACTGCCGAAAAGGATGAGCATGTCTACGGCTGTGGAGAGCAGTTCTCCTATCTGGACCTGAGGGGAAGGAACTTCCCCCTCTGGACCGGGGAACAGGGGGTGGGCAGGAACAAGAAGACCGCCATCACCCAGACTGCCGACAGGGAGGATAGGGCAGGGGGTGACTACCATACGACCTTCTATCCCCAGCCAACCTTTGTCTCGAGCCGTGGCTATTTTTTCCATGCTGAGACCTACGGCTATGCTGACTTTGACTTCTCTTCCCAAAGGGCCCACCGCCTGATGTTTTGGGATGTCCCGTCCTCGATCACCCTCAGTGCAAAGCCAACCCTCCTTGAGGTGGTCCAGGACATCTCAGCCTTCCTAGGTAGACAGGGGAAGCTTCCCCTCTGGGTCTATGATGGGGTGATCCTGGGCATGCAGGGGGGGACGCAGAACTGTCTGGACAAGCTGGAACGAATGCAACGTTCTTCTGTCCCCGTAGTCGGAATCTGGGCCCAGGACTGGCAGGGGGAGAGATATACCTCCTTTGGCAAGCGGCTCAGATGGAACTGGCAGTGGGACCCGGTTCTCTATCCAGATCTGGACAAGGTGGTTGCAAAGCTTGCAGATGAGGGAGTGCGGTTCCTTGGATACATCAACCCCTACGTATTGGAGGGCCATGAGCTCTACAACGAAGCTGATGCCAAGGGGTTCCTTGCCCTCAATGGTGAGGGCAAGCCCTACCTTGTTGATTTTGGAGAGTTTTATGCCGGCATCGTGGACTTTACCAATCCCCAGGCCAAAGCGTGGTATGTGAAGGTCATCCAGAAGGAGATGATCGACTTCGGTCTTGGTGGGTGGATGGCCGACTTTGGCGAGTACCTGCCTACCGATGTGGTCCTCTTTGACAAGAGCCCTGCCATGATCGCGCACAACCAGTGGCCGGGAATCTGGGCAGAGGTAAACAAGCTTGCGGTTGAAGGGGCAGGGAAAGCGGATGAGATCCTCTACTTCATGCGTGCCGGCAACGCCCGCAGCCTGGCCTTGTGTCCCATGATGTGGGCTGGGGACCAGAATGTGGACTGGTCGGAAGATGATGGCCTCCCTTCAGTCATTACCAGTGCATTGAGCCTTGCCATGAGTGGTATGGGCCTGCATCATAGTGATATCGGAGGGTATACCACCCTCTATGGCATGAAGAGGACCAAGGAGTTGCTCTGTCGCTGGACTGAGTTTGCGGCCTTCACCCCCCTGATGAGAACCCATGAGGGTAACCGACCGAAGGACAACTGGCAGTTTGATGGGGATGGGCAGACCATAGCGCTGTTTGCAAGGATGGCTACCATCCATGCCAGGCTCAAGGCCTACCTCATCGTTGCAGTGGGGGAGAATGCCGAGCATGGGACGCCTGTAATGAGGCCCATTTTCCTGCATTACCCCGAAAAGCCGTTCTTTACCTGCAAGGATGAGTATCTCCTGGGAAGGGACCTGTTGGTTGCCCCTATCCTTGAGGAGGGAGCATCACAGAGGTCTGTCCTGCTTCCTGACGATGAGTGGGTACATCTGTTCACTTCCAGGGTGTATGGGCCAGGGGAACATCGCATTGACGCTCCCATGGGAAGTCCTGCCGTATTCTACCGCAAGAGGTCCCCATTCGCATCCTTGTTCTCCTCTTTCGCCCTTAGCTGACAATGCCCTGGACCTGCTTCATGACACTCTTCGGAAGGAAGATGTCCAGAAGGTTCAGGGATTGCTTCTTCACCATCACCAGGACCTTGGTAAGCGTCCCCTTTGCCATTGTGTAGAGGGGATGTGCCTTTGTCTGGACGGTAGGCTCGGCTTTCTCGAAACCCTGACGTTGGGCTGCACTTGCCTGGAAGGAGTCGAACTTCCAGTCGGCGACTGAGAAGGAGGTTTCCAGCTTCTCTTCCACCGGGTCAGGCAATTTGGGGAAGAAGTCGAGGTTGGTAAGCTGTTCGACCTGCCTGACACTCGTTGCAAAGGTCTCCACCCGTGCATTCGAGCCCTCGTTGGGAAGGACGAATCCGATGGCCTTCAACTCAGGCTCGGTATAGTCGAGAATTACCTTGTAGTACTGTTTTGGTACGGAGACCTTGTTCGTGCCGATCGTCTTATAGGGCCCATCGGTGAGGACGGGGCCTGTGACTACGTATATGTCACCTTCGGTATCGGCAAAGTTCCGAACGGTTGCCTCCAGTGTGCTCCAGATCCCACGGTTGAAATCTGGGGCCTGGGGACTCATGTTGCTGAGGAAGAAGGAGTCGCTCATCGCCTCTTCCGACCAGGAGAAGTCGGCGGCAGGTGCCAGGTGTCCGCGGTCATAGCCGCTGCCCTTGTAGTCTGCCAAGGTTGCTGAGCCTGTTGCAATGGAGGGGTCGGCCCGGAAATTGTCCTTGCGCGAATCGGTTCCGTAGAGTTCTTCCTGGGTCAGGTGGTATGCAACCCAGAGAGGCTGTTCGTGCTCCTCACTGTAGAGCAGTGAGTAGCCTGAATGGGTAATGACCGGTTCCCCGTTGGGGTTTGCCGGAAGTTCAAGACCAGCGATATAGGTAGTGGTGCCTGGTTTGTATTCGACTTCACTGGGGGCAAAGATAAGGGTGACGACCCAGAGTACCAGCACTACCAGGGCCAGAAGCAGGAGGCGTTTGCCCATTTTCTTCGCTTTGCCTACTTTCTTGTCTACCATACTGTTTGTCTTTTTGCTCTTAGTAGCCATCTCTCTCACTCCTTGCTAGTCAGAGCAGTATACCCAGTTATCGAAAGGAGGGGAACTCTCTTTTTGGAAAGGGGAGGGGTGTCTGTTTCACCCTCTTCCCAGAAAGCCATCTGATGGGGTATGGTGTTGCTCAATGAAGATACTCATCCAGCTTGCACTCATATTCGGCATTTGCATCCTAGGGGACCTGATCTCCTCCCTCCTTCCCTTTGCCTTTCCCGGCAGTGTGGTAAGCATGTTGCTCATGGTCCTGCTCTTGCTCTCCAACCTGTTGAAAGAGTCAGCCATTGAAGAGAGTGCCGACTTCTTCCTCAAGAACATGACCTTCTTCTTCATACCTTTCGGCGTGGGGATCTTGCGCTATGCCGCCCTTATCCAGAGCGTCTGGTGGCAGCTGCTGGTGGTGAACCTGGTCTCGTTGCTGGCATGCTTTGCCGCAAGCAGCTGGACGGTGGTGCTGGTCTCTTCCCTGCAGAGACGTTGGAGGAAAAAGCGCAATGCGTGAAGTGTTGAATACACCCCTGTTCGGGATAGCCCTCTCCATTGTTGCGTTCAAGATCGGCATCTGGGCAAACAAGAAGCTCAAGAACCCCCTGGCCAACCCCCTGATCATAGCGATGGCCCTTATTGTCATCCTGCTGTTGGTCTTCGACATCCCTCTGGATTCCTACGAGAAAGGCTCATCGATCATATCGCTCTTTCTCGCGCCGGTAACGGCTGTTCTTGCCCTCTCCATCTATCGCCAGAGGGCCTTGCTCAAGGATTCCCTGCTTCCTGTCATGATGGGAACCTTTGCAGGGGCATTGGCCTCCCTGTTCTCCATCAAGTGGACATGTGGTCTCCTTGGCCTTGATTCGGTGGTACTATCCTCGCTCATGTCAAAGTCGGTGACCACGCCCATTGCAATAGCCCTTACCGAACAGTTCGGCGGTATCCCTGCCCTGACTGTCGCTTCGACAGTGATCTCCGGGGCCTTGGGAAACCTGCTTGCCCCAGTTCTGGCAAAGATGTTCTTCATCTCTGACCCCGTCGCACATGGAGTGGGCATCGGCTCGTGCAGCCATGCCCTAGGGACCAGCAAGGCCCTGGAGATTGGAGAGGTGGAAGGGGCGATGAGCAGCATAGCGATAAGCCTTTCAGGCATCTTTACTGTCTTGCTTGCTCCGCTTTTTTTTCTGTAGTGTCAGGATTCGCTGCATAGGCACAAAACCCTCACCCAAGACCTGGTAGGTCTCATGCACAAACATGAAGGCCTTGGGATCCTCCTCATGGACGATCTGCATCAGGGAGTTGATCTGCTGGTTGTGCACCACTGCCATCAGGAGGGTGCGGCCCTTGCCGGTAAATACACCGGTTCCCGTTATGAGTGTGCCTCCATGGTGCAGTTCGGCTATGATGCGCTTGCCGATCGTCTCATACTGCTCGCTGACTATGTAGGCTGTCTTGGCATACTTGGTCCCCAGGCTCATGACCATGTAGTTGATCATCTGCCCCGATAGGTAGAGGGTTATCACGGCAAAGAGCGCCCGTTCAAACCCAAAGACCAGGGCCCCCAGGACAATTACCACCGCATCGGTGAAGAAGAGGGCCGTTCCCATGGGAAGCGGGGTGAATCGGCTGATTACCTGGGCGATGATGTCGGTGCCACCGGTATTGGAACCGGAACGCATTACGATGCCGATTCCGCTGCCCAGAAGTACCCCTCCGAAGACGGCAGAGAGTAGGGTGTCCATCCTATCGGTATAGGGAAGGAAGCCGTTGTAGGCGGTGAGCTTGCCAAAGAGGCTGACCCAGAAGGAGAGCAGAACGGTGCCGCTCAGGCTCTTGAACCCGTAGAGCTTGCCGAATACGCTCGTCCCCAGGAAAAAGAGAGGGATGGAGATCACGAGCATGACAAGCCCGGGGTCCCATCCCAAAAGGTGGTAGGCGATGGTGGCGATGCCGTTGACACCGCCACTCGCTATTTTGGCAGGAAGGATGAAGGTAGCTATTGCAAAGCCTGCTAGGCAGGTCCCCAAAAGAATATAGAGAACTTCCACGGCAGTACGTTTCATATGCAAGTGCATTTCATCCCCCCTAAAGGTCAGTAGATATACTTCTCGAGTGTCTTGCGGATGGAGCCTTTGGAGGCAACCATCTCGGTAAAGTAGGTTTCAACTAACGATGCCATTCCGATCGCATACAGGTCAACACCAAAGAGGGAAATATCGCCAAGAAGTGGCTTGAGTTGCTCTGAGAAGGGTCCCTTGTCGCCGATGGCGATACCCTTCACATGGGCCATGGCATCTTCGAGACGGGGGTCTGGACTTGGGGTGAATGCATTGCCCTCATCATCGAGGCCCATCAGGTAGCGGATCCAGCCTGCAAATACCAGGGGGATCAGCTTCAGGTCTGCCACATCAAGCTTGTCATTGGCCATGTATGCCTTGATGGTCTCGCCAAAGCGGATACCGAGCTTCTGGGACGTGTCGGTTGCGATCCTCTGGGGGGTGTCAGGCATGAACGGGTTGGGGATTCTCTTCTCGAGCACTTCCTTGATGAACTGCTTGGGGTCGAGGATTTTGGGATCGACGACCACAGGCATGCCCTCGACATACCCGATGGTGTGCACCAGCTTGTTCAGGAGGGGGTCCTTCATCTCGTCTGCAATGAGGGTGTAGCCAAGCAGGCATCCATAGATGGCCAGGGCTGTGTGCAGGGGGTTGAGGCAGGTGCAGACCTTCATCTTCTCCACCTTGTTTACGGTATCACGGTCGGTGAAATAGACCCCGGTCTCTTCCAAGGCCGGTCGGCCGTTGGAGAAGGAGTCCTCTATGACCAGGTACTCACACTCCTCAGCATTCACAAAGGGGGCGATGTAGGTGTTCTTGTCGGTGACGACCAGGGTGGTATCCTCAAAGCCATCAGCCTGGAGCATCTTCTCTACATTGGCATCGGGGCGTGGGGTGATCTTGTCGATCATGGACCAGGGGAAGGATACCGACTGCTCAAGATAGGCGACGAAGCCCTTCTCGACAAGGCCACCCTTCTCCCATGCCTGGGCAATGGTCAATACTGCACTCTGCAGTTTTTCGCCGTTGTGGGAGCAGTTGTCCATGCTTACCAGGGTCAGCCCCTTCTTGCCCGCAAGATAGCGTTCATAGACAAGGGCGGTGAGCTTTGAGAGGAACATGGAAGGGGAGGAGGGGCCTGCGGCCAGGTCGGAGGCCATGGCGGGGTAGAACTCGCCGTTTCCAGCCTTGAGGGAGTAGCCCTTCTCGGTGATGGTGAAGCTCACCATCTGCAGCGAGGGGTTTCTGAATGCCTTTTTGAAGAATGCCCATTCGTCCTTGAACTGGGGGTCGCACTTGTAGGCAGCTGCAACCGAGGCGATGACCTTCTTCTCGATGGTGCCATCGCTCTTGAGGGTTACCAGGAGGGTGAGGTTGTCATGCTTGTCATAGATCTTGTCGATGATCTGGTAGTCAAATCCTTCACCCACGATGATCCCTGTCTTTGCCTTGTTCTGTTCAAGAAGGGTCTGTTGGAGGGCTGCCGGAAAGCCACGGAATATGTTGCCGGCACCGAAATGGATCCAGGTGGGGTTTTTGGTGGTCTCTGCGATCATTGCCTCACGGTCGAAGGAGGGAAGGGAGAAGCCCTTCTCTGTCCAGACAGCCTTCTGTTGTATGCCTTGCTGTGTTAGTTTCATGATAGCTCCTTTGCGTAGTTGCTTCGCATATAAAATGGTTGGGTCGGTGCTTCTCTTTTGAAAAATTCCGGGTAGCGCAAGACCATGCTTTCGGTCTCTTGCAGGAGTTTGCTCAGGTGCTTGTCCTCAAGGGAGAGTACCTCGGTGAGGTCCTTGAGACGAAGGGACCCTACCATCTTCCGGTGTTGGTCGATGATGTTTCCCAGTACGTTCTTCTCCGAGAAGGAGAGTAGCCGTATCCTGTGGTGGTTTCCCCCCTGGCTCTGAATGAGGGTCCAGATTCTGCTCATGTTGATGCCTGAGAAGATGATTCCATGGAAGGCGTTGTCAGCCTCAAGGAAATTGACGAAGTTTTCTTCCTTCATTGCATTCTGTTGTAGAACTATGGTCTCTTCCATCGTTTTTAGATGTGCTTCAGTTTGGACGTGCATGAACTTTCGTACTGCTGACTCCTCAAGACTTTTGCGCAGGAACCTCTCCTCTTCGACCTGCTTGAGGTCGATGAGGGAGACACGGGTCCCCTTTTGGGGGAATATGTCCACCAGGTTGTCTCCGCTGAGTCTCATCAGAGCATCCCGAACGGGGGAACGGCTAACCTGCAGCTGCTCACTGAGTAGCTGCAGGTTGAGTTCCTCGCCGGGTTTGAATCGCAGCGAAAGGATCTCAGACCGTAGGGTCTGGTAGATTTCTTCCGAAGCGGTGACTCGGACGATCTGTGCCATATTACTTCCTTGTAGCGCTCTTCTCGATAGCCTCGTACAGCCCCAGGATGTAGGATGCCCCGATGGCGCGGTCATACAGACCATAGCCGGGCATTGCAACTTCACCCCAGATCATCCTGCCGTGGTCGGGTCTGACAGGACCTTCGAAGCCAGTGTCATAGAGGGCCTTCACGATCTCATAGAGGTCAAAGGAACCATCACTGGAGAGGTGGGCCGCTTCCTCGAACACACCGGGTTCAAAGTGGTGCAAATTCCTTACGTGTGCAAAGTGGATCCTGCCGGGGAGGGCACGGATGATGCCGGGAAGGTCGTTCTTGGGGTTGGTCCCAAAGGAACCGGCGCAGAAGGTAAGGCCGTTGAACGGTGCATCGACTGCCTGCATGACCTTGAGGATCTTCTCCTTGCTGGTGATGATTCTTGGCAGGTTGAATACAGGCCAGGCCGGGTCGTCCGGGTGGATGGCCATCTTGATGCCATACTTCTCACAGGTGCCCTGGATAGCCTTCAAGAAGTAGATGAGGTTGTCGAAGAGTTTCTCCTCGGTCACATCCTTGTAGGCGTCGAAGAGGTCCTTCACCTTAGCAAGACGCTCTGGCTCCCATCCTGGCATGGCAAAGCCACCGGAACTGTTGTTGGTCTGGTTGAAGAAGGTCTGGGGGTCGATGGTATCGACGACCTTCTGGTCGTAGGCGAGGACGGTGGAGCCATCGCTCCTCATCTTTGCAAGGTCGGTGCGTGTCCAGTCAAAGACAGGCATGAAGTTGTAGCAGACGGTGGTGATGCCGGCCTTGCCAAGGTTCTCCAGGCTGGTGATGTAGTTGGCGATATACTTGTCGCGGTCTGGGCTTCCGATCTTGATGGCGTCATGGACGTTGACGCTCTCGATGCCGAGGATCTTGAGGTCTGCTGCCTCGACTTCGGCCTTGAGGGCCTGAATTCTGTCAAGCGGCCAGACTTCTCCTGCCGGGACGTCGTAGAGCATGGTGATGACACCCTCGACACCGGGGATCTGCCTGATCTGCTTGAGAGTTACTGTATCAAATTTTGAGCCGTACCAACGTAATGTCATTTTCATGGAAAGTTCCTCCAAATATAGCAGTTTTTCTGTTGATTTATTCTAGCATACTAATATATTAGTTGCAAGAGAGAGACCTTCCCCCTTCTGGTACATCGTTTCTTTTACCTTCTGTCGCCGAAGATGAGCATGGAGGAGGGCCTGTCCAGCAGAAGGGTACACTCCTCCTTTGTCCTGAGCATCGCACAGGGGGCAAAGACGGAGACCTGGTCAAACATGCACATCGCCACAGCCCTTGCCTTTCGCTGGTCGGGGACCGTACATATGATAGTGGATGCCTTCAGGATCTGGCGTATCGACATGGAGACGGCTTGCAAGGGGACACTCTCAAGGGTTGGGAACCAATTTGCCCGAACTTGTTGCCTCCGGTTCTTCTCTTCAAGGTTCACCAGAATGAAAGGCTCGGTCGTATCGATGTTCGCCGGTGGGTCGTTGAATGCTACATGGCCATTCTCCCCAATGCCCAAAAATACTACATCGACCTTCTTGTTCCTGATCAGGTCGTTCAGACGTTTGAGCTCACAGCCTAGGTCCTCTGCATCGCCTTCGATCGGATGGAATGCCCTAAGGGAGCCAACCTTGTCCAGGAAACGGTTCTGCAGGTAGGCTCGCATGCTTGCCTGATGGGTCTTGCCGATGCCTACATACTCTGCGAGGTGGAAGGCTTCGACCTTGTCCCAAGGGATGGAGGAGGCCACCAGCTGCTCGTACAGGATAAATTGGCTTACCCCTGTGGCAAGGACTATGATGGCTTCGCCTCTTTTCTCTATTGCTGACCTGATCGCCTCTATTCCAAGCCTTGCGGCCTGAAGGCCCAAGTCCTGTTTGTTTTCGCAGATTGTGACTCGCATGGTTGCCTCATTATTCCTGCTTAGAATAATACATTCACAACGCTTGGAATAGTGGTGCGTTACAGGTAGGCGCTCTCGCTTGAGGGGTGGCTCTCGTTCCAAGCGTTTGTGCTGAGCACTATCTGCTTGGTGACGGTAGCACATCCCAGGGGGGCAAAGAGTGCATCCAGGCTGAGAGCTTCCCCTGCAAGGTTTACGATGAGGCAAGTGTAGTGTTTTCTTGCTGCATGGCGGCAGAAGTGGTCAAATACAAACCGGAACAGGCCCATGCCCCGGAACTCCTTCTTGTTTCCAAAAAAGAGTATTTCAGCGGTGGAAGGGGAGAGAACCTCGTAGGCGAGGAACCCTGCAAGTTCCCCTTCCTGGGTCTTCGCATAGAAGTACTGGGTCTCTTCTGGGTTGGCAAGCCTCGGCTTCAGCAACAGCAGGGCGGTCCTTTGTGCATCGCTGCCCTCTTGCATCTCCTGCAGCAGGTCGGCCTGCAACCTGACAATCTCCTCAATAGGGGTTTCGTCTTCGGCCCTGCCGATGATGAAATCCTCCTGGA
Source organism: Sphaerochaeta sp. PS (assembly GCF_032144095.1). NCBI lineage: Bacteria > Pseudomonadati > Spirochaetota > Spirochaetia > Spirochaetales > Sphaerochaetaceae > Sphaerochaeta > Sphaerochaeta sp. PS. Next base: position 367,720 of record NZ_JAVSNJ010000001.1, read on the forward strand.
GTATGTCGTCGGTCAGTTCCTCGATCTCAAGGCCGAGGTCCCGCAGCTGCAAGGCTCCGTCGTTCTCCCTGTACCAGGCGATCACCTCCCGCTTGAGCTGGTCGTCCTTGAAGGCAAACCACTCCCTCTCCAGGGAGGGTTGTTCACCGATGGTGTCCTTGAACCGCCTGAACACCCCTCTTCCTGCCTGCAGGGCCTGCAGCAGCTTCTCCCGGTAGATGGGGTTCCTTACCTGGTAGGCGAATTTTTCCATGGTACGGAATCCGTCCGAAGGTTGCCAGTCAGGCAGGTCGATGTACCTTAGGGCGGGGTCAACTTCTGCATCCTCGTCCACATCCCCATCCTCCAGAAGAGGGTAGAGTTTCTGTTCTTCATTGATGACCTCGCCTTTGAGGAGATCCAGATAATGGGTATCAACCTGGTCCTCCATGGCAAAAATGATGTTCTCAAGAAGATATTCAGTCAGGGGTGGGAGTTTCAGCTCGGTATTGTCTTTGTCCATATCGAAAATTCTACTATGCATTCGATGGTTTGGCTAGTGAGAGAAACCTTCACTTACCTTGACATTACAGCTAAAAGATACGATATTAATCTTGTAACCCAATTACGTAGTAGGAGTATAGTCATGAGCATTATTGAATTTATCGAGGCCAGGGAAATCCTTGACTCACGTGGGAATCCCACCGTTGAAGTAGACGTTATTCTTGAGGATGGCTCCATGGGTCGCGCAGCTGTTCCTTCTGGTGCATCCACTGGTGTACACGAAGCTGTAGAACTTCGTGACGGCGACAAAAAGCGTTTCATGGGCAAAGGCGTATTGAAGGCTGTTGACAACGTCAACGATATCATCGCTCCCGAGCTTGAGGGAATGGATGCTCTTGACCAGGTAGCTATTGACCGCGCCATGATCGCCCTTGACGGGACTGCCAACAAGGCAAAGCTTGGTGCCAATGCTATTCTTGGAGTCTCCATGGCAGTTGCAAGAGCGGCAGCCGATTTCCTCGGCCTGCCTTTGTACAAGTATCTTGGAGCCTATCACTCCTGCGTCCTTCCTGTCCCGATGGCAAACATCCTCAATGGTGGAGCACACAGTGACAACAAGGTTGACTTCCAGGAGTTCATGGTAATGCCGATCGGGGCCCCCTCCTTCCACGAAGGCCTGCGTTGGACCACTGAAGTATTCCACAACCTGAAAGCTGTCCTCAAGGGCAGAAAATACAACACCGGTGTTGGTGATGAAGGTGGGTTCGCTCCCGACCTCCAGTCGAACGAAGAGGCCCTCGAGGTCATCATGGAAGCCATCAAGAACGCTGGTTATACCACCGGTCGCGATGGGGATTTCATGATCGCCCTTGACCCAGCCGTATCTGAGCTCTACGACTCCAAGACCAAGACCTATACCCTCAAGTGGACCACTGGCGAAAAGCTTACAAGCGCCCAGATGGTAGACATGTGGGAAGACTGGTGTAACCGTTACCCCATCATCTCCATCGAAGACGGCATGGACGAGGACGATTGGGAAGGTTGGAAGATGCTTACCGACCGCATCGGCGACAAGGTACAGCTCGTAGGTGACGATCTCTTTGTAACCAATGTCGATAGACTGAAGATGGGCCTTGAGAAGGGTGTAGCAAACTCCATTCTCATCAAGGTGAACCAGATCGGTACCCTTACCGAGACTTTCGAGGCTATTGACCTTGCAAAGCGCAATGGCTATACCGCAATTGTTTCCCACCGCTCCGGTGAGACTGAGGACAACTTCATTGCTGACCTCGTAGTGGCACTCGAGACTGGGCAGATCAAGACCGGCAGCATGAGCCGCTCTGACCGTATGGCCAAGTACAACCAGCTTCTGCGCATCGAGGACTACCTTGGTGATACCGCAAAGTATGCTGGCCGTGACGCCTTCCGTACTCTCTAGAACTGTTTTTACACTGTAGATACTTTGGGGCCATCGCAATGCGGTGGCCCTTTTGATATCCAAGGAATAGATCCAATTTTCTGTACTATGGCCCTTGGGTAGGATACGATGGAAACGGAAAAGGAGTCAGCCTTGGCAAAACGAACGGGAGAAAAACACACCCAGCTGTTCAATACCATAGCCCCGGTCTATGGACTGTTCTTCTCCATGCAGAAGAGACGTTTTGCTGAAGTGCTCGATCGGATGAGGCCCGAGCTGGACCTCTCGGCCTTTGCGAGCGTCCTCGATGTTGGCTGTGGCACAGGCGCCCTCTGCTCGGTGCTCTCCCAGGCTGGGCTTGAGGTCACCGGTATCGACCCTGCGGGTGAAATGCTTTTAAAAGCGAGGCACAAGACACGGGAAGAGCCCATCACGTTCCTGCAGGCGAATGTCCTGGAAGGGCTCGCCTTCGAAGGGAGAAGCTTCGATATCTCCATAGCCTCCTATGTTGCCCACGGCCTGCCCTCCGATGAGCGGAAACGGATGTACAGGGAGATGGGTAGGGTAACGAGGGAGTATGTGATCATCTATGACTATAACCAGAGGCGTTCCCATCTGGTCTCCTTTGCCGAGTGGCTGGAGGGAGGGGACTATTTCCAGTTCATCAAAAGTGCCGAAAAAGAGATGAAGGGGTGTGTTTCCCTCCTGAGATCCTGCTTTTCGGAGGTGAGGGTGGTCAATGTCGATACCCACGCTGCTTGGTATATCTGTAGGCCCTTGCATGGCTAAGGGGAAGATGCAACCTTGTCAGATGGTATAGCGCAGGCCTACGCTCAGCTGGTAGTCAAAAACCATCGGACCTGGAGCATTGCCCTTGTTCCAGACAAAGGGCAGGGCCAGGTTCCCCGTTACGGAGAGTTTCTTTGTCACCTCTACCGCTGAGGCAAGCTTGACGAGCAGGCTGTATGCCACCGGCCCACTTGTAAGGTCAAACGGGTTCTGCGTAGAAGGAGTGGAGGGTACACCCTGGCCAGTACCGTTGTAGAGACTCCACTTGCTGGTGATGCCCATCACCCCGTGTGCCATGAACATCGTCTCCATGGAGGCCTTCCAGGATCCTGGGACCTCATAGTCAAGCAGGAGGTTCCCTACTATGGCGTCACCCCCATAGGGATAGCCCTGGACGTACCGGAGGTTTGCCATCCCTTGGGCAAGGACCCGTACGATGCCATCGTAGCCGACCCCATACTGATGGGATGTCTCATCATACTCCTCGCGCAAATAGAAGAACGGGTCGGTATATACCCCTTCCAAGGCTACGGTCAGTACCCCTTTCTTCAAGGGCATCCTGCTCTGGAGGCCCAAAAGGTATGCATTTGCTGAAGGCTTGGCGTTGTTGTCAGGGGGGGCATCCTCCCCGAATGCAATCTCGTCGACCCCAAACTGGGCATAGATGTTGATGCCCCGAACCGGGGTCACATCCCCTTCAAGGACAAGCATCGAGTTGGAGTTTCCCCGGATATACTGGTTGTGGTAGAACCCTACGGGGTTGAGGAAGCGAAGGTCTATCGAGCCTGAGCTGCTTTGGTACATCATCGATTCGGTGAGGGTGAAGCCAGCCCTGTCCTTGAGGAAACGGAACTCTACCCGGTGGGCGAGGAACATCTTGATTCCATCGGCCAGAAGGTCCTGTTCGTTGGCACCGGCATTGGTGGTGATGAAATCTGAGTCGAGGATCTGCGGATGGGCGAAGAACGAGGAGAGCAGGGTATACTTGAAGGAGTCGAAGTAGGTGGTGAACCGCCCAACCTGCTGGTAGGGCATGGTGTTGCTGATGGTGAGGTTGCCGCTTTTTCCGGCTCCCCAGCTGATCTTGTCCCTTCCCACCTGCATGTTCCAATGCTCCCCTCCGCCGCTGACAAAGGCCCTATAGGGGAAGTTGAGGTCAATTTCGTAGAGCCCATTGGGAGGGACCATGACGATGTTGGTGGTCAGCTTTGACTCACCATAGAGCGGGTTGCTTTTTGCATTGGGTATTGCCCCAGGTCCTGTTGCATAGCCGAAGTTGTTCATGAGGGAGAGCTCGAAGTAGCTGTAGAAATGGTCTGTCGGCCAGGTCTCGAAGCTGAGGTTGCCGAAGGGCTTTCTGTCCTTGTAGTTGTAGGACCAGTCCTGTTCACTGGTAAAGTCCTCGGTATTGGCATGTGCATACGCCTCCAGATTGAAGGTGAGGTCCACAGCATAGCCAAGCTGGCCCTTCTGGGTGGGCTTCTCTGCCAGAATCGTTTCTGCCTGGGTGTAGAGCTCCCTCTCAGCCTCTGTTGTAAGATGGGCGGGATCTATCCTGCCCAGCATCCGCTCAAGTTCGTCATGGCTATAGGGACCGCTGGTGGAGGGAAGAGCCTTCCCCTGCAGGATATAGAGAGAGGTGATGTATCGGTAGATCTCATGCTCAAGGGGAAATATCTTCTGGGTGTTCACCGCTCCGAGGGTATATCCTAGTACTAGTGTCATAACCAGAATAATGAGTTTTTTAGGTAGTTTCATGCCAATTAGCTCCTTATTTTGAGAAATAGTACCATACCTTATCTTGCTGAGGCTAGGCTTTTCCCCAATCCATATATAGTTGCTAGGCTATATGGTCAGAGGCGAGGGGTATGGCACTGTGTTGCATGATGGAGGGGCCTGTACCATGTTCTGGGCCTACCAGGCATCAGGGTTCTTGACAGCAGAGGGTGCATGCCATAGTGTAGGATTCAGAATTTCTCAATTCTGAGGTGGTGATATGCAGATTTCAGTGCAGACTGCGCAACCTGTGGACGGACCCTTGCTTGAGGAGCTACAAGCCTTCCTGCTGGAGAATGGGCTGGTCTTTGAGGGGAGGGCCGCCTTTACCTGTTTTCTGCGTTCCGATGAGGATGCGATAGTGGGTACAGGATCCCTTGATGGGAATGTGCTCAAGTACATCGCAATAGGGAAGGGCCATCAGGGGGAGGGGCTGCTTGGCCAGATCATGACCTCTTTGGTCTCCCATGCCTTTGCCAATGGGCAAACCCACCTGTTTGTCTTCTCCAAACCCCAGAACAAGTCGTTGTTCGCTCCCTTTGGGTTTTTTGCCATAGAGGAGACAGGTCAGGTCCTGCTGATGGAGAACCAAAAACAGGGTATCCAGCACTACCTTGAGGGGTTGCAAAGGGAGACTGAACAGGCGGTCAGGGAGAGGGGCCTCTCCCTACAGGGAACTGTGGGAGCCATAGTGGTCAACTGCAACCCCTTTACCAATGGCCACCGCTATCTGTTGGAAACAACAGCAAAAGAGTGCTCGCTTCTCCATGTGTTTGTGGTCTCCAGCGACAAGAGCGCTTTCCCAACTGCTGTCCGCCTGGCACTGGTGCGCCAGGGTGTTGCCGACATCCCCACCATCGTGGTGCATGAGGCGAGCGACTATCTGGTATCGGTGGCAACCTTCCCCTCCTACTTTATCAAGGATCAGGGCAGTGCAGATGAGTTGAACAGCGAACTGGATATTGCAATCTTTTTGCGGTACATTGTCCCGGGCCTTGGCATCACCTGCCGTTTTGTAGGGACCGAACCCCTATGCAAGACCACCGGGGCATACAACCGCCAGATGCAGAAGATGCTGCAGGCCAAGGGTGTGGGGTTTGTCGAGGTCGAGCGGCTATGCTCCGGCGAACAGGCCATCAGCGCCTCGAGGGTGCGTAGTCTGATGGGTTTGCAGAGGTTTGACGACCTGCGGGATCTCGTACCTCCCACTACCTATGACTTCATCCTTTCTGAGGAGGGTCAGAGGATTTCCTCTCACTTGATGAAATAGAGAAGGTATACCCTTTCCCCCAGATGGTCTGGATGTATTGGGGTGCTTTGGCCGAGCTCTCTATCTTGTTGCGCAACCTGTTGATGTAGACCATCACCGCATTGTCGTCAACGATGGAGTCTCCCCATATCTGTTCGTACAACGCTTCCTTGGAGAATACCTGGTTGGGATGTTCCAGGAACAGCTTCATGAGGATCAGTTCCTTGGCAGAGAGGAACACCTCCTCCTCCTCCTTGTAGAACCTCATCGACTTGTGGTCCAGGGAGAAGGGTCCTAGTGTGGTTACCTCATCCTGAGTGTTCAAAACCTGTTTGTTCCTTCGTATCAGGGCCTTGATCTTGGCTCCCAGTATCACCGGGTTGAAGGGTTTGTAGATGTAGTTGTCAGCTCCAAGGTCCAGGCCATAGAGGGCATCGTAGTCCTCTGTCCTGCCACTGATGATGATGACCGGTGTGGATATCCCGAGGTATCTGATCTGCTTCAGGACCTGAAACCCATCCATTCCGGGGAGCATGATGTCGAGCAGTACCAACTGGAAGGTAGAGGTTCTCAACAGTTTGATCGCTTCCTCACCATTGGTTACCGCAACAGGTATCAGGTCATTGCAGGTGATTACCTTTGACATGAGCTTGCGGATTGATGAGTCATCGTCAACAATGAGTACCTTGTCCTGCATGTAATTCAGCCCTCTTTTTTCTGTTTACGTACGAGTATACGTGATATATTCCTAGGTAACAATATCTATTGGGAGAATCCATTGGCCCTACCAGTTACCGATACCATAAGAAAAGATATGAGAACATGGTTGCCTCTGATGCTGGTAGCATTGTGCATCGTCCTGGCCATTACCATCCTTCTGGTGGATATCTTCCACCAGAATGCAACCATCATGTTCGAAAACAGCAAGACCAAGCAGATGACCATCGTGAAGAACATTGCCGAGGCGATGGGTGGGGAGATTCACCAGACCAAGCAGGGGCTCTTCTTCTTTGCCGAATCGGGAGACCTGAAGAGAGCCCTACAGGCTCTTACCGACGAAGGTATCTCCTGGCCGTTGGACAAGCTGGTGCTCTCCTACAGCATCTACAACTCCCAGATAATTGAGAACATGATCATTTTTGACCAAGAGCCGGATATGATCCTCTGGAGCCTGAAGAACAAGGAGTACTCCTTCCTGAGTAGTGTCAGTGAAGATGCCTACGCCAAGATAGAGCTTTGGCTTGGTGGATCTGACCACCATGAGAGCTATCTTTCCATCACCGTCAAAAATGCACAGGGAATAGGCGTCACTGCGATGTTGGACCTGCAGCTGATGTATGAGCGGATGATCGCGCCAGTGAAGTTGGGGGAGAAGGGGTATGCTCTGGTGAAGAACAGTGATGGGGTCATCATCATGTACCATCTGAGGGAGCAGATTGGGGTCAATGCTGTCACCGAAAGGCAGGCGCTCTATCCTGACATCAAGCTTGAGATGGAGAGCCTGACAAAAATGGTTGCCAAACAGAAGGAAGGAAAGGAAGGGGTGGATGTCTACCAGTCATACTGGTGGGATGACGAAAAACCCAAGATCATCACCAAAGTGGCTGCCTATGCCCCAGTACATATCGATGATGGATTCTTCATTGTCAGCGCTGTCATTGACTACAAGGAGATAGCTGCCCTTGCAACTGGTGGCATGACCAAGATGATCATCCTCACCTTGCTGATCTGCTTCACCCTCTTCACGGTATTGGTGTTATTGATCTCCGCATATCTTGAGAAGAATGAGATGAAGAGGAGAAACACCTATCTCAACCAGCTCAACAAGACCCTGTTGACCCTCCATGAAAACGAGAAGCTGATATTCCATCAGCAACGGCTGCAGAACATCGGGACCATGACCAGCGGGATAGCCCATGAGTTCAACAACCTCCTTACCCCGATAATGGGGTATTCAGCCCTCATGGTGGAGTCTATGGACCCAGACAACTTCTATTACGACGATGCCAAGGAGATACTCCTTGCCTCAGAAAAGGCCAAGGCTATCATCCAGCAGATCCTGCTGCTCGGGAACCGAACGACAGAAGCGGTCTTCGACTACATGCAGGCCTCTTCGCTCATCAGGAATACCGAGAAGATGATCGTGGGGATTCTCCCCCCCAACTGTAAGCTGGAGGTTCGGATCCTCGATGAACAGAGCGGGTTCTACGGTAATGTCATCCAGCTGAACCAGGTGCTGCTCAATCTGGTACTGAATGCGGTGGCGGCAATTGGTGACCGACCTGGTACCATTGAGCTGGTCTACCGTAAGATTTCCAAGGCAGAGATTGGTGAAGGTTTCTCCAAGAGCAACTGGGAGACCCTCGACCCCCAATTTGGTTCCTTTGGCCAGATTTCGATCACCGATGATGGGGTAGGAATGGAAAAAGAGGTGTGTGAAAAGATTTTTGAGCCCTTCTTCACTACCAGAGGGGACGTAGGGGGAACCGGGCTGGGGCTTTCCATAGTCCAGAATATCGTAACGGCCCACAGGGGAGTCGTGACCGTTACTTCACGGCCTGCTATAGGGTCCTGCTTTACCATCACCCTTCCTTTGGCTGAAGAACAAAAGCCTGGAAGTGGTGCGACACAAAGGACCGTAGGGTGGCCATCTAGCGAAAAGGAAAAGCTCAACCTGCTGCTGGTCGATGACAACCTTGCTGTCCTGAAGGTCCTGCAGAAAAGCCTAAACAGGCAAGGCCTTGAGGTCTATGCAACCACAGACCCCACCGAAGCGCTGGCCATGGTGCGGGAACACTCCTTTACTACCCTCATTACCGATGACTACATGAAGGGGATGCATGGGCTGGACCTGGCCATGAAAACCAAACTCATCAACCCGAAGATCTCGGTGATCCTTCTTACCGGGTTGCTTCGCCGTGAGATTGTGGAGGCAGAACAGGCCACCATCATCGATCGGTATTTGCTCAAGCCTGTATCCAATGATGAACTGCTCTCGGCGATACGGAAGACTATCGATCCAAACCTTAACAAATATTAAGAACTGGTTAAGTATCCCTTAAGAATTGGCCCCTATACTGAATATAGGGCGATAGAATGCTATCGCTACTGTATCTCTTGGAGGACAATTATGAAAAAAGGAATGCTTATTCTGCTATGTCTCATCATGGCAGTCCCATTTGCCCTGATGGCAAATGGTTCCGGTGAAGCAGCTTCTGGAAATGCACAAGTTGCATACCCAAAAGGGAACTTTGACTTTGTGGCACCTGCTGGTGCTGGTGGTGGTTGGGACCTGACAATCCGTACTGTGGCCAAGGCTCTTTCCGATACCAAGCTGGTGGATGTAGCCATGCCTGTCCGCAATGCCCCTGGCGCTGGTGGTGCAGTACACCTCGGTACCCTGCAGGCAAAGAAGGGTGATGCAAAGATCATTACCGTCTACTCCCCTCCCATCCTGTTCTTCAACCTGAATGGTACTTCGAAGTATGGATTCCGCGATACCACCCCGTTGGCCCGTCTTATTGCAGACTATGCCGCGTTCGTGGTTAAGGCAGACTCCCCATACAAGACCATCATGGATGTCATGGATGCACTGAAGAAGGATCCCAAATCCGTAAAGATCGGTGGTACTTCTGCAGCAGGCTCGATGGACCACGTCCAGTTTCTGATCATCGCCCGCGCTGCCGGGGTGAAGGATCTCAACAAGATTGACTACATCGCTTTTGACAATGATGGAGCTACCCAGGTCATGGGTGGACACATCGACCTCTTCTCGACCAGCCTTGCAGATGTCATGGGCCTGGTAACCAGTGGAGACCTCCGTGTTCTGGCCCAGACTGCTGCCCGCAGGATTGGAACGGGAAAGGCTGCGGAAATTCCGACCTGTATCGAATCCGGGATCAACGAGACCTTCCAGAACTGGCGTGGCCTGTTCGGTGCTCCTGATATGCCTGACTACGCTGTTGCATACTGGGAAAAGACCCTGTCTGAACTGGTCAAGACCCCTGAGTGGAAGGCTGCCCTCACCAAGTACGGTTGGGACGATGTCTACCTCAATGGACCTGACTTCACTACCTTCCTGGAAAAGACTGAACAGGACTACAAGGTCATCCTCCAAGAAATTGGAATGATCTGAGCCTACCCTTATCTCGCTCTGGCCAATTCCGGCCAGAGCCTGTGTTCCTTCGGAGGAAACCATGAATACATCAATGATCATGTCAGTCGTAGTCACTATGATTGGCTTTGTATATACCCTATCCACTTTCCTCTTGCCGGATGCAAAGATAGGGATCGCTAACGAACCGAAGATATTCCCTGGAATCCTGGGTATCAGCCTTCTTGTGTTGGGTGCCATCTTGATGGTGCAGGAGATTCGGCTCCACGTACAGGAGAGCCGCTCTGCAACCAAGGCAAAACCCGCTGGCGATGAACTGAAGAATATACTTTTTACCCTGTTGAACGGCTTGCTCTATGCACTGCTGTTTGAGCGGGTCGGCTATGTGCCTGCAACCTTTGTCTTCCTGGACATCCAGCTGTTCATCTTCAGGGGAATGAAGACGTGGAAGAGCACCTTGCTCATCTCCCTTATCTTTTCGCTTGTTGCTTTTTTCCTCTTCAATTCATTGATGGGTGTATATCTTCCAAAGTCTCCCCTAGGGTTTGTATAAGGAATATCGAATGAACAGTTTTCAACTATTGCTACAAGGGTTTGGGGTTGCTTCCCAACCCATGAATATCCTTTTTGTCACCATAGGTGGAGTGCTCGGTACCATTGTAGGGATGCTTCCAGGCCTTGGCCCTGCGACAGGCGTGGCAATCCTGCTGCCTCTGACCTTCTCCCTCGGTCCCGTCGGAGCCCTCATCATGATGTGTGGAGTCTATTACGGGGCGATGTATGGAGGATCCCGATCCTCGATACTTATCAACACCCCCGGTGACGGTGCTGCGATAGCCGCAACCTTTGATGGCTATCCGATGAGTTTGCAAGGGAAGGCTGAGTCAGCCCTGGCAATGTCTGCCATCGCCTCCTTCATAGGTGGGTCGCTCGCAACCATCTTCATCGCCCTGCTTGCCTTGCCGGTAGCCCGCTTCGCTCTCAAGTTCGGATCTGCCGAGTATTTTTTGCTCTACGTCTTTGCCCTAAGTGCAACGGCCTCCATGTCAGACGGGAAGAAACTGAAGGGTTTCATCTCGATGATCATCGGCCTGATGATCTCGACCGTCGGTATCGACCCCCAGTCAGGTGTCAACAGATTCAGTTTCGGGATCCTCGAACTGCAGGGTGGCATTGACTTCCTCATAGTCATCATCGCTGTATTTGCGTTTGGTGAAGTGCTCAAGAGCTTCAAGAGCATTACCGACGGGAAAAAGAAGATACAGACCAAGTTCGGAAAGATCTGGATTACCAAGGAAGAGTGGAAACTCTCCATCTGGCCGATCCTCCGCAGCACCCCGCTGGGCTTCTTTATAGGGGTCCTTCCAGGGGCCGGTGCAACCATAGCCTCCTTGATGGCCTACAGCAATGAGAAGAGATTTTCCAAGCATCCCGAGAAGTTTGGCCATGGGGCAATAGAAGGTGTGGCAGCACCTGAATCTGCCAACAATGCCGCCTCTGTCGGTGCATTGATCCCCATGCTAGCCCTCGGTGTCCCCGGATCCGGAACAACAGCGGTCATGATGGGTGCCATGCTGATGCTCGGCCTGCAGCCTGGTCCTGCCCTGTTCCAGCAGCAGAGCAACATTGTCTGGGCCATCATAGCCAGCATGTTCATCGGCAATGTCATCCTTGCAGTCATCAACATCCCCCTGGCAGGAGTGCTGGTACGGATCCTTGCTGTCCCCCCACGGGTGTTGTATCCCATAGTTCTTGGGCTCACCTTCGTAGGGACCTATGCCATCGCCTCATCAGTTGCAAGTTTCTATATGTTGCTGGTGTTCGGTATCTTCGGGTATTTCATGGCCAAGGCCAGTTTTCCCATGAGTCCCTTTGTCCTGGCTGTCATCGTTGGGACCAACATGGAACAGTACTTCAGGCGGGCCTACAAGATTTCCAATGGAGACTTCAGGATCTTCGCGAGTTCTCCGATCACCATCATCTTGCTTGTGCTTATTGCAGGGTCGTTTTTGTTGCCTGTAATCCAATCCACATACAAGAAATGGAAGAATCAGAGAGTGGCAAAGGCGTAAGAGGCCAATCAGGAGGTACGGGTAATGGATATAGTGACTACTGGCTTTGCAGGAACCATGGAGTCTAGCGACATCATGGTGACCGTCAGCAAGGCCCCAGGGGCGGGCATCACCATTCAGCTGACAAGTTCTGTGTCAAAGCAGTTTGGCAAGCAGATACGCTCTGTCATCCGAGAGTGTGCAGAAAGCCTTGGCGTGAAGGATGTGAATATTTCGGCAATCGATCAAGGTGCCTTGGACTGTGTCATCAAGGCTAGGGTGAAGACGGCCATCTATCGTGCATGTCTAAGCACTGACTACCGGTGGGAGGTATAGCCATGCAGGAAAAACTCAGAAGGACCATGATGTTCGTTCCAGGAAATAACCCTGGAATGATCAAGGATGCGTATATCTACAACTGTGACTGCATCATGTTTGACCTTGAGGACAGCGTCTCCTATGCAGAGAAGGATGCAGCCAGAAGTCTGGTGTTCCATGCCCTCTCCACCATCGACTATGGTGACAAGGAGCTTGTGGTCAGGGTCAACGCACTCAACACCCCTATCGGGCTGGATGATCTTGAGGCGATGGTTCGCGCCCGTGTCGATGTCATCAGGCTTCCCAAGACCGAGACGGCCGAGGATATCGTGTTCTGTGATGCCCAGATAGAGAGAATCGAGAAAACCATCGGGATTCCCGTGGGAACCACCAAGCTTATGGCGGCTATCGAGAGTGCCGAGGGGGTGCTCAATGCCCCCCAGATCGCGAAGGCCAGCACACGGCTTATCGGTATCGCCCTAGGTGCTGAGGACTATGTCACGGACCTGAAGACAAACCGCTCTCCCGAGGGGATTGAGTTGCTCTTTGCCCGGTGCATGATCCTGCAGGCAGCACGTGCTGCCGGCATTTCTGCCCTCGATACCGTATTCTCCGATGTAAACGATGAGGAGGGGCTGATAGCTGAGGCAAAGCATATCAAGCAACTGGGGTTCGACGGAAAGTCTGTCATCAACCCCAGGCAGATTCAGCCGATCATCGAGGTGTTTACCCCTACACTCAAGGAGATCCAGAAAGCCAAGGCCGTTATGGAAGCCATAGCCCAGGCCAACAAGAGGGGCTCCGGAGTCATCTCCCTCAATGGGAAGATGATCGACCGGCCCATCGTCTTGCGCGCAGAACGCGTGCTGAGCCTGGCAAAAGCTGCCAAAATTCTTTTCTAGGAGATACCCCATGCAGAACCTTGACCTAACCGGTATTGCACATATTGATGAGCTGCTGAACGTCGAAGTGCCCTTTGATAACGAACATGTCTACAAGGAGCTGAAAAGTTGTCATGAGCGGGAGCTCAGCGACAACAAGATCGTACCCTCCTTGCAGGATGCCATCAGGCTCTGTGGCCTGAAGGACGGCATGACCATCTCCTTCCACCACCATTTCCGAAACGGGGACTTTGTCGTCAACCGGGTGATGGACACCATAGCAGAGATGGGGTTCAAGAACCTGGTCCTTGCTCCCAGCTCCTTGATCGATATCCACAAGCCTTTGATCGAACATATCAAGAATGGGGTTGTTCGCCGCATAGAGACAAGCGGCCTTCGTGGTGAGCTTGCCGAGGCAATCTCCCATGGCCTGATGGATGTACCCGTCGTATTCCGCTCCCACGGCGGAAGGGCCGCTGTGATCGAGACCGGGCAGCTTCCCATCGATGTTGCCTTTATCGGAGCCCCCTCCTGCGATCCCCTGGGCAATGCGAACGGGTATTCACGCGACAATGACAAGGGTATCGTCTGCGGCTCCATGGGATATGCCAAGCTCGATGCCCAGTATGCCAGGAAGGTGGTCATCCTCACTGACAACATAGTTCCTTTCCCCAATGTGCCTTTTGGCGTCTCGGAGTCGGATGTGGACTATGTGGTGGAGGTGGATGCCATCGGGGATCCCAATGGCATCATGAGCGGTGCCACACGCTATACGACCAACCCCAAGGAACTGATGATAGCCCAGAAGGTTGCCGACATCATTGACGCGACCGATTACTTCCGCAACGGTTTTTCCATCCAGATGGGTTCTGGCGGGGCAAGCCTTGCAACCGTACGGTTCATGAAGGAGAAGATGGTCAAGAAGAACATCAAGGCCAGCTTTGCCCTCGGCGGAATAACCGGGCAGATCGTGCAGCTTCATGAAGAGGGGCTCATCAAGAAAATCCTTGATGTACAGTCCTTTGACCTCGAGGCAGCCCGGTCGCTGAAGGACAATAGGTTCCATCAACAGATCTCCGCTTCCTACTATGCAAGCCCCAACAGCAAGGGTTCGGCTGTGAATCAGCTGGATTTTGTCATCCTTTCTGCCCTGGAGATCGACATCGATTTCAATGTCAACGTACTCACAGGCTCCGATGGTGTCATCCGAGGGGCCATAGGTGGCCACAGTGATACCGCAGCAGGAGCTGCAGTTGCCATCATCACCTGTCCGTTGACCCGTGGGCGTATCCCGACGATCGTCAATCGGGTAAATACCATCGTTACCCCTGGCAAGACCATCGACATTGTCGTCACTGACCAGGGCATTGCGGTGAACCCGATTCGTACGGACCTGATGAAGATGATGCAGGATGCGGATATCGACCTATGTACCATAGAGGAGTTGAGGGACAAGGCTGCAAGGATTGTCGGCGAAGGGACTCCCATCGCCTATACCGACAAGGTTGTCGGAGTGGTCACCTACCGTGATGGTTCTGTCATTGACCTGATCTACCAGGTGAAGGACGACCAGGGGTCGGAGGAGTAGGGCTATGGCCACGCTGGAACAGATCCTGTCTGCCAGGGATGAGAGGGCAGGTTTGCAAGCAACACTGATCAAGAAGTATGGGTGTCCGCTTGTATCCTGTACCATGAACATCCCTGGGCCAGAAAAGAACAGTACCCTGATACAGGCCTGTTTTGACAAGGCGATGGGAGCGTTTGCCAAGCAGAACGAAGGGGTCCTGGACCTGGTCCTTGAACGGAGGCTGGAAACCGGACCTGAGCGGTATTTCATGGTGACTGGAGGGGCAAACCTCCATAGCCTCAAGCGCAGGCTTGCCTTCTTTGAACAGGTATACCCAATCGGCAGGTGGCTGGACCTCGATGTCAAGGATCTCCAGGGATCTGCCATTAGCCGAAAGGATATCATGCTGGAGGGCAGGACCTGTTTGGTTTGCAAGAGAGATGCCAAGGAGTGCGCCAGAAGCGCACGACATAGCATCGACGAGCTGGATAGGATCACCTTGGAGGCCTTGCAGCTCTTCCTGGCCAAGGACGGTGCCTGATGATCGAGCAGATGCTTGCCACAAAGGCCCTGCTTGAAGAGGTGGGCACCACCCCCAAGCCAGGGTTGGTCGACCGCCTAAGCAGTGGCGGCCATACGGATATGGACTACCATACCTTTGTAGCAAGTACCCAGGCATTGGAGCCGTTCTTCGGAAAGATGGCTCGGGTGGGCAAGCATTGGAAGGGGAGCCTGCAAGACCTCTTCCTGGAGATACGCAAGATTGGCCTGCAGGCAGAAGAAGCCATGTTCAAGGCTACCGGTGGGGTGAATACCCACAAGGGTATGCTGTTCAGTGTGGGGCTGCTCTGTGCAGCCTCAGGCTATGCGAGGGAGAACTTTGCCTCCACACGACCGGCTCTGGTCTGTTCCCTGGTAATTTCCATGACAAAAACAATCCTCGAAGAGGAACTTGCCAGAATACCGCACAAAGAACAGCTCACCCATGGTGAGCAACTCTATGTAAGAGAAGGCATCCAGGGGATACGCGGTGAGGTCTTGCAAGGGTTTGCATCGGTACGGACACTCTCCCTTCCCTGGTACGGGGAGTATCTGCATCAGGGGCGCGATCCCAATCTGGCACGGCTGCAGGTGCTGCTCAACCTCATGGCCCATGTTGCCGACACCAATGTGCTCTACCGCCATGGAGAGCATACCCTCTCCTATGTACAGACCAGTGCCCTGCAGATCCTCCAGAAAGGGGGAGCCTTCACCGAGGAAGGTTTGGCTCTCATTGCTGAGATGGACAAGACCTGCACAGAGAAAAGGATCAGTTGTGGCGGCAGTGCGGACCTGCTGGGGGTCACGATATTCCTGTATGACCTCCTTCTGCTCGATCAGCAGATGCAGAAAGATATGGGTGAAGAAAAGATCGTAAACTGGTAAGGACAATTTCTGGTCTGTTGGTTGTGATGGAGATGGGCAGATATCGTCATGTTTTTGGGACCATGCCATTCAGGAAGCACCTCTTTGTCTTTGTATTGCCCTCAGCTTGCCAAAGGGGAAAATGCCTTGCTCTTGTGCAACACCAATGCCACAGCCCCAAGGCCCAGCACCAGCTGTAACACATCCAGGTAGGTCCCTACCGGGGCTGTGGATATGAACAGCGATCGTGAAGGCAGGGATGAGTTGGTGTAGTTGCAGATGAGGGCTATGTAGAGGTTGTTGGCCGCATGGATCCCCAGTGAAGGCTCGAAGCCTCTGGTATGCAAACTCAGGAAGGTTCCCCCAAAGCCAAATAGGGCGTAGTAGAGCAGGACCGCCCACTTCTGGTTGGCATGCAGCATCTCCTGGTTCGAGAGATGGGGCAGGGTGAAGAGCAGGGCTGTGAAGAGGCTTACCCAGAGGATGCTCCTGCTTTTTGTTACCAGTCGTCCTTTCCTGAATATCCGTGAGGGGATTGCACGCATGAGAAACTCTTCACTGGTTGTCTGGATCGGGGTGATGATGAGAACGAATGGCAACATCCGAAGTATCTCTGCCTCTGTTGACGGCGAAGGGTGAAAGTACTGTGGCTGCACAAGGGCATGGCCGAGGGTGAAAAGCACCGCCAGACCAAAATAGGCTGCACCACAGAGGAGCATAAGAGTCCAATCGGGTTTCGCCTTGTCGGTGATGATGGCCTTCGGTGTGGTACGAAGCAGGAAACGCAGGGAAAGCAAGAGGCCCAAGGCCATGGAGAAGAACGGGGCATTGGCCACCAGATAGGCCTTGAGGATAGGGTCTTCTATGGTAAACTTCAAGAATATCTGGGCAAAGAGAGGGCCTAGGGTGAGCCAGAAATAGACACCCAGCAGCACGGAAAGGGCTCCTGCAATGGCAGGGAAGCGGCCTGTGTTCTTCTTTTCATCCTCTTTGTACATGAGCATAGGTAATCGTACACACAATCGTGGTATACTGCAATGTATGAGAGAAACGAAACGAACCTACACCCATAGTGCTTTTGATGAAGGGTATGTCTGTGTGTTTCCCACAGAGGTAGCAGCAAGACGCTTCTTGGCCGACTATGCCCTTACGGGGAAGAAGAGGGCGATCCTAAGCGAACAGGCCATCTCCTTTGACCTGTTTCGGGCGCAGTTCTTGCCCAAGCATGAGAACGAACAACCCTCCAACACCCTTATCCGCAAGCTGTTTACCAAAAGCCTGCTGCAGAGCCCCCATGGGCTCTCCTACTTCATAAACCCAGCCTTTCCTGAGGCGAACAGCAGATTCAGCAAATACCTTGCCTCCTTGCTACCACAGCTGGGACAGGCTCTGGATGAAGAGGTCCTCGCCCTGATGCCCCGCCCGATGCAGCAGGACGTGGCGATACTCTACCAAGCATACACAAGGTTCCTGGCGGAGAACCACCTTTTCGAACCAGGCTTTGAGAGGCCCTCCCTGCAGTTCGCTGATGATGCGGTGCTTTCCCGCCGATACTGCATCCTTTTTCCCGACCTCATTGCCGGGTTGGATAGCCTTATCGAAAGTTTGGGCTCCCCCTCCTGGATCGTCCGCAAGCCACTGCCAGACTGTAGCGGCACCAGGGTAAGGCTTGAGATATTCTCCAACCATGTCGAGGAGATCCACACCACGCTGCGCAGGATCCGCCACCTCCTTGATGAGGGCGTCCCAACCCGGGACATCCTCATCGGGTGTGCCAACCCCACCACCATGCTCGGCCTCCTTGAGCAACAAGCCTGGCTCTATGACATCCCCCTGGTCATCCGACAGGGCAAGTCCCCCTTGCTCTATCCCAGCGGGAGGTTCCTCTCCCGCCTGAAGGAGGTCTATGACGAGCGTTTTAGCCTGGAAAGCATGAAGGCACTTTTGCTTGACATAGGCTTTCCCTGGAAAGAGCAGGACAAGCAGCGAAAGCTTCTCGCCGTTGCCGTGGATAGGGCTGTGGTTCAAGGCTCGCTGTGGGGTAGTGACCAGTGGGTCGAACAGCTGCACAATGGGCCTCTTGTCCAATGGTACCGTCAGTTCAAGGAGAGTATCGTAGGCCTATGCACGGCCAAGACCATCGAGGAGCTCAGAAAGAAGCTCAACCACTTCCAGGACACCTATTTCATCGAGACCCAGTGGGAAGGGACCTCCGGTGAGGATGTCTACTCCTTCTGCCTCGATGCCATGGAGAGCATCAAGGCAGCCATGGCGGCAGCCTCGATACCCTCCCAGCCAGCCATCTTCAGCTTCCTGCTCGACTACCTGGATACCAAGCTCTATGTCCCCCAGATGGGGGATGAAGGGATACAGGTCTATCCCTGGCCCCTGACAGCGGCCTTGGATGGGCCACACCATTTCATCCTCTCCCTGGACCACACAGCCTCACGTTGTGTAGACCAACCCCTGGCCCTGCTCCCCCAGACTGTAGATGTCAAGGAGAGGAGGGAGGAGGATACCACTGAGGCGACCTTGCGATCTACCCTCCTCGGGGAGGGGGAGACCTATCTCTCCTACCATACCTCCAGCTATGAGGGGGAGGCTCTGCCCCCCACCTATTTCCTGGAACACGACCTGCTGACGGCCCATCGCGAGGATACCGCAGAGGCTGCTGACCCCTTTGAGGGGGAGAACCTCCTGTGGCGTGGGGGCGAGCCCGATGGCAAGGCCACGGCCAGGCAGAGCCAATGGTTTGCCCTTGCCCTGGAGACCTCACTTGCAGATACACGGAGCGATTTTGCAAGGAAGCCCATTCCCAGGGAGTGGATCCCCCTGCTGAAGGATGAGGAGGGGCTCATCCACCTCTCCCCGACAGGCCTTGACCTCTTTGTCCGCTGTCCCTATGCATGGCTGTGCAAATACCTCTTCGAGGTCGACCAGGCCGAATACCAGGTACTCAGTGTGGACCACCGCCTCATTGGCTCGTTCCTACACGCTGTCTATGAGGCCTTCTTCTCCAGGATCGAGTACTACTCCCCGATGAAGAAGGAGGAGTATAGGGCCCTGTTGCTCTCCCTGTTTGACAATAAGCTTGTCGAGTTTTTTGGCGAAGGGGGACCGAACCCTCCCTCCCGTGCCTGGATCATCCATGAGTTCAGGGTTAAGTGTACCGCCATCCTCGATGAGGAAGAGCGTCTCTTTGCCCATACCCGTTCCCTCTTCTTTGAGAAGAAGCTCGCCTTTGTCAACGAGCTGTTCTCCCTGGAAGGGAGGATAGACCGCATCATCTGCCTCGACCCACCAGAAGGCAAGCTCTATGCGGTCATCGACTACAAGAAGGGGAAGGCCCCCTTTAGCAAGATCAAGGACAAGGTTCCCTCCTTCCAGCTGCCTCTCTACAGGAAGCTGGTACGGGAAGACCTGGGCGCCGAGGTGGTGAACGCCTCCTACTACAGCATCAAGGATGGTTCCTACCTTCCTATCTGGGATAGGGAGGATAGCGCTGTCATGGCCTTTTGTGACCAGGCTCTGGAAGATGCCCTGATCAAGATGGCCCAAGGCATTGGGGAGGGGCACCTTGAGGCGACCCCGTCCAAGGAGAACTGTAAGGGTTGCATCTACCGACCCATCTGCAGAAGGAGGTTTGCAACCGAATGATTACCTTTGATGAAGTAATGGCCATGGGGAACAGGCAGTTGGATAAGAACCAGCTCAAGGCTGTCTTCTGTGACAAGAACTGTGTTGTTTCTGCAGGAGCAGGTTCAGGAAAGACGACCGTACTCTCCTATAGGTTCCTTAGGCTGGTGCTGGAGCAGAAAGCCGATTGCGACCAGATACTCACCCTCACCTTTACCCGCAAGGCGGCAAGGGAGATGCGTGAGAGGATCCACCGGCAACTGCTTACCCTCAAGGACGAGGAACATATTGCCAGGCAACTTGCAAAGTTCCCTGAGGCAACCATATCGACACTCGACAGCTTCTGTTCGACCATCCTCCGTTGTGACAGCACCTCATACGGCATTGCCGCGGATTTCTCCATCGATGATGAACAGAACAAGAAGGGCGCCATACGGTGTGCACTGGCCCTGCTTGAGGAGAGCTCCTTCAGTGAAGGGGCGAAGATCCTCTCCCAGCTCTACAGCCCCGATGTCCTGGTGGAGGGCATGCTGCTGAGGCTCGCCTCGCAACACTACTACCTTCCCAAGAAGGTGGATGACCACCTCGCCGATACCCTGCTGCAAGAGGTCAAAAAGCAGTATGACTCACTTCTGGCATCCTTTGTCAGCTTGTTGGAGCGGTACGCCTCCTTTACCGACTCTGCTAAGAGCGTAGCTGTAGCGGCTACCATTGCACAGACGCTACTCTCCGAGATGGCAAAGGGCCCTGACGAGGCGGCCATGTTTGACCTGCTGGCAAGCAACAGCTTCTTTTTCCGAAAGCCCGGAAAAGGGAGCGGGGATGATTTTCTCTTCCTGCGTGAAAGCACAGAAGAGTACAAGCAGTATAGGCGCAAGCTCTGCATCGCCCTCTCGGTGCTGTTGCACAGGAGGGAACTCTCCTGTGTAGTCGATTTTGTCAGGAAGTACGTAGAATCCTACCAAGAGGAAAAACGGAAGACAGGGATCCTTACCTTCTCCGATGTTTCATCGTTAGCTGTGGAGATACTCAAGGACAACCTTGCCCTACGCTCCTACTTCAAGGCAAAGTTCCGCTACATCATGATCGATGAGTTCCAGGACAACAACCAGCAACAGAAGGAGCTGCTCTACCTGCTTGCCGAAAAGCAGGAACTCTCTACAGTGGGCATTCCCCTCCCTTCGGCACTGACCGAGGACAAGCTCTTCTTTGTTGGGGATGAGAAGCAGTCGATCTACCGCTTCCGCGGCTCTGATGTCCGGGTCTTCAAGCAGTTGGGTATGGAGCTTGGCAAGATCGGGGGGGAAGCACTCTCCCTGGATACCAACTACCGTAGCGAACCTGATCTCATCAAGCTGTTCAACAGGATGTTTGTGGAGGTGATGCGCAATGAAGGAGAGCTGTATGAGGCTGATTTCTCCCCCCTGGGCTACCGCAAGCCTACTGAAGGGATCTCTCCTACCTGCTCGATCCTGGTGAAGCCGTTTGACAAGGGAGCCGGTGATGAGGACGAGGAGAGTGCTACTGCCTCCGATGCAGAGGCCTACGCCGTAGCGACCCTCATGCAGAGGATGCTCACCACTGACGACTATCTGATTCCTTCCAAGGGAGGGCCGAGAAGGCCCAGACCCAGCGACATGGCCCTCTTGATGCGTACGACTGGCAGCCAGCTGAGCTTTGAGAAGGCGTTCAGGAAGTTCTCCATCCCCTATACCTTGCAGAGCGCACGCTCGCTCATGCTGGAAGCACCGGCAAACGACCTCTATGCGATGTTGCAGCTTACCCTCTATCCCGATGACAGGCTCTCCTATATGAGCGCCTTACGCTCTCCCTTCTGCAAGCTCTCCGATGAGGGAGTGTATTCCACATTACAAGATTACACCGCACATAATATGCCCTTTGTTGAGGGTCCCTTCCTTGATGAGGAGGACCTGGGACGCTACCGGGCTTGCTGCTCGTTCTTCTCCCTGCTGAAGAGTAGGGTGGAGACAGCGAGCCTCAGCGAGATAGTCCAGCTTTTGTGGTATGAGAGCGGCTACTACCTCTCCCTGGTAACGCATCCGGAGTACCAGATGTACTTGGAACATTTCACCTTCCTCCACCGCCTTGCCCAGATAAAGGAAGGACAGGGGATGAGTCTGAGCCAGTTTCTGGACTTCATCCGCAGCAACCTTGGGCAGAACGAGAGGCTCGATGACCTGGAGGTTCTCAAGGAGCAGGGGGAAGGGGTCCAGATCATGACGATCCACAAGTCAAAGGGGCTGGAGTTCCCCATTGTATTTCTTGCCAACAGCGGCAGTGGAGGGAGCGGCAAGGGGAGCTCCCTGGCTCCTTTTGCCGGTGAGACCCTTCCCAACTTCATGTCCAGCACCTTCTCGGTCAGTGAGGCCAAGAGCGAAGAGGCCAAGAGCGCCGCATCCCTCTTTGAGGAGGAGGATGAAAAGCTGTTTGAGCTTGCCGAAATGAAACGGCTGCTCTACGTCGCCCTAACCCGGGCAGAGACCCATCTGGTGATCAGTGGCTCATTCAACTTGAAAAACCGCAATCTCTCCGGTGAAAAGCCGGATGGTAACCTCCTTCTGCTCTGTTGCAACACCCTAGGGGTGAACATCGATGAACCAGATCTGGTCGATGGGATGGTGCGCGCCTGGAAAATAGAGGATATCCCCGAGCACTCCCTCTATGGGGGTAAGCTGGTCGATAGGGGTGAACGCCTGCCGTATGCAAAAACATGGTATGCAAACACACCAAAGGCTGTAGACCTTGGTCCTCTGCGCTACGGGGTGACAACCCTCTTCAGGGAGGAGCAGGACCAGGGGTTTGAGGAAGGATCCCCTCTGCCCCAGCTGGCCAGTGACGATGTCCTTGAAAAGGTAAGGCAACAAAGCTTTTCTGTCTCAGCCGACTTTGGAACCTTTGTCCACGGGCTGTGCGAGGCGATGGTGCTGGGAAGGCCTCCGGAGGACCCCTTTGCCCTTATGCCCCAAAGATTGTATCGTCTGCTTACGGAGCCGCAGCGAAGGATTCTCCTTGCTGATGCAAGGCATCTCTGTTCCAATTTCCTGGAAAGTGACCTTTTCAGGGAGCATGTTGAGGGAAAAGCTCTCCGTTGTGAGGTTCAGTTCTTTTCCTCCATCCCCCACAAGGGACGGGAGGTGGTAGTGGAAGGTTCGGTGGATCTGCTGGTGGAGCTTGATGACGAGATACTGGTCATCGATTTCAAGACCGACCGCTATAGGCATCCCGAGGTGCATAGGCCTCAGGTTGAGACCTATATGCAGGCTATGCACCGGATCTACGGCAGGCCTGTTCGTGGATGTGTGACATTCCTGCGTAGCTGTGGTTCGGTTCTTTGGTGGGAATACAAGGAGGATGGTATATGAGAATCCCTTTTGAGGTAATGGTCGATCAATTTGAGAAGGTGTTGCTGTTACGGGGCATGGACGGCCCCTCGGCAAAGCTTTCTGCGACCCTGATAGCAGAGACCTCCCTGGAGGGTGTCTACACCCATGGGGCCAACCGTTTCTGCTTCTATGTGAAGAACATCGATGACAAGGTTGTGGATATCAATGCCCGGGCCTCAAGGGTGGACACCTTTGGCGCTCTTGAGCGCTGGGATGGCAAACAGGGTCCTGGCAACCTCAATGCCCATATCTGTATGAAACGAGCCATCGAGCTTGCAAAGGGGCACACCATCGGCTGTGTTGCCCTTGCCAACAACTCCCACTGGATGCGCCCTGGTACCTATGGCCTAATGGCGGCTGAAGAGGATTGCATCGGCATCCTCTGGACCAACACCCTGCCTCTTATGCCAGCCTGGGGAGGAAAGGATGCCAAGGTTGGCAACAACCCCATCGTCTTCGCGATTCCCAGCAAGGACGGCCCTGTCCTTGTTGATGCCGCCATGTCCCAATTCAGCTATGGGAAGATGGAGACCTACAAACGGGAGGGCAGACCCCTTCCTTTCGATGGCGGATTCGATAAGGAGGGTAACCCTTCCCGGGATGCCGCTGCCATCATGGAGAGCAGGCGGCCCATGCCCATGGGGTTCTGGAAAGGGACCTCACTCTCCCTTGCCCTGGACCTCATAGCAGCAGCCCTTTCGGGAGGGATGACCACCCAGGCCATAGGGAAGGAAGAGGTGGAGAAGGGGGTTTCCCAAATCTTCATCGCCATCTCCCTCTCCAATTTGCCCGATAGGGAGGCGATTGAGGAGAAGATTGCTGCTTCTCTTGCAGACCTGAAGAGTTCCATCCCGATGGATCCTTCCAATCCTGTGAGGTTTCCTGGCGAGAAGCGCAAGACTCTTCGCGAAGAGAACCTGCGCGATGGCATCCCTATGGATGAGAGGGTGTGGGAGAAGATACTGGAGCTGTAGGGGCAGGAGAAAGAGAGGAGCTGGCCAAGCCAGCTCCCCTTTTACACTACAGATTGTTTGATATCGCTACTCAGTACTTTCCGTACAGGGGTCCGAAGTTCTCACAGGCCCTGAAGTCAGCTCCTTCCTTGTTCATGCCTAGCATTGACCAGGCACTTGGGCGGAAGATCTGCTCATCAGGGACGTTGTGCATGCATACAGGGATACGCAGCATGGAACAGAGGGCCATCAGGTCGGCACCGAAATGGCCATAGCCCAGGGCACCATGGTTGGCTCCCCAGTTTGCCATCACCGAGTAGACATCCTTGAAAGGACCGTCCTTGCCGTCGGTTCTGGGTACAAACCAGGTGGTCGGCCAGGTCTGGTCGGTCCGCTTGTTGATGATGTCGAACACCTTCTCGGGTACCTCGCAGGTCCAGCCTTCAGCAATCTGCATGACAGGTCCTACACCCTTTACCATGTTGAGCCTGACCATCGTCAGGGGCATGTCCCCTTCGCTGAGGAAGGTGGAGCTAAAGCCGCCGCCACGGAAGTAGCCACAGTTGGCTACGCTGAAGCGGGTATTCTCCAGAACGTTCTTCACATCGGCATCGGTGATGTCCCAGAAGTGCTTCATCTCGCTCTTGCCGTTTTTGTCCTTCATCTGCCCGTTGGCATCGAGGGTGGTTGCTCCGCTGTTGATCAGGTGGATGAACCCTTCCTTGGCCAGTCCTTCAGGCTTCCAACCGGTTACCCGCTCGATGGAGTCTGGGCTCCAGTATGTCCGGACATCGCTGAATATGGAGGCACGATTGGTCAGATGCTTGCAAAACAGCATGCCAAGACCGTTGAGGTAGTCATTTTCCGTAGCCATGATGTAGGGCTCGCGTATGCCGTTCCAGTCAAAGGAGGTGGTAAGCATCGTCTCCATGAAGTCCCCGTTCGGCCAATGGTCAGTCCATTGTCTCTGGCCCTGGAAACCTGCGAAGATGGCGTTGTGCCCCAATGCCTCCTCACCAAACCCTGCTTTTGCAAGCTTCTTGTTCCCTATCATGAGGTCCCTGCAGACCATGGTCATCTTGGTGCAGTACTCCCAGTCCTTGTCCAGCTGTTCCTTGCTTCTGCGGTTCTCAGGGGCATTGACTGTGTCCTCGGCCTGGATGCAGTTCTGTCGTACCCACTTGATGGCCAGCTTGTACTCTTCCTGGTCGAAGATGTTCTCGTTGATCCTTCTCTCGATCTCACACATGTCGATCGCTTCGGTCCTGATGCCCAGGTAATCCTGCAGGAAATCCTGGTCAACGATGGAGCCTGCGATGCCCATCGAGCATCCTCCGATGGAGAGGTAGCTCTTGCCACGGATGGTAGCCACGACCAAGGCGGCCCGGGCAAAGCGGAGAATCTTTTCGGCAACGTCAGAGGGGATGGAGGTGTCACTGCTGTCCTGGACATCCCGGCCGTAGATACCAAAGGCTGGGAGCCCTTTCTGGGTATGGGCAGCAAGGACTGCCGCCAGGTAGACGGCACCAGGTCGCTCGGTACCGTTGAAACCCCAGACTGCCTTGACCGTAAGCGGATCGAAGTCGAAGGTCTCAGTTCCGTAGCACCAGCATGGGGTGACTGTCAGCGTTATGGCAACTCCCTCACGGGCAAACTTCTCTGCACAGTCGGCACTCTCCCTCACGCCTCCGATGGTAGAGTCAGCAATGATGCACTCAACAGGCTCGCCTGTGCTGTGGAAGACATGCTCACTGATGAGCTTTGCAGCGGCCTTGGCCATGTTCATGGTCTGCTCTTCCAGAGATTCGCGAACACCTCTCTGCCTTCCGTCAATGGTAGGTCTAATTCCGATCTTTGGCAGGGCGCCTGCGTAGCGTTTTTCCGCCCCGATCATTTTGTTATCAGAAACATTTGCCATAATGGTCCCCCTTGGTATATCATTAGCAATGTAATCGTTTACATCATTTGCAGTATTGCACGAGCGATGCTAAATTGCAACTATTTTTCACCTTGAAGGAGAACCACATGCTGAAAAGAATTCCGTCCATTCTTAGTCCTGAACTGCTGAAAGTGCTCATGGAGATGGGCCATGGGGATGAGTTGGTCATTGGTGATGGGAACTTCCCCGCTTCTTCCATGAACGATCGTGTCATCAGGCTCGATGGCCATGATGTGCCCTCCATCCTTGAGGCCATCCTCCAGCTCTTTCCCCTGGATACCTACGCCGACAATGCGATTCTGATGGCAAAGGTTCCTGGCGACACCGTCGAGACCCCGATCTGGGCCGAATACGAGAAAATCGCCAAGAAAGGGGACCCAGCCTTTACAGCCTTCACCTTCATTGACCGATATGCCTTCTACGACAGGGCCAAGAAGGCATACGCCGTGGTGGCAACCGGTGAGAAGGCTCTCTATGCCAATGTACTGCTGAAGAAAGGCGTGGTGGTCTGAGCCCTACTGCATGGGTTCGGTCCAGACCTTCCTGTACTGGATGGGGCTCATCCCCATGTGGGATCGGAACTGACGCGAAAAGTAATTCGCGTCGGAGAACCCGGTGGCTTCAGAGATCTGCTCCATAGTCATTTTTCTCTTCAGGATAAGGGTACATGCATAGGCTATTCTCCGATGGATATGGAACTCCACCGGAGACCAGCCGGTAATGGTCTTGAACTGACGGTTCAGGGTGCTGCTGCTCATGTTGGCCACCTCTACCAGTTCCTCGAGGGTCAGGGTTCGGTTCAGGTTCTGTTCCATGAACTCCATGATCGGGGTGAGCCGTTCATAGGGAAACCGAGAAGAGAGCTGAGGTCTGGGAGTGTAGATGCGTGCTATCTGGATGACCAGTTGCAAGAGCTTTGCATAGGTCATGGTAGCGGACCCTTTGGCAAAGCCGGCCTGTTCGCTCTCCTTCTTGATCTCCCTCAACAGGAAAATAACCTCAGACAGCTGGTATCCCGTGAGTTTGCAGATGGGAATATTCTCTCCTGTCTGCATAAAGAATTCCCGAAATCCCGGCATTTCGGAGAGGTCGGAGATGTCTCTCGAAAGGACATCCTTTCCTAGTAAAATATTATATAACCGAAGGTTATTAATCCTGTCATAGCCATGAAACACCCCAGGCCTGATAAAGAGGACCGACCCCTCTCCTATAGGCTGTTCCCCCCCCTTAAAGAGGTGGGTACCTTGGCCTGAGACAACTACTACAAGTTCATAAAATTCGTGGCTATGTAAGGAATAGGGTATTTCTGGGTCCCTCAGCAACACTTTCATCTGGAGGTTGTTTTCGGTAAAAAACATGCCCTCAGGCAAGATTTGGTATGACATGATAAAATCGTGCTAGAAAATGACAATTCTGTCAAGGCGTATTCCCAAAAAGGTGTCATACTTATGGTAGGAGATTAGACCATGACTACCTATGAGATTGCCAAAGAAGCGTATGCAAACTATGGAGTGAATACTGAATCTGTCCTTGAGGAACTGGCCAATGTACCCATTGCCGTCCACTGTTGGCAGGGCGATGATGTCGGCGGGTTTGAGCGACCCGACTCTTCCTTGGGTGGTGGTGGTATCCAGGCAACGGGAAACTATCCTGGCAAGGCCAAGAGCATTGGGCAATTGCGTAGGGACCTGGAAAAGGTCCTCTCCCTTCTCCCCGGCAAACACCGCCTCAACCTCCATGCAAGCTATGGTGAGTTCGGCTCCGATTTTGTCGACCGTGACCAGATTGAGGAGAAGCACTTCCAGGGGTGGGTTGACTGGGCACGAAAGAACCAGGTCCACCTTGACTTCAACGGGACCTTTTTCAGCCACCCCCTTGCCGACGATGGCTTTACCCTTGCCAGCAAGGATGAGCAGGTGCGGAGGTTCTGGATCGAACACGAAAAGCGTTGTAGAAGGATTGCTGCCTGGATCGGCCGGCAGCAGGGCAGCCCCTGCATCCTCGATACCTGGATCCCCGATGGGGCCAAGAACCTTACGGTAGACAAGTTTGGCTACCGTGCAATCCTCAAGGAATCCCTTGATGAGGTCTTTGCCATCGAGTATCCCAAAAGTGAGATGGTCGACGCCCTTGAGACCAAGCTCTTCGGCATCGGAAGCGAAGCCTTTGTGGTAGGGTCGCATGAGTTCTACATGAACTATGCCATCAGGAACAACAAGATGCTCTGCATCGACATGGGCCATTTTCACCCAGAAGAGGATATCTCTGACAAGTTGTCGGCCCTGCTGCTCTTCGACGATGAGATCCTGCTGCACATAAGCCGCCCCATGCGTTGGGATAGCGACCATGTTGTCCTGTTCAATGACAAGATAAAGATGGTGGCCGAGGAGCTTGTCCGCAGTGGCAAGCTGGCAACCACCCATATAGGGATGGACTTCTTCGATGCCTCCATCAACCGTATCGGTGCTTGGGTCACCGGTGTGCGCTCGATGCGCAAGGCCCTGCTCTTTGCCATGCTCCAGCCCCTGAACCTGCTGCTTCGCTATGAGGAGACAGACAACGGTTGGGCTAAGATGGCACTGCTTGAAATGCAGAATACCTTGCCCTTCGGCTACATCTGGGATGAGTTTTGCCGCCGTAACGATGTCGCCCTTGATGCAGAGCTCATCAAGCTGGTCGGCGACTATGAGAAAGAAGTGCTAGGAGAACGGCAATGAGCCTACAAACCCTGATCGAGGAGTCCCGCCGGTATGGAAGCGACTCACGCTATGTCCTGCTGGGGGGTGGCAACACCTCCTACAAGGATGGGGGGGTGCTCTATGTGAAGGCCTCCGGCTGGGCCCTCTCTTCCATCGGAAGCAGCGGGTTCGTCAGGATGGACCTCGCCAGGATGGAGACCATCTGGGACAAGACCTATTCAACGGACGATGATGAACGTGAGGAAGAGGTCCTCAAGGACATGATGGCCTCCCGTCTTGAAGGGGAGAGTGCCCGTCCTTCGGTGGAGGCTCTCCTGCATGCCCTGCTTCCGTTCACCTATGTGGTGCATCTCCATCCAGCTCTGGTAAATGGGATTACCTGCTCGGTGGAGGGACAAAAGGCTGTCGAACGGAATTTTCCTGATGCACTGTGGATAGAGCTTGTCAAACCTGGCTTCATCCTTGCCAAGATAGTCCGCCAACGGCTGGCCCTGCAGAAGGAGAAGAGTGGCAAGACAGCGCAGGTTATCTTCCTGCAAAACCATGGGGTGTTCGTAGGAGGTGCAACCTTGGAGGAGATTGCCACCCAATATGATCAGATCATGGGGAACATAGAGTCCTTGGTCTCGAGGAAGCCTGATTTCACTCCACTCGAGATTGACCCGAAGCGGAAGGCTGGGATTGTCTCGACCCTCGAGCACCTGACAGGGGCAACCATAGTAGCAGCCTTCAACAGGGAGTTTGCCCACTATCTCACCGATGAGAGGGTATTTTCTCGCATTGCTTCTTCCTTTACCCCTGACCATATCGTCTACAGCGGTTTCAAGCCGCTTTGGGTAGGCGAGCATTCGTCAGTGGAAGAGGCCTATGCCACCTTTGAGAAGACCTATGGGTGCGAGCCAAAGATCATCTGTGTGCAGAACACAGGGGTCTTCTCCGTAGGGGAGAAACCTCTTCCCCTCTTCTTTGACACTGTCGCAGTAAGTGTCTACAGCGAGAGTTTCGGAGGGCCTTTCTTCATGGATGAGGCAATGGTCCTGTTCATCCGCAACTGGGAAGTGGAGAAGTATCGCAGTACCCAGGTGACCACGTAAGCAGCTATT
The DNA here is from genome assembly GCF_032144095.1 of Sphaerochaeta sp. PS. NCBI lineage: Bacteria > Pseudomonadati > Spirochaetota > Spirochaetia > Spirochaetales > Sphaerochaetaceae > Sphaerochaeta > Sphaerochaeta sp. PS. The sequence goes on from NZ_JAVSNJ010000001.1 coordinate 397,503, forward strand.
GACCCCGGTATCCGGGTTGCAGATAGATTCCGGCTTGTCCGGAAGAGAAAAACAAAAGGAGTGTTGGTTATGAAGAAAACATTGTTGGTTGTTCTTATCATTGCTATGGCAATGGGAACGGTGTTTGCACAGGGCACCAAGGAAGATGCCTCTGTAAAGGGCGAGAAACAGATCGTCATTCTTGGAAAGAGCATGGGAAATGGATTTTTTGATGCTTGTTTCAAGGGAAGTGAAGAGGCTGCGAAGGAACTTGGCGGCATCAAGACCACCTACATGGCTCCTCCCCAGGCAACTGCTGAAGGCCAGATCGAGATCATCGAGACCCTGATCGCACAGCGTGTCTCCGGTATCGCCATCTCCGCAAACGATGCAGATGCCCTCATTCCCGTTGCAAAGAAAGCAATGGCAGCTGGTATCAAGGTCATTTCCTTTGACTCCGGCATCAATGCTGGTGGACGTATCGTCGACCTTCTTCCCAGTAATGCTGAGCTCATCGGCCGCCAGCAGATTCAGCTTGCTGCTGAACTGACCGGCTATACTGGTGAAATCGCTGTCCTCTCCGCTTCTGCCCAGGCTACAAACCAGAACCTCTGGATTGAATGGATGAAGAAAGAGATCACCGATGCAAAGTACTCCAAGATGAAGCTCGTTGAAGTCGTCTATGGTGATGATGCACCGGACAAGAGCTACCGTGAAGCTGTCTCCTTGATGAAGAAGTATCCCAAGCTCCAGGCTATCATTTGCCCGACCACTGTTGGTTTGCTCGCAACTGCACAGGCTGTGAAGGATGCCGGTAAGGTCGGTGTTGTTGAAGTTACCGGTCTTGGCCTTCCCTCAGAGATGAAGGGCTACATCCTTGACGACACCTGCCGTCAGATGGCTCTCTGGAATCCGATTGACCTTGGATACACCTCCACCTACATCCTCAATGCACTCATTGACGGAACCACCAAAGCCGCTGTTGGCGATGTGATTCCTGCAGGGCGCATGAAGAGCGTTACCGTTGTTGACAATGGCCTCATCTACATGAGCACCCCATATGTGTTCAACAAGGGCAACATCGAGCAGTACGCTGCAATTTTCTAAGCTACCTATTGTATGCTCCCGTCCGTTCTTTGGACGGGAGCTGTTTTCTTTTCCTGGACAAGCGTATCGGCTGAAGGAGGATCAATGCAGCAGGCATTGTTGGAAGTACACAACCTAACGAAAATTTTCCCTGGCATTCGTGCACTGGATACTGTCCATTTGTCGATTCGCAGTGGTGAAGTTCATGCCCTCATTGGTGAGAACGGGGCAGGCAAGTCAACCCTTGTCAAAATTCTTACCGGTGTCTATATCCCCACCGGGGGTACCATCGAACTGGAAGGAAAACCTGTCTCCTTCAGGAATGCAACCGAGGCCCAGGAGGCTGGCATTGTTGCGATTCACCAGGAGGCTTCGATGTTTCCCGAACTCAGTGTCACGGAAAACATCTACATGGGGCACCATATCCGTAATGGGAGGACCCGCAAGCTCGACTGGAAGGCGATGACCGAGAATACCCGACTCCTCCTTGCCCAGATGCAACTTGATATCGATCCTGATACCTTGGTAAAAAACCTCAGCGTAGCCAAGCGGCACATGGTAGAGATTACCAAGGCCCTCTCGCTGGATGCCAAGCTTGTCATCATGGATGAACCCACCTCTGCCCTGACAGGCAGGGAGGTGGAGGACCTGTTCAGAATTGTACGGGACCTGAAGCAGCGGGGCAAAGCCATCCTCTTCATCTCCCACAAGTTTGCCGAGATATTTGAGATCTGTGACTACTATACGGTCCTTCGTGACGGTCAGTATATAGGGGAAGGGAAGGTAGGGGAGAGCGACGAGGATGCCATCATCAACATGATGATCGGCCGAAGTGTCGACCAGTTGTACCCCGACCACACCACCCGTACCGGGGAGAAGGTCCTTTCAGTGAGAGGACTTTCCCAGCTTGGGGCATTCAAGGACATCAGCTTTGACCTACACCGGGGAGAGATCCTGGGCCTCTTTGGCCTGGTGGGTGCTGGACGGACGGAGGTCGTCCGCACCATCTTCGGCATTGACAAGGCTGATGGCGGGACGATGACCATAGATGGCAAGCCCTACAAGCCCAGAAGCCCCCAGGATGCCATGCGCATGGGTCTTGCCCTGGTTCCTGAAGACCGCCAGAAACAGGGTCTGGTACTCCGTATGTCCCTGACGCACAACATCTCCTTGCCTGTCCTTGCCAAGCTCTGCTGGAAGGGCCTGGTTACCAAAGCCAAGGGCGAGGCGAGCTATGTCCGCAAGCACGGCGATGAGATGGAGATCAAGGCAGCGGGCTACCATGTCGATGCAGAGACCCTCTCGGGAGGCAACCAGCAGAAGGTGGTCCTCGCCAAGTGGATAGGGACCGACCCAAAGATCCTGATACTCGATGAACCTACCAAGGGCATCGATGTGGCGACCAAGGCCGCTGTCCATGAGTTTGTCTTTGAGATGGCCAGCCGTGGGGTAGCCGTTATCCTCATATCATCGGAACTGCCTGAGGTGATCGGGATGGCCGACAGGGTCATGGTGATGCACGAAGGCATCCAGACAGGATTCATAGACCGAAAGGATCTCAGTGCCTCCCTGGTGATGCGCTATGCTATCAAAGAGGTAGAGGAGGTTATCCATGGCTGACACCAGTTTTTCCCAATTTGTAAAACGGACCCTTGCCCGACGTGAGGCAACGCTGATGCTGCTGCTTGTGGTCCTGCTGGTCCCGATCAGCATCCGCTCCCCGCAATTCCTCTCCCCAAACAACATCAATACCATCCTCAATGACATGGCGATCCTCGTCATTGTGGCGATAGGGGAGTTCTATGTTATCCTCTCCAATGGCATCGACCTCTCGGTCGGCTCCATCATCGCCTTCAGCGGCATGGCCTGCGGGATGATCAACGAGAGCTACCCCCAGGTTCCTGCAGGATTGTTGTTGCTCGTCGGCCTCGCAGTAGGGGCCCTGTTGGGCCTGATCAATGGGGTTTTGGTGGCGTACGGGAAGATCCCTCCCATCATCACCACCCTTGGTACCATGAGCATCTTCAGGGGGATGACCTTCCTGTTGAGCAAGGGGACCTGGGTAACTGCCCACGAGATGAGCCCAGGGTACATAGCCCTGCCGCGTACCACCTTCCTGGGGCTCTCCTATCTGCTCTGGATAGCCTTGCTGGTGATAGCGCTCTTCTACTATTTCAGCAGATATACCCGCACTGGACGTGAGATCTATGCAATCGGGGGAAACCCCACCGCTGCAAAGTACGTGGGAGTCAATGAGAGCAGGGTACGGCTGGTAGTGTTCCTTGTCTCAGGAACCCTGTGTGGCCTTGCCGGAGCCCTCTGGACTGCACGGTATGCCTCCGCGGTAAATGAGATGGCCACCGGCTTTGAGATGCAGGCTGTTGCTGCCTGCGTGCTCGGCGGGGTGAACTTCTCAGGTGGTGCTGGGGGCATCATAGGGGTGGCCTTGGGTACCCTCTTTCTGGGTGTGGTGACCAACGCCCTCCCTGTTATCTATCTCTCGGTTTTCTGGCAAACTTTTGTACAGGGCCTGATCGTCCTGATTGCCTTGGCCTTGAACACCATCAGCGACCAGAGAAAAACCAGAAAACTGCTAGCGCAGAGGAGAGGATAACCCCATGAGTGAAAAGAAACAATTCGTGGCACAGAGCCGTCTGATCGACGAGCTTTCCCTGAAAAACCGGATCATTGAGCTTGTTACCAAATGGGAGGTGATCCTCTCCTTCCTCTTTGTTTTGGTGTTCGTCTTCTTCTCCAACATGACCCCCTACTTCCTTGATTGGTACAATCTGATGAATGCCTCCTTCCAGTTCTCGGAGAAGGCGATCATGGCCCTCCCGATGATCTTCATCATCATGTGCGGGGACATTGACATCTCCATAGCCTCGATCATAGCCCTCTGTGCCTATGTCATCGGGATTTCGGCAGAGGCCGGGGCAAACATCCCCTCCCTAATCGTAGTCTCCCTGATCGTGGGTACCATAGCCGGCCTCATCAACGGGTTGCTCATCACAGGCCTGGAAATGCCTGCCATCGCGGTAACGCTAGCGACGCAGAGCATCTACCGGGGCATTGCCACCGGGATGTTGGGCGAGCACGCCTGTACAAAATATCCCGAGGGCTTTGGATTCTTCGGCCAGGAGTTCATCAGTGGGACCACCATCCCCTTTGAGTTGGTACTCTACCTTGGTCTGATGCTCATCTTCGCCTTTGTCCTGCACAAGACATCCTATGGCAGGCGCCTCTATGCGATTGGAAACAGTGCCGAGGCTGCGAGGTTCTCCGGCATCAACGTAAAGAGGACCAGGGTGATCAACTACACCCTCACCGGCCTTTTCTGCGGATTCACCGCAGTACTGCTTGCAAGCAGGATCCTTTCGGTACGTTCCAACATTGCCACTGGATGGGACCTTGAGATCATCACCCTGGTAGTTCTTGGCGGGGTTGCCATCACCGGGGGCCGGGGCTCTGTCTTTGGGGTCTTCATCGGCTCCTTGCTGGTAGGGTACCTGAAGTTTGGCATGGGGCTGCTCAAGTTCTCCGGTACGGTGATGACCATCGTCATCGGTTCGCTGCTCATCACTGCGGTACTGCTGCCCAGGTTGCTGGACATCTACAAGGCCAACCGCAAGCTCAAAATGCAGCATGCACGGCCAGGAGGACTCTAGAATGGATATGCGACAGGCGTTTGTCATGAAGCTGAAGCAAGGCTGTAAGGAAGAGTACAAGAGAAGACACGCTGAGATATGGCCGGCCCTGAAGGCCCTGCTCTCTTCCAACGGGGTCTACGACTACTCGATTTACTTCGATGAAGAGACAAACCTGCTCTTTGCATTCCAGAGGACAAGGGGTGGTTCGGGTTCCCAGAACCTGGGCGACGATCCCCTTGTACAGAGGTGGTGGGCCTATATGGCTGACCTCATGGAGACCCATGAGGACAACTCACCGGTCTCCATCCCGCTGGAAGAGGTGTTCCATATGGATTGAACAGATTCTTTCATTTTCACTTGATTTTGCTCTGGATTAATAATACAATCGAAAGTGATATGAAAGTGTAATGAAAGAGGAGCGATAGAAATGGTGGGAATATCTTCCCGAGAAGCTAAAATTCTTGAATTGCTGCGTAGCGGTGAGGAGTACCCGGTAACCCGACTCAGCGAAGAGCTTGGTGTTTCTGCGGTCACCATTCGGGGAGACCTACGTGACCTGGATTCAAAGGGCCTCGTGGTCCGTTCCCATGGTCGGGTGATGGCAGCCTCTTCCCCCCAGTCCTCGTTGCGCGATCCCTCAAACACCCCTCAGAAAGAGCTTATCGCCAAGGCTGCCGCATCGTTGGTCAACGACGGTGCTTTCATCATGATCTCCAACGGATCGACCTGCTCGCTCATTGCCCGATACCTTTTCGGGCTGAAGAGCATCAAGGTGGTGACCAATTCCACCCTCCTGCTCCCCTACGGACGGGCCAATCCCCTGTTGGATATAACCCTGGTAGGAGGGGAGTACCGTCCTCAGGCAGAAGCCCTGGTAGGGCCTGTTGCCATTTCCCAGATAGAGAACTACCACGTGTCGACTGCCTTTTTCGGAACCGACGGCATCACCTTGGAGCACGGGCTCACCACCTCCCTGATAGAGAATGCCCAGGTATTGCAGCGCATGTGTGCCCAGGCAACACGCAGGGTGCTCTGTGTCGACTCCTCGAAGGTCGGAAACAGGGGCTTTGTCAGGATCATGCCAGTAACAGAGATAGACACCATTGTCACAGACAGTGGTTTTCCCCAGGACTTGATCACCCAGCTGGAAGAGCTGGGGGTTGAAGTCATCATTGCCCAATAGAGGAGAACAGAGAGATGGCACAACAGGTTGTGATGCCCAAGCAAGGAAATTCAGTAGAGTCTTGTATCATTGTCGAATGGAATGTGAAGGTCGGGGACAAGGTCGCCATCGGGGACGTACTCTGCTCTGCCGAGACCGACAAGTCAACCATCGATGTCGAGTCGACAGCCGAAGGGAGTGTCCTCGCTCTGCTCTACAAGGAAGGCGATGAGGTACCTGTCATGGTACCCATAGCCGTAGTAGGGGAACCCGGTGAGAAGGTGGAGGTTGCCTCTGCAGCTCCGGCCGAACAGGAAAAAGAGGTCGGCAACCTGGAAGAGATGGTTGTCGCTCCCTTGTCTGTCACCCCCTCCCAGGAAAGTACAGGCTCAAGTCCAAGGGCAAGGGCCCTTGCGTCCTCCCTGGGCATCCCCCTCTCCTCACTCTATGCAACCGGGCCAAAGGGGAGGGTAATCGAGCGGGATGTACTCAATGCAGCAAGCCAGCCTCTTACCCCTGCTGCCAGGGAAGCTGCCCTGAAGCAAGGCCTCGCCGCCCCTGTTGCCGGTAGCGGTATCGGAGGGAGGGTGCTTGCATCCGACCTCGTCTCCCCTGTTGTTGCCCCAGCCGCCCCTTCTTTGCCCTCTTCCCCAACTGCTGAAGGCCCCGTCACCGAAATCCCTGTAAAGGGTGTGAGAAAGGTCACCGCACGAAGGATGATGGCCTCCATCCATGGAACCTGCCAGCTTACCCTCCATGCCTTTGCCGATGCCAGGGCCCTGAAGAGCCTCCGTGCAGGGTTCAAGGCGAGCAAGAGCGAGTTGGGCCTTACCGATGTCACCCTCAACGACCTGGTCCTCTTTGCAGTCTCCAGGACCCTTGTGGATTTCCCAGCCTTCAATGCCCACTTCCTTGGGGACAAGATGCTGCGGTTCTCTTCGGTTCACCTGGGAATGGCCACCGATACCGAGCGGGGCCTGCTAGTCCCTGTCATCCGCAATAGCCAGAATATGAGCCTGAAGGCGATCTCCCTTGAGGTAAAGCGCCTGGTCGCCAAATGCAAGGAAGGCAGTGCCACCCCTGAAGAGCTCTCGGGCAGTACCTTTACCGTAAGCAATGTAGGATCCTTTGGCATCGAGGCCTTTACTCCGGTGCTCAATGTGCCTGAAGTCGCGATCCTGGGAGTGGGGACCATTGTCCTCAAGCCTAACGAGGCCAAGGATGGAACAGTCTCCTTCATACCGCATATCGGGCTTTCCCTTACCATGGACCACCAGGCTGTCGACGGTGCTGATGCAGCACGCTTCCTGAAGGCCCTGATGGACAATATCGCTTCGATCGACCTGTTGTTGGCTTTGTAGGAGGCCCTTGATGGAAACGTATGACCTTATCGTAGTGGGCTCAGGCCCTGGCGGCTATGTGGCTGCCGAACGTGCCGGATCGCTTGGCAAGAGGGTCCTTCTCATTGAGAAGGGATATCTTGGCGGTGTCTGCACCAACTGGGGCTGCATCCCGACCAAGAGCCTGCTCCATAGTGCCAAGCAGTACCGGCACACCCTCGAAGGGGAGCAGTATGGCCTGGAGGCCAAGGGCTTAAGCTATAACCTGACCAAGGCGATGGCCTGGAAACAGGATACGGTGGAAACACTGCGCAGCGGCATCGGCTTCCTGATGAAGTCGAACAAGGTCGAGACCCTCTTCGGTGAGGCCCAATTCATCGACCCCCACCACGTCAAGGTGGGCGATACCGTCTATGCAACGGATTTTTTGATCGTGGCCACAGGCTCCTCTCCCTTTGTCCCTCCCATAGAGGGCAGCAAGCTTGCGCATGTGCTTACCAGCGATGAGATTCTCTCGGTCGAGAAGATACCTGAAACCCTTGCCATTATCGGTGGCGGAGTCATCGGCGTTGAGTTTGCCTCCTATTTCTCCATGGTCGGGACGAAGGTTACGGTCATAGAGATGATGGACGAGATCCTGCCCATGATGGACGGTGAGTTCGCCAAGCTGATGCGGCGCGAGATGAAGGGCGTGGATTTCAAGCTTGGCTGCAAGGTTGAGGAGATTACCCCTGAAGGGGTGGTCTACACCGATGCAAAGGGCGTCAGGCAGACCATTGCTTCTGAATTGGTTCTCATGAGTGTCGGCCGACGCCCCAATGTTGCCGGGCTAGAGAACCTGAAGCTGGAAATTGCAAGGACAGGGATCGCTGTCAATGACCGCCTGCAGACCAACATAGCCAATGTCTATGCAATTGGGGATGTCAACGGCAAGTCCCTGCTTGCCCACAGTGCCTCGAGGATGGCAGAGGTCGCGATCTCCAACATCTTTGGTACCACCAGGCAGAGGATGCGCTACAACGCCATCCCCTGGGCTGTCTACTCCCTCCCTGAGGGTGCCGGCTGTGGCCTTACCGAGACCGAGGCGGCAAAGCGAGGCATTGCAGTAAAGAGCCAGACGGTGCAGATGCGTTCCAACGGCAGGTTCCTTGCCGAGCAGGGTAAGCGCGCCGGGGGTTTGGTCAAGGTCATCGCCGATGCAACGACGAACGTCATTTTGGGCGTCCACCTGCTGGGACCCTACAGCAGCGAGATGATCTGGGGAGCGGCAGCACTCATCGAGGCTGAACTGCGAATCCAGGATGTCAAAGAGATTGTATTCCCTCACCCAAGTGTGTCAGAGCTGATCAAGGATGCTTGCTTCGCCCTCGACCATACGCTGTAGGAACAACTATAAGGAGTTTACCCTATGTCCAGAACACTACCTTTCGACCCCAAACAACTGAGGGAGAAACAGACCATCACACTTCCTTCCATACCGGTCAACCAATACCAGAGTGATTTCAAGAAGGAACTCAAACTGTACGGCAAGGATCGTCTGGTTCGCGCATACTACGACATGCTGCTGATCCGCAAGTTCGAGACGATGCTGGATACCATCAAGAAAGAGGGTGTCTACCAGGGCATCAAGTACAACCACAAGGGCCCGGCCCACCTCTCTGCAGGCCAGGAGAGTGCCGCTGTAGGCCAGGCGATGGTGCTTGGACCCGAGGACCAGATCTTCGGTTCCCACCGCAGCCATGGGGAGATCCTGGCCAAGAGCCTCTCTGCCATCTGGAAGATGGAGGAGAAGGAGCTGCTCACCATCATGGAAGAGTTCATGGACGGGGGTACCTACAAGGTTGTCAAGCAGCATTTTGCAGGAAAGGATACCCGTGACCTTGCCGAAAACTTTGTCCTCTACGGTGCCTTGGCAGAGATCTACGCAAAGAAGACCGGTTTCTCCGCAGGTCTCGGCGGCTCGATGCACACCTTCTTCAAGCCCTTTGGAAGCATGCCCAACAACGCCATAGTCGGGGGGTCCTGCACCATAGCGGTTGGGGCCGCCCTCTACAAGAAGATCAACCGCAAGAAGGGTATTGTCATCGCCAACGTCGGTGATGGCTCCCTTGCCCGCGGCCCTGTCTGGGAAGGGCTGGTACTCTCCTCGATGGACCAGTACAAGACCCTCTGGGAAGACAATCCCGGCTACCCGCCCTTCATGCTCAACTGTTTTGACAACCTCTATGCCATGGGCGGCCAGCCAGTGGGCGAGACCATGGGCTATGGAATAGCCGCCAGGATGGGGGCAGGGATAAACGAATTCTCGATGCATACCGAGCGGGTCGATGGCTTCAACCCCCTGGCTGTTGCTGATGCAACAGCGCGCAAGAAGGCCCTCCTGCTCAAGGGCGAGGGCCCTGCCTTCATGGATACCCTTACCTACCGCTACAGCGGTCACAGCCCATCGGATGCAATGACCTACCGCAGCAAGGAGGAGCTGGATGCGTTCCGCTCCCAGGATCCCATCGAGGCCTATGGTGCCTATCTCATCGAGAACAAGCTGGTGACCCAGAAGGACCTTGACGGCTTTGACGCCATCCTGGAAGAGAAGATGAGGAAGACGATGGAGATCACCGTCGACCCGGTCCTCAGCCCGATGGTTGATGCCTCCTTTGTCGAGTCGGTGATGTTCTCCAACCAGAGCGTCGAGAAGCTGGATGATCGTGAGCCTGTCCTGCTGGAGAAGGTTGAGGACAACCTGAGATCCCAGCAGATAGCCAAGCGTAACCGCTATGCCTATGACGAGACTGGCAAGGAGTACCCTGCAGCCCGTCAATACCAGTACCGTGATGCGGTCTTTGAGGCGATGGTCCATCGCTTCTCCATCGACCCGACCATGATCGCCTACGGTGAGGACCATCGCGACTGGGGCGGTGCCTTCGCCTGTTACCGTGGCCTTACCGAGTTGCTTCCTCCCTCACGGTTCTTCAACTCCCCGATAGCAGAGTCTGCCATCGTCGGCAGTGGTGTCGGCTATGCAATGGCAGGAGGAAGGGCAGTGGTCGAGCTGATGTACTGCGACTTCCTTGGCTGTGCAGGGGACGAGGTGTTCAACCAGATGCCCAAGTGGCAGGCCATGAGTGCAGGGGTGCTGAAGATGCCCCTGGTCCTCAGGGTCTCGGTCGGGAACAAGTACGGGGCCCAGCACTCCCAGGAGTGGACAAGCATGGTAGCATCCGTCCCTGGGCTGAAGGCTATGTATCCTGCAACCCCCTATGATGTGAAGGGCATGCTCAACTACGCCTTGCGGGGAACAGACCCTGTGGTCTTCTTCGAAAGCCAGAAACTCTATGGGATCGGCGAGATGTTTGTCAAGGAAGGTGTTCCTGAAGGCTACTACGAGATCCCTGAAGGGGAGCCCGCCATCAAGGTCGAAGGTGATGCAATAACCCTGGTGACCTTAGGACCCTCCCTCTACACGGCCCTGGAAGCTGCAAAGCGACTGGAGAAGGAGTTTGGCATGAAGGCAGAGGTCATCGACCTGAGGTGGATCAACCCCCTCAAGTACGAGACCCTCATCGCCTCCGTGAAGAAGACCGGCCGTTGTGTGATGGTCACCGACAGCGCAGAGCGCGGAAGCTACCTTCACACGGTAGCCTCCAACCTCACCCGCCTTGCCTTTGAGCATCTCGATGCCCCGATCGTGGTGGTTGGCTCACGCAACTGGATCACCCCTCCTGCCGAGATGGAGGAGTACTACTTTGCCCAGGCCTCCTCTGTGCTGGATGCCATCCATGAGCAGGTGCTGCCCCTTCCTTCCTATGTTCCTGTCTATAACTACACCGATGGCGAGTTCTATCGCACAAGCCGTGAAGGTGTATAATACAAACTGACGAGGTGTCCATGGACCTACAAGAACTGGAATGTGCCATCAATAGTGCCGACAAGCCGATTCGCCTCCAGGCGAGTCGGTCCCTCGGAGCCCTGATCGAAAGCGGAGAGCTGAAGCGCACGAGGCTTGAAGAGGTGAACAACCATGTGCATACCACCTGGTCGTTCAGCCCCTATGAGCCGAGTGGGGCAGCCTATGCCGCCTGGAAGGCAGGCTTGGGGATAGTCGGAAGCATCGATCATGACAGCATCGGGGCGGCCCCAGAGCTGCTTGAGGCATCACAGAACCTGGGACTTGCCAGCACTGTCGGCTTTGAGTTGAGGGTGAGCTTCCTCGACACCCCCTTGGCCGACCGGAAGATCAACAACCCCGATTCGCCGGGGATCGTCTACATGTGCGTCCATGGGGTACCCCATCAGAAGATTGCAGAGGTTGAGAGGTTTCTCAAGCCGGTGCAGGAGGTACGGAACCTGCGCAACAGGGCCCAGGTGAAGGATCTGCAAGCCTTGGTAGGCCAGTACGGCTTTGACCTGGACTTTGATCGTGATGTCGTCCCTCTCTCCCGTTTTTCCGAGGGGGGATCCATTACCGAGCGCCATATCCTCTATGCGATGGCCAGACAGTGCATCACCATGTTTGGCAAAGGGGAGAGGCTTGTCAGGTTCCTTGAGAAGGAGCTGCACATCGCGCTTTCTGCCAAGGTGCAGGCGCTGCTCCTTGACCCTGGCAACCCCCATTATGCCTATGACCTTTTGGGAATCTTCAAGAGCAACTTCCTTCCCCGCTTCTTTATCCAGCCTGGCAAGGATGAGTGTCCCTCTGTCTACGATGTCGTGGCCTTTGGCAACAGCATCGGAGCCATCCCTGCCTACGCCTATCTGGGTGATATCGAGCAGAGTGTGACCGGGGACAAGAAGGCGGAGAGGTTCGAGGATGGGTTCCTTGTCGAGCTGATGGACCTGCTGGTAACGATCGGCTACCCGGCGGTTACCTACATGCCACCAAGAAACACTGTCGCCCAGATGGAGAGGCTGCAACGCCTGGCCCGGGAGCGTAACCTGATGGAGATCAGCGGGGTGGACATCAACAGCTCGAGGCAGAGCATGAACTGCCCTGAACTGCTCCAACCGACCTGCCGCCACCTTGTCGATTCGGCCTGGGCTCTGGTAGCCCATGAGAAGCTATCTACCGTCGACCCCTCTCTGGGGCTCTTCAATCCTGCAAACCCCTATGCACAGCAGAGTCTGGAAACCAGGCTCGCCCGCTATGCTGACCTGGGTAGGAGGATGGATAGCCGTCATCCGTTGGACATCATCAAACTATTCGAATAGGAGTAAGGTATGGTCTGTTTTACTGAAAAAATCCTGCAGGAACTTCCTGCGGTCATCAGGGGGCTCACCTTTGATGGAGAAAAGGGCCTCTTTGTCCACACCACGGAGGGAAAGCAGGCCTTTCTGACGCTCTCCTCTGTCGAAGAAGGTGATGACGTGCATGCCACCTCCAAACGGTGGAAGGCCGAGCTCTCTACATACTGCAGCAAGAAGGACCTCTACCCTGCGGTCATCGGCATAGAGGGCCGCTCCATCCAGTTTGGCCTTGGCACCAACTACGACGAGGCAGTCCGGTCTGAAGGGGTTTCCTGCATTGCATCCTTGCCACCCTCCCAGAAGCGCGATGATGTGGTCAGGGACAAGATAGTTCTGGTCACCGGCGGTGCCCAGGGCTTTGGGGAGGGCATGGTCCGCTCCCTTTCCGAACTGGGAGCCTTCGTCTACATCGCAGACATGAACCTGAAAGGGGCTGAGGACCTTGCCGCCAGCCTGAACTATGTGGCCTGCATCACCGTTGCCAAGGCCCTCTATGTGAATGTGACCGATGAAGCATCGGTTGAGGCGATGATGGCCCAGGTGGTCAAGGAGACCGGGGGCCTTGACCTGTTTGTCAGCAATGCGGGTGTCCTTAGGGCGGGTTCGGTCAAGAGCATGAGTCTCAAGGACTTCCAGTTTGTCACCAGTGTCGACTACACCGGCTTCTTTCTCTGCAGCAAGCATGCCTCCATCGTGATGGCCTTGCAGAACATCCCTTCCGAGGCGTACTTTACCGATCTCATTGCCATCAGCAGCAAGTCTGGCCTGGAGGGTTCCAACAAGAACGGGGCCTATGCAGGGGCAAAGTTCGGAACCATTGGCCTGACGCAGAGCTTTGCCCTCGAACTGATAGAGGACAACATCAAGGTCAATGCCATCTGCCCTGGCAACTTCCTCGACGGTCCCCTCTGGTCGGACCCTGAAAAGGGGTTGTTTGTGCAGTACCTGCATACCGGCAAAGTGCCCGGAGCCAAGAGCGTCGAGGATGTGCGTCGTTTCTATGAATCAAAGGTTCCCATGAACCGCGGTTGCAAGACCGAGGATGTGGTGAGGGCCATCTGTTACATAGTCGAACAAAAATATGAGACAGGCCAGGCTGTGCCGGTTACCGGTGGCCAGGTCATGCTCAACTAGGAGAATGCCATGAAAACACGTGCAGCAAGACTTTATGGAGTCAATGATATTCGAGTCGAAGAGTTTACCCTTCCCAAGATCAAGGATGACGAGATACTTGCCCGGGTTATCACCAACAGCATCTGCATGAGCGACCACAAGGCGGCAGACCAAGGGGCCTCGCACAAGCGCGTTCCCAAGGATGTTGCAACCAATCCCATCATTCTCGGCCATGAGTTCTGTGGCGAGATCCTGGAAGTCGGCAAGAAGTGGCAGGCCAAGTTCAAGGTCGGCTCCAAGTTCACCATCCAGCCGGCCCTCAACTACAAGGGCACCCTCGATGCACCCGGCTACTCGTTTCCCTATATCGGTGGCAATGCCACCCACATCATCATCCCCCACCAGGTGATGGATATGGACTGCCTGCTGACCTACGACGGGGACGCCTATTTCCTGGGTGGCCTTGCCGAGCCTGTTTCCTGTGTGGTGGGGACCTTCCATGCGATGTACCACACCAAAGGCGGTTCCTACGACCACCACATGGGTATTGTCGAGGGAGGGAACCTCGCCATCCTCGCTGGAGTCGGACCGATGGGCCTCTGTGCCATTGACTATGCTGTGCATTGTGACCGGAAGCCCGGGTTGTTGGTGGTCACCGATATCGATGATGCACGGCTCAAGCGTGCTGCCGACCTCTATACGGTCGAGGATGCAAAGAAGAACGGGGTGAACCTGGTCTATCTGAACACCAAGGGTGTAGCGGACCCCCTGGCGACCCTTATGGAGCTTACCGGAGGGAAGGGGTATGACGATGTGTTGGTCATGGCACCTGTGAAGGCCCTGGTCGAGCAGGCCGATGCCATCCTTGCCAAGGATGGGTGCCTGAACTTCTTTGCCGGCCCTGGACGCACTGACTTCTCTGCCACCCTCAACTTCTACAATGTCCACTATGCCTCGACCCACATCGTGGGAACCAGCGGTGGCAATACCGACGACATGCGTGAGTCGTTGGAGATGATGAGCAAGGGCCTTCTCAACCCAGCAGCCTTGGTTACCCACATCGGTGGCCTTGGGGCGGTGGGCGAGACTGTCATCAACCTCCCCTCCATCCCTGGAGGAAAGAAGATGATCTTTACCCACTTTGACTTCCCCTTGACTGCGATCGATGATTTTGCAGAGGTGGGAAAGACCAAGCCCTTGTTTGCCGAGCTTGACAAGCTGGTGAAGAAGCACAACGGACTGTGGTCAGCCGAGGCTGAAGCATATCTCTTGGCCAACTGCAAGGAGTAGTCATGAAAAAGCATATCGCAGTAGACCTGGGTGCCTCCAATGGTAGGGTCATAGTGGGAGACCTCAAGGATTTTGAGGTTGTCCATCGGTTTGTGACGCACAACGACCAGGTGTTGGGGGAGTTTTACTGGAATTTGCTTGGACTCTTTTCTGAGATCAAGGTCGGGTTGAAGAAAGCCTTTGCCCAGTATGGCTCTCAGATCGGCTCGATCGGCATCGATACCTGGGGGGTCGACTTTGTCCTCACGGACGAGAGGGGCTCCCTAGTTTCGATGTGCTATCACTATCGGGACAACCGTACCGATGGCCTTGTCGAGGAGGTCTCGAATCGATTGGGAGGCAAGATGGAGGTCTTTGAAAAGACCGGTATCGCCTTCCAGCCCTTCAACACCCTCTACCAGATGGCGGCAATGAAGAGGGACCGTCCCGGTACCCTCTCTGCTGCACGCCACTACCTATCGGTGCCTGACCTGCTTGCCTATTGGTTGACAGGTGTCATGAAGAATGAGAGGAGCCATGCCTCTACCACCCAGCTCTATGACCCCAAAGCCAAGAGCTGGGCCTGGTCCCTGATCGCTGGTATGGGCTTTGAGAAGGAGCTCTTTGGCGAGATTGTCGATAGCGGTACACCCTTGGGACCTCTTACCGCCTCTGTTGCCCATGAGGTAGGAGCCCCCCAGTCGGTGGTGGTCATCGCAAGCGCTGCCCATGACACGGCAAGTGCTGTTGCCGCTGTCCCTGTCGCCAGGGACGAAGTGCCCCTCTATATCTCAAGCGGCACCTGGTCCTTGTTGGGGGTGGAGCTTGCACAGCCCATCATCAACCGCCTTGCCCTCGAGAGTGGGTTCACCAATGAGATCGCTGCCAGCGGGAACATCCGCTTTCTGAAGAACATCATGGGGATGTGGATCCAGCAGGAGTGTGTCCGCTATTGGGAGAGCCAAGGCGATGCCATCTCCTGGAAAGAGCTGGACAGGGAGACCCTCGCCTCTGCCTCCTACCTGGGCTATGTCGATCCTGCTGACCAACGGTTCCTCAAGCCAAACAGCTATGACAACCTCATGGTGGACCGCATCAGGCTCTGGTGTGAGGAGCATGGACAGACTCCCCCTGCCTCAAAAGGGGAGTACATGGTTGCGATCTACCGCGGCCTTGCCAAGGCGTACGCCCTTTCGATTGGGCAGCTGCAGGCCATAACCGGGAAAGAGTTCACCTCCCTCTACATCATTGGAGGAGGGTGCAAGAACGAGATCCTCGACCAGTGGACTGCCACAGAGACAGGGCTGACCGTCTATGCCGGGCCTGTTGAGGCCACTGCCTTGGGAAATATCCTGGTGCAGATGTATGCAACAGGGGAAATCTCTTCCTTGCAGGAGGGGAGGGACCTTTTGAGGAGAGAGCAGAAGGTGAAGGTCTTCCATCCATAGATACCGCACTGTTCTGGTTCTGGGCCCGCCATGGGAGACTGTGGTGGGCCCAGACTGTATAGTGAGCTGAAAGATAGTGATGGCAGGCATGGGCTTGAGCCTTGGGAGTTGACTTCGCCTGCCATCTATTGGTACAAAGTTTCCCTGTAGCCCTCTCTCTGCAACTCAGAAGCAGTACGCAGATGCTCTCAGCCATGTTGGCTACACAAAGGGAAAAAGATGAAAACGGCAGGTCAGGCTACGATCAAGGATGTTGCAAAACTGGCAGGGGTCTCCATTGCCACGGTAAGCAGGGTCCTGAACAACCTTGGGGTAGTGAACAAGGAGACTGAACGGCAGGTCCTCTCCGCTGTCAAAGCCCTTCACTACCAGCGCAATGCCGTTGCCCGGTCGCTGAAGATGAACAGGACCAAGAGCATCGGCATCATTGTGCCGGAGATCTCCAATACCTTCTTCTCCGAGATCGTGGAGCAGCTTGAGCATCTGCTTGGTCCTTTGGGGTATGCCCTGCTCTTTTGCTCATCCGAGAATAGTGTGGAAGAGGAGAAACGAAAACTCACCCTGCTTCTGGAGAGGAATGTGGATGCCCTGGTGGTTATCCCCGCAAGCGATGTAGGCTCCCATTTTTCGCTTCCTGCACTCCAGTCCACCCCGATGGTCGTGCTCGACAGAAAAATACAGGGTCTCGATTGTGACATGGTCCTGGTGGACAACCGTCTGGGGTCCTACGACGTTACCTGCGCCCTCATCAGGGAAGGACACACCAGGATTGGGTTTTTGGGAGGGGATGTCCATGTGCATACCTCCGTGGAACGCCTGCAAGGCTTCCTCGATGCCATGAAGCACTACGACCTTCCCGTAGACCCGGCTTTTGTCATGCTGGGGGGAATGAGCCAGAAGGCAGGCTATGCCCTCATGCAGGAAGCCCTCACCAAGGAGGGCTGTCCGAGTGCATTCTTTTTGGTCAATGACATGGTGCATATAGGGGCAACGAGCTACCTCATTTCACAGGCCAGCAAGGAGATCTGCTCGAAGATGGTCTTCTCGACCTTCGACTACCTCTTCTATGCCCCGCTACTCAGGTTCTGCCACTATGCTGCGGCACAACCGCTGGAAAGGATCGGCCAGGAGGCTGCCCAGATCCTCATCAGGAGGATGGCAGGCGATATGGCTGATTTTCCCTGCAAGGTAGTGCTGGAACCGACCATCCATGTCCTGACAGAGAACGGGGGCATCGTAACTGATAGCAAGGCCAAGGAGTCCAGTTACAACGCCACCCGTTCCTACACAAGGGTATTCAGCTGACCTATTTCAGCTCTTCATCGAAACAGACAGCCACCTTGCCCGAAATCCCGTTGGCCATCAAGGCGTAGGCCTCGTCTGCCTTTTCCAGAGGGAAGCGGTGGGTTATCAGGTCCTCGGGGTGGATATTCCACCTGACCAGGTGTTCCACCAGGTCCTCCATCTTCCAGATGCTGGTGACCCAGCTTCCATAGATGGTCTTCTGGTCGTGGAGCATGTCAGGGCTTGGGTTGAAGTGTACGCTTCCCCCTTCACCGACAAATGCGATCTTTCCCCATTTCCTCGTTGCCCTGATGGCAGTGGCCCGTCCTGGGTCGCTTGCACTGCAGTCGAAGGCGCGCTCGACCCCATGGCCACCGGTAAGGGCCCTGATCTGCTCGACGTTCTCTTCACTGGGGGTAAAGGCGTAGTCAACCAGGCCGAGCTTCTTTGCCAGCTCGATCCTCGCAGGTTCCCTTTCGATACCGAAAAGCTTGGTGGCTCCCATCGCCTTTGCAAGCATGAGGGCAGCCAGGCCCACAGGTCCCAGCCCTACAACAAGCACAGCATCATTGCCGCTGACCCCAACCTTTTCGATCGCCTCATAGACAGTTCCGAAGCCACAGGCTACCTGGGCTCCGTCGGCATAGGAGAGCTCATCGGGAAGCTGCACCAGGTCCTTCTCGTCACAGAGCATGTATTCGGCCATGCCACCGTCCCGCTGCCAGCCATAGGCTGCACGCTTGTCGCTGGTGCAGCTGATCATGAAGCCTTGGCGGCACTCATGGCAGACGCCACAGCCACTGATGTGGTAGACGATGACCCGGTCGCCTTTCTTGAACCGTTTCAGTCCGGGCCCTTCCTCGACGATCTGGCCACAGGGCTCATGGCCTGCAATGACGCCCTGATACCCTTCAGGACCCTTTCCCAGATGTTCACGGTAGATTGCCCTGATGTCGCTGCCACAGATGGTGGAGCATTTGGTCCTCAGAAGCACTTGCCCATACCCTGGCTTTGGTATGTCGAATTGCCCAAAGGTCACGGTGCTGTTGCCTGGAAGCTTTGCTCCCAACATGTTCTTCTTTTCCATGGTACCCTCCTTGAAAGGTTAGTTCCTATAGTGTTCCGGTGCGCGAATGATCCCGTCTTCATCCCAGAGCTCGGTCCAGTCCTTCGCTTCTTCCCAAAGGAATACCTGGCCCTTTATCAGGCGGTTGTTGCAGTCGGCCTTCTTGAGCATGGTGACCTCCTCCTCTGTGAGGGGGTCGCTGAGGATGCTTTGCAGGTTGCTCCTGAGGTTTCTCTCCTTGGTTGACTGGGGGATGGGGACGATGCCCACCGCGTGTGCCCACTTGAGGCAGATGGAAGCTGGATGGCAGTTGTGTGCCTTGGCAATGGCCACTACAACCGGGTGTTCCATATCCACCACGTCGGTCTCCGTAGTATCCCTTTCTGGTCTGTTGGGTGAGCCCAGGGGTGAGAACCCAATGGGGATGATACCCTCTTTCTTCACATAGCCAAGCAGTTCAGGTTGCTGGAAGCAGGGGTGCAGTTCCATCTCGTTGGCCACCGGGCGGATCGTGCAGGAGTCGAGCAGGAGGCCCAGCTTTGCCTTGGTCATGTTGCTTGTCCCTATATGCCTGACCAGGCCTTGGCCTACCAGCTCCTCCATGGCATGCCAGGTCTCCATGTACTCTTCATGGATGTAGGGCCTTGCATTGGGATTGCGGCTGGTGACGTCGCACTTTGGTGGATGGTAGTTGGGAAACGGCCAGTGCACCAGGAAGAGGTCGAGGTAGTCGAGCTGCAGGTCCTTCAGGGTCGCCCTCACCGAGAGGCCGACATTTTTCTTGCCGTGCATGTCGTTCCAGAGTTTGCTGGTGATCCACAGCTCTTCGCGGGGGATTGCAGAGGCTTTGAGCACCTCCCCGATCTCCTTCTCGTTGCCGTAGACCCGGGCACAGTCGATGTTCCTGTAGCCAAGCTTGAGGGCAAGCTTTACCGACTGTGCCATATCAAAGCTGCTCACATGGTCACTGCCGAAGGTGCCAACCCCAATGGCAGGCATTTTCGCTCCTGTCGCTGCAATGGTAACATAGGGTATGTTCATAGCATTCTCCTTATCCTGTATAGAGTATACCCTGCCCTTAGCTAGCCAGCAATGCTCAATATGCGTATAAACTGTAGCGTTTTGCGCAAAGAGGTGGTAGACTTCCTGCATGATACAGATTGGGCTGAAGCTCCGCTTCCAGGATGGCTACGACATGGCGGTTGCCAATGGGGTAGTGAGGTATGCAAAAAGCAAGACCGGCTGGCAGCTGAGGGGGCAAGGGCCCTGGTTTTTCTCCCTGGACAGCGACTCCCTCTCCAAGTGTGATGCCCTCATCGCCCGCATTGAGAACGATGAGGAGGCTCTCTTTTGCGCATCCCTTGGCATCCCTGTCGTCGACATTGCTGGGGCATCCTCCCTGAAGCTTTTCAGCCAGGTACGCAATGACGATTACGAGACAGGGGTGAGTGCAGGAAAATACCTGCACTCGTTGGGAAGAAAGAATTTCGGCTGGTGCGGTGTGGACTCTGTGCACTGGGCACGGGAGAGGTTTGTAGGCTTCTGTTCGGCGATCGGAAAGCCTGTTGACCAGATAGGGCGGTTCTCCAGACCCCTTGCCTGGTGGCGCCAGCTCTACGAACCCTCAGAAGAGCTGGACAGCTGGCTTTCAGTCCTGCCCAAACCGATATCCCTCTTCTGCAGCAACGACCTCTCGGCGATGAAGGTCGAGATAGCGTGCCAGCGTCTGGATATCCATATTCCCACCGAGGTAACCGTCCTGGGTGTCGACAACGAGACCCTATTGTGTGAGCTTGCCACCCCCTCGATCTCCAGCATCCAGCCCAACTGTGAGATGATAGGCTTTAGGGCTGCACAGATGTTGGATTCCCTGCTTTCAAGCTCTGAGAAGAGTATCAGGATACAGCGTATCGCCTGCGGACCGGTAACCGAACGGGAGAGCACCTCCCTCATCAGGGAGGAGGACCCTGTTGTCGCCCAGGCCTTGCAGACCATAGGGGAGCGGGCAAGCCAAGGCATCAGCGTCGCCGATGTTGTGCAGTGCTCATCTGTCTGCAGAAGGAACCTTGAGATGAGGTTCAAGAAGGCACGGGGAAAGACGGTCTGGGAAGAGATCTGTGGCCAACGTCTCCTGTTGGCCACCGTAGCGCTACGGCATGGACGCTCCACGATTGCAGACATCGCCAAGGAGTGTGGCTTTGGCTCTGTCCACAGGTTCTACACCCTGTTCAAGCGCACATATGGAACCACCCCCAGCCTTTGGCGAAAGCAGAAGCAGGCAAGGAATTGAAAAGAACTGAGTCCCATAGATAGGGTATTTAGTCTTATAGTGCATCTCCAGTCACCGTAACCTCAATCGTATCTGTCTTGCCCCCGTCAGTTGTTGCTACCGTGATGGTAGTAGAAGACCCTGCTGTCTCTCCGGTGACACGGCCTATGCCGCTTACCGTAGCAACTGCCGTGTTCCCTGAAGACCAGGTGACACTCTTGTCGGAGGCGTGCGAAGGAGTTACCGTTGCAGTCAGCTGAACGGTATTCCCTTTGGCGAGAGTCTGGTTACCTTGGTCGATGGCGACAGCGGTAACTGCAACAGCAGGCAGGTCGTATTCGCCACATCCGACGACAAAAAATGAGGCGATGACGGTGAGCACAAGAGAGACCAAGACTTTTCGATTGGTGAGCATGGGTACTCCAATAGCAAGCAACTGCTTTCATATTCGTTAGTGACAAAGACCTAGGTAAAGCAAAGCATTGAAGTAGGGATTACGCAATGAATGGCCAACCCTGTTCGCAACGATATATATGGGTTTATAGTAAAAATAGGATTTTTTTAGTATAAAACTTTATATTACATGTAGTTAAAAATGATAGTGAAATAGTACGAATTATTGGGTTTTTATGACTTCAGGTATGAGTGACCAAGACCTGTGTATCCCTTGTACTGTAAGGGTTTCTCTCCCTCATCCTTAATAAGGCCTTGGACAACCCTACACCTCTGCCTCAAGGGCTGACCTTCTGCAACAGACCTTCCACAACTGCTCTATCTGTGACATTATGGAGTGGGAGAATTATTATGGAACTGATGCTTGATACTGCTAACCTAGAAGAGATAGCCAAAGGAATTTCCACCTATCCCATCAGTGGGGTCACCACCAACCCGTCTATCATCAAGGAAGAGGCTGCTGCCGATTTCTTTGCCCATATGCATGCGATCAGGCTCTTGATCGGTCATGAAAGAAGCCTGCATGTACAGGTAGTGGCCGAGGAGTGCGACCACATCATAGCTGAGGCTGAGAAAATCCTCTCCATCCTGGGAGATGAGACCTTCATCAAGATCCCCGTGACTGAGGAAGGGCTGAAGGCGATCAGGATCCTCTCAAAGCGAGGGGTGAGCGTCACTGCCACTGCGGTCTACACAACGCTGCAGGGGATTCTGGCCATGCTCAGCGGGGCCCGCTACATCGCCGTCTACTACAACAGGATGCTCAACATAGATATCGATGCACCGAAGGTCATCAAGGAGCTGAGCGGCTTGCTCTGGGCCAATGCAGGCAACTGCCAGGTCCTTGCCGCGAGCTTCAAGAACATCAGCGAGATAACCACAGCCTATGCCCAGGGGGCAAGCTGCTGTACGGTTCCTCTCAACCTCCTCACCACCGGTCTTGAGATGCCCTCGATTGCGAAGGCTGTCAGGGATTTCCACACCAGCTGGTCCCAGGTCTATGGTGAGAAGACCATCCTGGACCTGTAGCGATGGACCTGCTCCCCTTTGTCCATAATGCCCTCGGCATTGAACAGGAGGGTGATGGCTTTAGCCGTCTCGTCAGATTTACCAAACAACAACGGATGAGCCTGGGTACCCATGCCCTCTATCGGGCGATGGGCAAGACCTCCTCAGGTTGTTCTCTTCGGTTCAGGACCCGTGGAAATAGCCTCTCCTTCCGGGCCAAGCGGTTCAACCAGTCCTTGCTGCATAAGAGTGGAGACCTCGGATATGATTTTCCCAAGCTCTATGGGGGAAATCTGCAGATGCGCGATTTCTTTGACCTTGTCATCGATGGGAACCTGGTTGAATCCATCCCTCTCCGGACCGGTTTCATTGAAACCTCCTGGTTGAACAAGGAAGGGCTGATGCAGGATGTCCAGCTGTTCTTTCCCCTGGGCCATCAGGTGGGGGTCAAGGACCTGGCTTGCAACGCTGCCATGGTTGAGGTTGCAAGGTCCCACACCTCCATGCTGGTACTTGGGGATTCCATTGTCCAGGGAGTGGGGGCCGAGACCCCCTCACAGGCTCTGACACCACGCCTGGCGTCGCTCTCTGGCCTTGAGGTGATCAACCAGGGACTTATGGGGTCCCTGTTCAATCCTGAGGTTGTAGAGCCCCTGGGCGATGGCAGGAGGGTCTCCAAGGTCATTGTGGGGTATGGTACCAATGATTGGATCCTGCGCCCCACCCTTGTTGAGCTCGAAACGGTTGTAGAAGACCTTCTGCAACGGCTCTTTCAGCTCTACCCGACAGCCGGGATCCTGTTGCTCTCCCCACTGTGGCGGGGGGATTGGGAACTGGCAAGACCCATGGGTAGCTTCTCAGAGATGAGTGCGGCCATCGAAAGGGTGGCCAGGCTCTTTCCCTTGGTCACCTATATCGATTGCCGCACCTGCATCGAACACTCTAAACGGGTGTTTGCCGACGGGCACCTCCACCCAAACAAGGAGGGCTTTGCCCTCTTTGCCCACGCTTTGGAACCTTATCTGCTGTAAGTTTCCTCCAGGAATTGGATGGCCTTCTGCATCCGTATCAGTGCCTGTTCGATGTGCTGGCTCTGGGTCCCGAAGTTGAACCTGACAAACGAGCGGTACTGCTCACCTCCGAACCATGTCCCATCATTGAGTGCAACCTCAGCCCTGAGGCCGAAGAAACGGGAGAGCAGGCCCCCATTAGGGCTGTTCTTGCTGTCGTAGAGCTGGGGGTTTGCCAGGGCATCCTGCTCAACCAGAGCGATGATCTTCGAACAGTCGATGAAGGCAATGAAGGAGGCTCCGGGCTTGATGAAGGAGAGGGAGGGGAGATTCTTTCTGAAAAATGTCTCCATGAGGCTGATGTTCTGCTGTAGATAGACCAAAAGCTCCTCCAGCCAGGGTTCTCCCTTCTCATATGCCGAAAGGGCGATGGTGGTGGAGAAGAAGGAGTTTTCGGTAAGAAAGAGCTGTTCGAGCCGTCTCTCAAACTGGGTCTGGAGTTTTCTGTCAGCAAAGATGGCTACCGAGTAGTGCTCGCCCGCAATGTTGAAGGTCTTAGAAGGTGCCATGCAGGTCACTGCGGTGCACCCTTGCGCCTGGGCTATCGGCAGGAGGGAGTGGTGGGCCTTGAAGCTCAAATCCGCGTGGATCTCGTCGCTGATGATGACTACCCCGTGTTCCTTTGCTATGCGGGTGAGCTTTGTCAGGTCCTCTTCAGAGAATACCAGGCCACTGGGGTTGTGGGGGGAGCAGAAGATCAGGAGCTTGGCCTGTTTGCAGAGCTCTGCAAACTTGTCCCAGTCGAGGGAGAATCTATGGCTCTCTTCATCATAGAGCAGCGGCCATGCAACAAGGGTCCGTTCGAGGTTCCTGACTATCCTGAGAAATGGCTGGTAGGCCGGAACCGGTACCATCACCCCATCACCCTTTTTTGTGAGCATCTCGGTAAGCAAGGCTATGCTGGTAAGCATGCCTGAACAGGTGACCACGCGCTTTGGGTCGACGATCCAGTTGTGCCGTTTCTTTGCCCATGAGCAGAACAACTGCTCCTTGGTATCTACATGGGGGTAGCCGTACACACCACTTCTTGCTGTAGCCACAGCAGTCTCGATGACCTCAGGGGGGGCGAGGAAATCCATGTCAGCAACCCAGAATGGCTCAGCCTCTCCTGTTGCTGCAATCCCTTGTATGGTTTTGGGGTTCCATTTTACCGATAGGGTTCCCCTCCGGTTCACTTCTTGAGAAAAATAGTCTTTTTGCATTATTTCCTGTACTCCACGTCGTATCCTGAACGCTTGTTCCTGTAACGCCCTTCATGGGCTTTTGTTGTCAGGTAGATAGCATCGACAGGGCAGCGGTGGTAGCAGCCAAGGCAGCCTTCGCAGTTGTCGCCAAAGAGAGGTTTGCCATCGAGCATGGTGATGTTCGCAGATGGGCACATCCTGTAGCAGATCCTGCAGGAGGTGCACTCGTCACTGACGGCAAATTGCCGGGCAAATTTCTTGCTTGAACCATGCACATACCCCATGAGATAGTTCAGCGCCAAGCGACTGAAGGGTCTTTTCCCTGCCAGCTTGATGGTCCCTTCCTCAATGTCCCTGGCGATGGAGCGGATGCGTTCATCGGCCCTTGCATAGAGCTCTGCTTCTTTCTTCTCGGTCGGGGCAGCGAGCAGGGGTACATAGCCATCGGGCATTACGATATGGTTGGCGTAGCTATAGACCGAGCCGGCTTCACGGAGCAGGACCTCCATCGCCACCATGCTGTAGGCCTGGAACTTGTAGTGGGTGGTGAGCATGAAGAGATACTTGATGGGTGACAGGTCCTGTTTGGAGAATACCTCCTGGATGAAATCCTTCATCTGGTTGGGGGGGAAGCCCTTGTAGGTGGGGAATACAAACCCCACCCGTTCGGTCATCTCTATGCTCTCGCCATTGAACAGGGTCGGGATCATACGTACCGAAGAGTCGCCAAGAAGAGTGCCGATTGCAGTGGCGACATAATAACTGTTCCCAGTTCCCGAAAAGCAGAATATGGTGGTTTTCATCAGCTTTTCCTTGGCTTGAAGGATGAAAGAATGGAGCAGATCTCTTCGGTATCCTGGGCGCTGATATCAAGGTTGGTGACCAGACGGACGACCGGCCCTTCGTTGTTTGCCAGGATTCCCTTCTGGGCAAGCTGGGCAATGACATCACCAGCCGAGAAGCCCGGGACGGTGAAGAATATCACATTGGTCTGGACCCCTTCCATATCGACATCTGCCCATCCGCTCTCCTGGAGGGCCAAGGCTATGGTCTTGGCCCTCTGGTGGTCATCCTTGAGGCGGTGGACATGGTGCTCAAGGGCATAGAGCCCGGCTGCGGCGAGGATACCGGTCTGTCGCATCCCTCCTCCCAGGAGCTTGCGGACGGTCAGGGCCTGGTTGATGAACTGCTCGTCGCCACAGAGCATGCTTCCGATGGGGCATCCCAGCCCTTTGGAGAGGCAGAAGGTGAGGGTGTCGGCATATTTTGCATAGGTCTTTACCGGAATACCCATGGCCTCCTGGGCGTTGAAGATCCTTGCCCCGTCCATGTGCACCTTAAGGTTGTGGGTGTCTGCAAAGTCCTTGATTCCCTCCAGGGCCTGTAGGGGGTAGCAGTATCCTCCAATGGTGTTCTCCACTTCGACCAGGGTAGTGGTTGCCATGTCATAGGAGCCGCTCTTTACCTTGCCCTGAAGGTCCGAGGCTGTCAGGATTCCTCTGGGAGCCTGGATACCAATGGGAAGCACTCCAGCGATTGCGGCTACCGACCCGATCTCGTGTTGGATGATATGGCTGTTGGAAGCCGTAAGGACTTCGTTGGACCTCCCTCCATTGATGTAGAGTGAGATGAGGTTCCCCATGGAGCCTGAGGAGACAAAGAGTGCCTTCTGTTTTCCAGAGATATGGGCTGCAAGCTCCTCAAGTTTGGTGGTGGTGGGGTCTTCCCGATAGACGTCATCGCCCACTTCAGCCTGGTACATTGCCTTACGCATCTCTTCGGTCGGTTTGGTGATGGTATCGCTTCTGAGGTCGTATCGTTTCATTGGTTGCTCCTGTATGATATCCAGTCAACTATAGCTAAGTTATGCATTTCAGTCCAGCAAAAAAAGGCCCCCGAGAACTCTCGGGGACCATGTTGTCTAGGACAGGAACACTACTTCTTGAGGTAGATGTTCTTGGTTGGATGGTAATCCATGGTGTTTGTGTGCCAGCCACCCCACTTGTCTGTGTTCACCATGTTCATGGTTACATAGTAGTACAAGGGAAGGATGCCCTGGTCTTCATTGATCAGGAGGTCTTCAGCAGTTCGGAGGACACCCATGCGGTCTGGGCCTGCATCCATTCTTGCTGCTTCGTTGATCAGAAGGTCAAATACTTCATTGGAGTACTTTCCACCATTCATGCCGCTTCCGGTAAGGAACATATCCAGGAAGGTGTTTGGATCGGTGTAGTCGCCTACCCAACCAGCACGAGCAACTAAGAAGTCACCCTGGTTTCTGTTCGAGAGGTATGTCTGCCACTCCTGGTTCTCAAGTGTTACGTTGATGCCAAGGTTGTTCTTCCATTCCTGCTGAATGAACTCTGCAATCTGCTTGTGAGCTTCATTGGTGTTGTACAGGATACTGATGGTCGGGAACCCAATTCCATTGGGATAGCCAGCGTCAGAAAGCAATTTCTGGGCTGCTGCAATGGCTTTGTCCTGATCGTCATAGGGGAACTCAAGGGCTTCATAGCCAGCCATCGGAGAGACAATGCCCCAAGCTGGGATCTGTCCAGCCTTGGTCACACCTTCAACAAGGGCCGTGCGGTCGATTGCAAGGGCAAGGGCCTTTCTGACCAGTACGTTGTTGATGGGAGCCTTCACGTTCTGGAATACATAGTAGTATGTTGCCAGCTGTGGGGAGATCTGGAAATCGTCACGCATGGAAGCAGCTTTGATCTGGTTCGGTGGGACGTTGGTTGCCCAGTCAATCTCACCATTGAGGTACATGTTGTAGTTGGTGGTATCACTGTCGGAAGAGTAGAAGATGACCTTGTCAAGTTTTACATTGTCCTTGTCCCAGTATTTCTGGTTCTTCGTTGCAGTGATGGAGGTCTGAGCAACGCGTTCGCTCAACACGTATGGGCCATTTCCTACAAAGTTCTTGGGATCGGTCCATGCAGCGCCAAATTTCTCGATGGCGTGCTTGGGAACGATGGCAAACGAGTAGTGGGAAAGGGCATCAAGGGTGTACGGCAGGGGGCCGATGAGGTCCATCTGGAAGGTCTGGTCGTCAAGGGCACGAATTCCAACAGTCTCAGGACCGGCAGTACCAGCGTTGAAGCCTTCAGCACCAGCGAGGAACATGCAAGGGAACCATGCATAGGGACCTGCAGTTGCTGGATCGAGGATTCTCAACCAGGAGTAGACAACATCGTTGGCTGTGATGGGAACTCCATCAGACCATACAGCATTCTTGCGAAGCTTGAATGTGTACTGTGTCATGTCATCACTGATGGTCCAGCTTTCGGCAACGCCAGGAACGGCGAGTGCAGTTACGGGATCTGAAGCTACAAGACCTTCGAAGAGGGCCTCATAGATTCTGTGCTCAGGCACACCCTGGATGAGGGCTGGATCCAAAGATTCTGGCTCTGCACCGTTGGAGATGCGGAACACGATTTCATCCTTGGCAGCTGGGGCAGGTGCAGCAGCTACAGGAGCGGGGGCAGCTGGGGCAGGTGCAGCAGCTACAGGAGCGGGAGCAGCAACAGGAGCTGCAGGGGCAGCAGTTGCAGCAGGCTTGGGCGCTTCTTTCTTTCCACATGAAATGAAAACAGCGCTGACAAGTACTACGCAAAGCATGATAGCCAGAAATTTCTTCATAGACATATCTCCTTGTAAATTCTAAGTGTATACATTCAACTTAGGATAAACTACATTAAACCACGAATCAAGAGAAAAGGCAAATGTGTTCATTCCGCAAATCGTTACTAAAAGCCCAAATTTGGCGGTTTTGCCCTGATGGATGAATTTTCATACACTGGATATGCACTCTTTTGGTGTCCTCTTTTGGAAAAATATGTATATTTGAAACTAGCTGCAAGGGGGTTCAGATGGTTCGGCACACGATACGAAAGACAAAAAAGGGCATCTCATACTCGGTAAGCCTTGGCTTTACCCTCTCCTGTCTGGTCTTTACCCTCTTCCTTTTCTGGGGCCTGGGCCTTAATGTCAAGGAAGGTGTCTCCCTGCTATCGATGTGGCACCTGGTCCTGCTCTTCTTTTTTACCCTGTGCGGCACTCTCTTTAGGGATACCTGGACATTCGATTGTGAAAGCAATGAGGTCCACTCGTTCTACGGTGTTGGTTTTGTTGGCAAAGAGGAGACCTTCCCCTTCAGTGAAATCTCCCACCTTGAGCTTACCCACTTTGTGCGTGGCTCGACGGACAAGGATGCGAAACCTACCAAGCGTAGGTTCAAGGCGATGATAGTGTTCACCCTGAAGCTCAAAAACGAGGAGAGTCGAGACATTGAGATCATCGCAGAGAAGAGTTCCGCTGGCAGGACCGAGGCTGCCATCCAGGCAATCTCGGTCGTCAGCGGGCTTTCCATGCAGATTGACCGACCCCGGGACATGGACCTGCTTGTTGGCCTGCGAGATCCCCAATAGGGGAGAGCCCATGCATGAAGAAGGACACCCGTCTGACGAGTGTCCTTCCTGTACGTTTGCCCTATTTCTGTAGGATTATGTGGTGGGCTGCTGTGCCTTCAGTTTTGCCGCATCTGCAAGGGCATCTTCCATGCTGATCTTGCTGACATCCTGCTTGGTGTAGAGCCAGCAGGCAACCTTGTGCTTGTCGCTGATGTCGAACATCGGTGGCAGGTGGCACGAACACCAGGGCATTTTCTTGGGACAACGGTCATAGAAGTAGCAGCCTGCACGTTCCCTGTCTGGGGACGGGACATCGCCGGTGAGGATGATCCTCTTCCGTTCACGCTCCACCTTGGGGTCAGGGATCGGGGCAGCAGAGAGCAAGGCGACAGTATAGGGGTGCTTTGGTGAGTCATAGAGCTGGGTTGCCTCTGAAATCTCAACGATCTTGCCCAAATACATGACTGCGATGCGTGTGCTGATATGCTGGATTACCGCCAGGTCGTGGGCGATGAAGAGGTAGGTGAGGCCGAACTCTTTCTGCAAATCACCCAGCAGGTTCAATATCTGTGCCTGGATCGAGACGTCAAGAGCTGATACCGGCTCATCTGCCAGGATGATCTTGGGGTTGAGTGCCAAAGCTCGGGCGATGCCGATCCTCTGCCGCTGTCCCCCGCTGAATTCGTGGGGATACCGGTTCTTGAACGCCTTGTTCAGCCCTACACGCTCCATGAGGTCCTCGACCCGAATTTCCATCTCCTGGGAGGTCATGGGCTTGTCCAGAAGCTTTCTGTTGTTGTAGATGACCATCGGTTCAGCAATGATGGAGCGTACTGTCATCCTGGGGTCGAGAGAGGCATAGGGATCCTGGAATATCAGCTGCATCTCCTTCCTTGCCTTGAGCATGGTTCGGCTGTCGGCCTCTACGAGGTCAATGCCGTTGAATATGACGCTTCCGCTGGTTGGCTTGTAGAGCTGGGCAATCGATCGGACAGTTGTGGATTTTCCACAGCCTGATTCTCCCACGATCCCCAATGTCTCCCCGGGATATATGTCAAAGGAAATCCCATCGACTGCACGAATCGCTCCAACCTGTCTGTTGAACAGTGTGCCGGTCTTGATGGGGAAGTGCTGCTTGAGATCCCTTACTTCCAAAAGGGGCTTGTCTGTTGTTGCCATTATGCCTTCTCCTGTAGTGTGGCATCCTGCAATGCCTGTTCCTTGGTTTTCTCATCAAGGTAGAGCCAACAAGATACCTCATGGGCATTGCCCAGGTCTTTTACCGGTGGATAGGCATGACGGCATACCTCCATGGCCTTTTGGCATCTTGGGTGGAACGGGCAGCAGGGAGGTAGGTCGATGACGTTAGGTGGCTGTCCTTCAATGGAGAAGAGTCGCTCATTCTTTTTTGCCGTATCCATCCGGGGAACACTCTTGATGAGCCCCTCGGTGTAAGGGTGGGAGGGCTTTGCATAGAGTTCCTCGGTTGAGGCCGTCTCGACAATGCGTCCTGCATACATGACACATACCTTGTCACACATGCCGGCAACCACGCCAAGGTCGTGGGTTACCAGGATGACTGCGGTTCCCATCTGTGCATTCAGTTTTGCAATGAGTTCGAGGATCTGGGCCTGGATGGTTACGTCCAGAGCAGTGGTTGGCTCATCGGCGAGCAAGACCTGGGCATCGCAGGAAAGGGCCTGGGCGATCATGACACGCTGGCGCATCCCGCCTGAGAACTGGTGGGGATAGCTGTTGATCCTTCTCTCTGGGGAAGGGATGCCTACAAGCTTGAGCATCTCGATGGAGCGCTCAAGGGCCTCTTTCTTGGTTACCCCTGGATTGTGCAGCCTGATGGTCTCGATCATCTGTGTCGAGATCCTCAAAAACGGGTTGAGGCTGGTCATGGGGTCCTGGAAGATCATGGATATCTTGTCCCCCCGGATGTTGCGCATCTCGGCTTCGCTCAGCTTGAGGATATCCTCTCCTTCAAAGAGCACCTGCCCGCCGACAATCTTGCCTGGAGGGGAGGGGATGAGGCGCATGATGGAGAGGTTGGTGACGCTCTTGCCGCTACCTGACTCCCCTACGATCCCCAGGGTCTCCCCTTCATGGATGGTAAAGGAAACTCCGTCGACAGCCTTTACGATGCCGGCGTCTGTCTTGAAATAGGTCTGCAGGTCCTTGACTTCGAGGACCGGTTTTGCATTGGGTTTCAAACTCATTCTTCGTCCTCCTAAAGTTGGTTCTTGCTTTGCGGATCGAAAGCATCTCTCAGGCCATCACCAAAGAAGTTCATGGCAAAGAGGAAAATGGTCATTGCGATGGCTGGGAATACCAGCTTCCAGGGATAGAGCGTCATGCCGTTCACCGCATCGCCTACCAGAGAACCCCAGGATGCATAGGGTGCCTGAACTCCCAATCCCAGGAAGGAGAGGAACGACTCCTGCATGATGAAGGCAGGGACCCTGAGGGTCGAGTAGACAATGATGACGGAGAGGGAGTTGGGCACCATGTGGCGGAAGATGATCCTTCCTGTCGAGGCTCCCATGCTCTTTGCCGCTTCTACGAACTCGCTGTTCTTCAGGCTCATGATCTGGCCTCGGACCATACGGGCTACGGTTAGCCAGCTGACCATGGCCAGGGCAACGAAGAGGTTCATGATGTTCCTGCCGAATATAGCCATGAATATGATGACCAGCAACATATAGGGAAGGCCGTACATGATGTCTACGATACGCATCAGGATAAAGTCGATCTTTCCCCCCAGGTATCCGGCAAGGGCGCCGAACACGATGCCGATGAGCACGCTGGTAATAGTTCCCACAAGGCCGATGGCGATGGAGACCTGCCCGCCATAGATGATGCGGCTGAGCATATCCCTTCCACTGTAATCCGTTCCCAGCAGGTAGTGGCGGCTATGCTTCTTGGTCGCAGCAATATCAGCTGTAAGGTTTTCGGAGAGGGTGATCTTCGTCTTTATGGGGAAGGCTACGGTGCCGTCCTTGATATCCTGCTTGAGTGTCTTTTCGGCATTCTTGGTGATGGATGTCTTGATCTTGCCCAACAGGTTGGCCTTGCCGGTGGAGGCAAGTCCTTTTTCCCCTTGGGAGAGCATCTCCATCTCTAGGGACGACTGGTACTCCTCTTCTGTCAAACCGGGGCTGGTTCCCTTGATGGTGTTCATTACCTGGGCCCGCATATCCTGGATGACCTGATTTTCGATGGTCGGGATATCCAGCCCTACGATGGCAGCGTAGACAGGGAGGATCTCCTGGTAGGAGAGTTTGGCAAGGTTCTGGGTCTTTCCGGTTGCGGGGTCTTTCCAATAGGTCTTATCTACGGTGACGATGAACTCGGTATCGATGCGGTCCTGTAATTTCTCGATGGTACGTGTATCTGCAGCGCTGAATGTAAAGGTTCCGGCGTTTTTCTGTCTCTCGCCTTCAAGCAGGCAGAAGGTCCAGACCTTATTGTTCTCGTTGTCCTTGATCCACTGCTTTATCTGGGCCGACTCTGCTTCAGTCATTACAAGGCTGCCGCCTCTCCAGGCCTTGAAATAGAGGTCCTGCAGCCTGGCCTCCATCATCAGCTCCCCTGCCGTCTTGTTCAAGGTAGGTCTGAGGTGCTGGTGGTCGAGGATGATCTGGTCATAGGGGTAGATGGGAAGGAAGGCTGCAAAGGTCGCAAGCAAGGAGTAGACGATGACAATGACCATGCCGATAACTGCCATCTTGTTTTTCTTCAGCCGTCTCCAGGCATCCTTGCCCAGGCTGTTTCCAACAACCACCTGGTCGAATTCATTGAGGGGTGCCTCTTTCTTTTTCTTTAGTGCTATCATGAGGGTCACTCCTATTTGTAGGTGATTCGGGGGTCGAGCTGGGCGTATACGACGTCTACGATAAAGTTCATTACCACCAGGATAAGCGAGTAGACGATGACGACACCGACGATCAGGGTATAGTCCCTGTTGAAGGAACTCTGTACGAAGAATTTTCCCAAGCCCGGAACACGGAATATCTGTTCGACCACGATGGAGCCGGTGATGATTCCCGCAAAGGCTGGTCCAAGATAGCTGACGATCGGCAGCATCGCACCCTTCATGGCATGCTTGAAGATGATGGAGGAGTTCTTCATCCCCTTGGCCTTTGCCGTGCGGATGTAGTCGCTTCGCAGGGTGTCGAGCATGGAGGATCGGGTCAGCCTTGCAATATTTGCAAAGTATTCAAAGGAGAGGGAGACCGCAGGCAGGATGATGGTAAGGTATCCTTCGCCTGTAGTGTACCACCCACTGGTAGGCAACCATTTCAGCTTCATCGCAAAGATGAGCTGGAGAACCGGGGCTATGACAAACAGGGGTATGGATATCCCTATGACCGCTACACCCATACTGAGGTAGTCGACCCAGGTATTTTGCCTGACGGCGGCGATGATTCCTGCCGATATGCCGAACGAGAGGGCCAGGAACATGGCGCACAAACCCAGTACTATGGATTTGGGAAGGCTGTTGAAGATGTAGTAGTTTACATCATAATCCTTGTACTTGAAGGAGGGGCCAAGGTCGCCACGAAGGATGTCGAACATGTACCTTCCATACTGCTGAACAAGCGGCTCGTTCATATGATACTTTGCTTCAATATTGCGTTTTACCACTTCTGGGAGGTTCCTTTCGGTAGCGAATGGACCTCCTGGGGCAACACGGACAATAAAGAAGCTTAGGGTGATGATGATCAATAACGTAGGGATTATCCCTAAAAGACGATTCACGATATATTTGGTCATTCGCTTCCTCTTGAGAGACTGGATTGCATGGAGAATGGGCCGTTTGCCATTTGTCACACAGCATTTCTGATACTATACCAACTTCTTTATTTATGCAAGAATCATCAACAGCATGCAAAATGAAAAGCAAAAGTATAAAGATAAAAGCAATCATGATATATAGTTAAATTAGTTTAACTTGGTGTTTTTCTATACGGATTTTGTAATTGTGTCACTATAATCCAATGGAGATACAGGTGTATTATTTCCCGCCTGTTCTATGCTACTGTAAGTGTTCGGCCCTATATCGCAGGAGAAAGAAATTATGAAAAAACTCTATCTGGAGAACCTTGGCTGCTCGAAGAATCAGGTTGATGCTGAGACCATGCTGAACCTTCTTGCAGAAGATGACTATATACGAACGGACGACCCGACAGAAGCGGATGTCATGCTTGTGAATACCTGTGGTTTCATTGAAAGCGCGCGCGAGCAGTCGATCGAGTCTTTCTTTTCACTTCACGAAACCAATCCCCAGGCAAAGATATTGCTTACCGGTTGCATGGCCCAGCGCTATGCACAGGACCTGAGCGAGGAACTGCTGGAGGCCTCGGCTATCTTTGGCAACCGCGACCTTTCCAAGATACGGGAGGTCGTCGACAGGGTGGTCAACGGGGAGAGGGTGGTGGAAACCTATGCCTATCCCCCGGTCAAGGAGGAGGTCTATGAGCGCAACGAGCTGCTCTCGTTTCCCGGCAGTGCATACCTGAAGATCAGCGAAGGGTGCAACCATCGCTGTTCCTATTGTGCAATCCCGCTCATCCGTGGCTCCCTGCGTTCCCGTCCGATGGAGATGATCCTTGAGGACGCACGGAGGCTTCTGGACAGGGGCATCAGGGAACTGAATCTCATAGCCCAGGACCTGGCCGCCTTTGGTACCGATACCGGCGATGGCTCAAGCCAGTTCATGGAGCTGCTGAAGCGTCTTGTGGCATTGGAGGGAAATTTTGTCCTTCGTCTTCTCTATATCCATCCTGATGCATTTCCCCCCGAACTGCCCCAGTTCATAGTGGAGAACCCGAAAGTGCTCCCCTATTTTGACATCCCGTTCCAGCATGCGGCAACATCGGTGCTGAGAAGCATGGGAAGGACAGGGACGAAGGAGAGCTATCTGGCCCTCATCGAGTCCATTCGCTCAACAGTCCCCGGTGCGGTCATCCGCTCGACCATCCTGCTTGGCTATCCAGGGGAGGATGCCCAAGCCTTTGCAGAGCTGCAGGATTTCCTCAAGAAGGCCCAGCTCGATTGGATGGGCTCCTTCCTCTACAGTAGGGAAGAGGGGACCAAGGCCTTTGGGCTGAGAGGGGAGAAGGATCACGACAAGGCCCATACGGTAGCCGCCAAATACCAGAAAAAATTGGAGGCCTTGCAGCAGCCGATCACCGTCAGCCGCCTGGAGCAGTTTGTCGGCAAGGAGTACGATGTCCTTATTGAAGAGAAGATCCAGGAAGAGGATCTGGCAATAGGAAGGATCTACTCCCAGGCCCCTGAGGTCGATGGCCTGACTGTGGTGATGGGTAGGGACCTTGTCCCAGGCTCTGTCGTGAGATGTGGAATACGTGCGGTAAAGGGCCTGGACCTTGAGGCCGTAGTTTTGGAGCGTGTTGATGGCTAATATTGATGCTTTGCTTTCCCAGTTGAATTCGGACCAGAAGGAGGCAGTGCTGGAAAACAGCTCTCCGCTTTTGGTGCTCGCAGGTGCAGGATCGGGCAAGACCCGGGTCATTACCACCAAGATTGCCTATTGCATCGAGGAGCTGGGCATCCCCGCCTACAAGATCCTTGCAGTCACCTTTACCAACAAGGCCGCAAAGGAGATGCGCGAACGGGTTGAGCTGCTGCTCGGCCGTGACCCAAGGGCTGAGGATGTCACCATCCGTACCTTTCACTCCTTCGGGGCCTGGTTTTTGAGGCGATTTGGATCCGCCATAGGCTTGGGATCCAACTTCACCATCTATGATGATGACGATTCGCTCTCGTTGCTGGCCTCCTGCTATCCCAACCACAAGAAGCGCGAACTCGACCCAGTCATGCGCAAGATCTCCTACGCCAAGGACCGGGGCCTGGGCTACAATGACAACCTTACCAGCCTGAAGGCCGATGCAACCTTTCCCAGGATGTTTGAATCCTACGAGACAAAGATGAGGAAGGTCGGCAATGTTGACTTTGCCGACCTGATCGGACGCAGCATCGAGCTGCTTGATGCATCCCCTGATGTCCTCTCCTGGATACACAACCGCTTCCAGGTCATCCTGGTGGATGAGTACCAGGACTCCAACATCGCCCAGTTCGAGCTGCTGCGCCGCCTAGTGGGGCCCAATTGCTTTATCTGTGTTGTGGGTGATGACGACCAGAGCATCTACCGCTTCCGTGGGGCGGAGGTCCAGAACATCCTCTCCTTTCCCGAGATCTATCCAGGGGCGAAGACGGTCAAGCTTGAACAAAACTACCGTTCAACCCAGAATATCCTGGACATCGCCAATACGGTGATAGCCAACAACAAGGGCCGTCATGCAAAGCGCCTGTGGACAGCCAATACCAAAGGCTCGAAGCCGACCCTGCTCTATGTGCAGGACGAGGCCGACGAAGCCCTTCGGGTGGGCAATATCCTGCTGCAGGACAAGAATTATGACGGCAGTGCAGTCCTCTATAGGACCAATGCCCAGTCGGTCGCATTCGAGACTACCCTCAAGCGGATGCGCATTCCCTACAAGGTGGTGGGTGCCCTGCAGTTCTACGACCGTGAAGAGGTCAAGGATGCCCTGGCCCTCCTGTTTTTGCTGACCAACAGCAAGGACGAGGTAAATTTCAGGCGCATGGTCAACAAGCCTCCCAGGGGAATCGGCGAAAGTGCGATGGAGACCATCCTCTCCTATTCCCCCCAGGCAGAGGGGGATGTCTTCTCCATGCTGGAACTTGCCATTCGATCGGGCAACCTCTCCTCCAAGGCAAAGAGTGGGGCAACCCAATTTATGGAGATGTACCAGCATGCAAACCGCATGGTCGACAGCGAAGAGCTGGTTGACTGTGTGAACTTCCTCATCAGGGATTCCGGCCTGCTTGGCCACTACCAGAAGATCGACAACCAGAACAGTACCGGTAAGGTCGACAACCTTGAGGCACTGGTCAACGCTTTGGCCTCCTACGACTCGTCCCGTGACGGCCTGTTGCTCTTCCTGGAGCAGCTCTGCCTCGACCCGACCACCCTTGGGAAGGAAGATCCCCGGGACAAGGCAGGGGTTACCCTCATTACGATGCACAACACCAAGGGCCTTGAGTTTGACCGGGTGTTCATAGCCGGCCTTGAGGAGGAGCTTTTCCCAGGTCGGGCAAAGGAGAGTGACGATGACATCGAGGAAGAGCGAAGAATCTTCTATGTCGCAGTTACCCGGGCAAGGAAGGAGCTCTACATGCTCTGTGCAAAAGCCAGGAAGATCTGGGGAAAGACCAGTTTCCAGCATCCCAGCCGGTTCATCGATGAGATAGCCTCCTCACAGATAGCGGTGCAAGGAATCCGTCCAGGTACCCTTGATGCCCTTGGAGAAGGGGGAGCCTATCGTGGACTCGGTAGCCTTGGCGAGAAACGGACCCATGCAACCAAGGAACGAAGCGATGGCTGGGGTAACTCAGGCGGGGCACTCATCCAGCAGGGGTTTGGCGCAAAGGCCAAGAGCTTCACCATGGCTGCCAACCATTCCGAGAAGGAGGGGGAGAGCCTCTATCCACTCGGGCAGAAGGTCTACAGCGACCAGTATGGGGAGGGTGAGGTGGTAAGCCTGAAGACCAGTGGGGACCGGGAGGTCATTGACGTCTGTTTTGTGGGGGGGAGAAAAGCCACCTTTATCAGCAAATTTGCCCAGCTTGAGAAAATTGGAGGTGAATGATATGCATGCTGGTGTGAAAGATACTAGACATGTTGCGTCCGAAAGATATACAATGCCTATCGTTGTCCGCGCACGGTCGTTCTACTTGTATGATCGATACGGCGTGAGATATCTCGATTTTTTCCAAAACCATGGCAGAGCCCTCCTTGGTCATCGTCCCGATATGCTGCAGCGTTCCATAAAGTCCACTGTGAGCCGGGGTCTGATCAGCGAATACCCTTCGGTATTTGAGGGAAGGCTCGAAAAACTACTGGCTAAACTGTTTCCTGGCTACTCGGATTTTCGGCTCTATGCTGATGCCCAGGTTGCCCGACAGGTGGCTATGATGGTGTCGCAAGATCCAATCTACGACCCAGCATGTTCACCTCCAACAGATCGTTGCCTAGTGTCCTATTGGCGTCCGTACCTAGAGGTCGGCGGGGCAGACTCCGTGTTGCTCTTCCCTATCCTACCTTTCCCAGGGAGTTTCATACCTCAGGTCGTATGCGTAAAGGATCCAACACTAGCAGCAGATTTGCCGCCTTCGGACTGTGTTTCACCGTTGCTTCTTGATTTGCTCATCAAGAGTGTTTCGGCCCTGATGCACAACCTCCAGTCGGATGAAGCAGTTGCCAAGCGCAAGGACAATCCCCTTGAGGGTTTGTTTGAGACGCGAGGTCCGTACGGAATGACGCACCTCCCGCCTTCGCGCTACAGGGAGTTCGCCCAAGAGGCCTTGAGCCTTAAGGTGGTCCTCCCTCCTTCAGCGGATATACCGCTTATCACCCCCGGAGAGTACTCCAAGGGAGATATAGCCCTATTCCTGAAGTTGGCAGAGCAGTTTGTAACAACCAATGGATAGACAGATGGCGGCATGGCTAGTTGCTGCACGGACTGCTTGACAGCATTCTGTGCGTATGGAATTATGTCTTTTGCTGTCCATAAACCAAAACACTACGTAAGGCTGATGCCTTGCAGAACAGGATGAATAGATGAAAACTATTTTTGTGAAACCGCTGACAGTTCAGAAGAAATGGTATCTGATAGATGCAGAGGGAAAGGAGCTCGGCAGAGTAGCTGTTGCCGCAGCACGCATCCTCCGCGGGAAGAACAAGCCCGAGTACGTTCCTCACCAGGATATGGGTGACTTTGTGATTATCATCAATGCTGAGAAGGCTGCCCTCACCGGCAACAAGTACCAGGACAAGATGTACTATCACCACTCCAACTTCCCAGGTGGCCTTAAGCAGACCAGCTATGCAGATATGATCAAGCGCAAACCAGTGTTCCCCATGGAACATGCCGTCAAGGGAATGCTTCCCCGCGGGCCGCTCGGTCGCAAGTTGTTCACCAACATGAGAGTGTATGCCGGTGCAAACCACCAGCAGACTGCTCAACAGCCAATTACGGTTGAAATTTAAGGTAGGAGCGGAATATGGCAAAGAAAAAAGAAGATAAGAAAGTTGTTGATCTTGGTCATGGCGTTGGACGCAGAAAGACCGCCATCGCCCGTGTCTACCTCAGAGAAGGTGATGGCAAGATCGTAATTAACGGTAGAGATGTCGATTCATACTTCGGGAACCCGATGTTGACCTTCATCGTCAAGCAGCCTCTGGTGGCTACTGATACTGTTACCAAGTACGACATGCTGATCAACGTTGTTGGTGGTGGCCCATCCGGCCAGGCTGGTGCTTGCCGTCATGGTATCTCCAGAGCCCTGGTTGCCCATGATGAAGCCTATCGCCCAGTACTGCATACCAGTGGATTCATGACTCGTGACTCCCGCATGGTTGAACGCAAGAAGTATGGCCAGCCCGGTGCTCGCCGCAAGTTCCAGTTCTCCAAGCGTTAGACTGTGTCTGCTACTATCGAGAGGAAGGCCTCCGGAGAAGGATATTTTATCCTTCAAGAGGGGCTTTCCCCTTTTTTTATCACCACACACCTATTTCTTTCCAGCCATCTGGAAGTTGGCCAGAAGATCTCAGACGAGATGGCCGACTCTCTGCGTGATGAACAGCAATCCCTCAATTGCCGTGAACAGGCCTTGGCCTATCTGGCCAGAAGGGAACATACCGGCCTTGAGCTTAGGCAGAAACTGCTGAAGAAAAACTATGCAGAACGACAGATCACCCAAACACTCGACCTTCTGTCCCAACAGAACCTGCTCAGCGAATACCGGTTCGCCCAATCGTACATTCTCAGCAGACAGAGGAAGAATCCTGAAGGGAAGGTCCTCCTGCGCCAGAGGCTCCTTGCAAAAGGGGTGAACCGTGAGGATGCCGAGCGTGCCCTCCAGGAAGCCTTCACCGAAGAGCTCCTCATTGAGGCTGTGGGGAAGGCATATGAGGTGGCCCTACGCAAGGATGATGCTGAAGTGGCCAGACAGAAACTGCAGAAACGGGGCTTTACCCTCTCGGAGATTCGGTTTGCCTTGGAAAGGATGGACGAGTAGCCCTATCCTGGCTACACTGATTCCTACATGGGGGAGCAATGCAGATGAAGAAGGCCAAAACGATTACGATGCTTATGGTGTTGGTCATGTCCCTTGGGTTTGTGACCCCCCTCTTTGCAACCAACTGGCTCGATAGCCAGGCTATCTTTCCCTATGACAAGAACCTCTCCCTTGCCAGTGATATCACCTCAGCCTTGACGGCAATCTCCCCGGCAGCCTTTGCCTTTGCCGCTCCTGCCTCCGACTGGGTAGGGATAGGCCTGACCTACGCCCCTACCTATCTTGCTTCCTATGGGATGAGGACCCTGCTCAAGGGTTCCATAACCCGGGAGAGGCCATACCAGCTTCCAGGAAACGATACTCTCCAACCTGAGGATACCACGGACTTCGGCCATTCATTCCCTTCCGGCCATACCTTGCTGGCCTTCAGTTCAGCTGCCTATACCCAGACGGTCTTCTCCCTCTACTATCCCGACTCCCCCTACAAGGGCGTGGTTACGGCAACCACCTGGGCTTTGGCTGCAACCACTGCAGTTCTGCGGGTGGCTAGTGGCAACCACTTTATCACCGATGTCCTGGCAGGAGCCGCAATAGGCTCGGTCATGGGCTTTTCCGGCCCCTATCTCTCCCATTTGCTGTTCAAGGACAAGGAGGGTTCTCCCACCCTTTTCATCGGCCCTACGGTGGGTATGCAGA
Source organism: Sphaerochaeta sp. PS (assembly GCF_032144095.1). NCBI lineage: Bacteria > Pseudomonadati > Spirochaetota > Spirochaetia > Spirochaetales > Sphaerochaetaceae > Sphaerochaeta > Sphaerochaeta sp. PS. Next base: position 438,369 of record NZ_JAVSNJ010000001.1, read on the forward strand.
TACGCCTGTAGCCAGATAGTTCCGGTACAAGGGACAAATAGGGAGGGGCTGCCAGTAGGCAGCCCCTATCCATGTCCTCTCTCTTACCGGTACAGGATGGAATCCAACCGCTCTTGTGAAATATAGTTCGGACTATAGGCAATCCTGTACCTGGCAAGCTGTCTAGAGAACGAACGCATGTGGTTTTCTGACCCTCTCAAGAGATTTGTATAGACGGCTATGGCCCCTGGGTCAGTGGTCTGGGAAAGATAGGTTTCCAGATCATGGATGTCTAGATCCTCAATGATGGAGCCGACGATAAGTCCATCCTGGGGGGATCTTGATCCTTGTGCTACCAATGAGGTATAGAGCGAGGCCAGGTCGGTATTTTGGAACTCACCAGGTTTAGCACCAATGGCCGGGTCCACGAGTTGGTTGGCTTCGATCAGGAGAGCGATGGCGTCCATGTGCATCTGCTCACTTCTTGCAATATTGGAGAAAGTCCTGATCCCCCATATCTCATACAGGGCAAGATAGACATCGCGGGCGAGTTTCTCCTCTTCCCTCATGTAGAGGATTCCTGCAGAATCGGAAGGGAGGCCAAGGGTTGGCTCCACAGCCGCTGGAAGATTCTGCACTTCACTGATGGGCTCTGCACCCAGAATTCCTAAAGCACCCATGCCCAGTACGGCGACGAGCAATACAATTTTTTGAAACGTTTTCATGATCTGTCCCTTTGCTATGGCCAGCCTGGCTAGCCGTGCATTCTGTTCGATATGGTCACTTGACCAATCCCTGCCAACGCCTTGAGCTGGCAGGCTCTATGGCCCAAGCATAGTGGGCTACCATGGAATGGGCCTGGTCGTAGGATAAAGATTGGGTAAAGTTGCTGGTTTCCGAACAAAGGAAATACACACAATGCAACAGGAAAGAGGAGCATCACCCTTGTAGCCATTCTCTTGTGATAAAAAATTGCTTTTGGACTGGTTGGGTAACATTGGCCCAGTATCCATACAAAATTGTCATCCCGCCTATCTGGCATGCTCGGATAGGGGAGTGTGCTTCCTTGGGTGGATGCATTCCTTTTCTGTGACAACTTCTTTTTCCTCCATCGAAATCAGCCTACCCGTGCTGATGTTCCCTTGCATCCTCAATACCCTCTTTGCCGTTAGCCAAGGGGGATTCAATGGCTACAATTGCTCCCAAAGGAGGGTTGGTAGAAAATCCTCATCCTCAATGTTTTTTTGTTGTAAGTTTCATTATATTTGACAAGTTTCATTACCTATGGTACTTTACAACTAGTATGAAACAAAAAAATGCAAAAATGGTGCAATACTTGAAATCTCTTTTTGGCAAGGATGTAAAAGTCCGAGACTATACATTTCCAGGCAATATTCCACTATATTTAGAAGAGGGATATCGTTTCCAAACGGCAAGCATACAGGGTAATAGTTTCATTACAATGGAACCAACAACAAACGGGTATAGGTTGCCTACACTGGTCAAGCATCTTGCCAAAACTTCTCAGCTATCAGGTCTTAGCTCTGCTTTAGTCGTTCCATCTCTTCGCTCAAACCAACGCAGCGCTCTGCTATCGCAAAAGGTTCCTTTTGTGGTGCCAGATGCGCAATTATACCTCCCATTCGTAGGGTGTGCATTCACTGAAAAGAAATCGAACATGCTAAGGTTACCAGAAGCTATGGCACCGGGAACTCAACTTGTTTTTCTCTATCTTTACTATAGAAAATCCAGTTATGCAGTAACTGCCTCGGAGCTGGCAATGGAGCTGAAGCTCTCAAAGGCAACGATTACAAGAGCTATCAGTGCTCTTGAGCAACTTGAGCTGCTATCAATCAGGGTAGAAGGTACTAAAAAGCTACTTACCCTATCCATTGCATCAAAGCGTGAGCTTTTAGAGGCTGCAAAGCCTTATTTGCAATCGCCAGCACATAAAACAATCTATCTTTCAAAAGAACCACAAAAGGCGCTTCTTGGAGGTCTCTTGGCTTTGAGCAGTCAGACTATGCTGTCAGCAACGCAAAAGGACGGCTGGTATGTTGTATCGATGAGCCAGGCAAGGGAGCTAGAGTCTGATGAGATTAGCGAAATGGATTTCCTTGACTTTGGTGGCTTTCCTATTGAGATCTGGAGATATGATCCAGCATTACTTTCAAGTGGTAAGACTGTTGATGATATATCTTTGATTTTGAGTTTCACCCAAGAGTTAGACGAAAGAACTGAACAGGCACTACAGGTAGTGAAGGAGAAAGTTGCATGGTAATAGAGATTGGGTACCATCCTTACTCTCCCTCCATGGTGGCTGTACGGGATGAAATCTAGGGAGGGCAAGGAACAGGCTCCCTTTCGGGAGCCTGCATATCCATGATGGAATATCGGATTTTACGCTATTTGCACGCTCATTTGCTTTTGATGTGGCTCAGGAACTCGTCAAATCCTGTTGCCTGTTCTTCTGGCTCATAATCCACAAGAGGGTAGTTCTCCATCACAAAGTCGATGTCCTTGTCACCACGGCCTGAGAGATTGACCAGGATCTTGCTCTCCTTTGGCATGGTTTGGGCCAGCTTGATCGCATAGGCGACAGCGTGTGAGGACTCCAGGGCCGGGATGATGCCCTCCATGCGGCTCAGCCCATAGAAGGCTTCGACAGCCTCACGGTCGGTGGCGCTCTGGTAGTCGACCCGTCCGATGGTCTTCAGAAAGCTGTGCTGTGGTCCTACCCCGGGGTAGTCCAAGCCGCTGGCGATGGAGTAGACGGGAAGGGCTTCACCCTTCTCATCCTGCAGGAGGTAGCTCTTGAACCCATGGAGGATACCGACGCTGCCCTTGGTAAGGGTTGCCGCATGGAAGGGGGTATCGAGGCCCTTTCCGGCAGGTTCGACACCGTAGAGCTTTACCTGCTTGTCATCAAGGAAGGCACTGAAGATGCCCATGGCATTGGAACCACCACCTACACAGGCGACGATGGCATCAGGGAGGGTTCCAGTCATCTCCTTGAACTGTTTCTTGGCCTCAACACCAACGATGGACTGGAAATCACGGACCATCATGGGGAAGGGGTGGGGACCGACTACGGAGCCAATGCAGTAGATCTGGTCGATGGGGTCTTCCAGGTAGGCTTCGAAGGCAGCATCCACTGCATCCTTGAGTGTCTGTGTCCCACGCGTCACCTCAACGACCCTGGCACCCAGGACCTTCATCCGGCTTACGTTCGGGGCCTCTTTCTTGATGTCGACCGCTCCCATGTAGATGTCACATTCAAGTCCCAGTAGTGCTGCTGCAGTGGCAAGGGCCACCCCATGCTGGCCTGCACCGGTCTCTGCAATTACCTTTTTCTTTCCCATCTTCTTGGCAAGGAGCACCTCTCCGATACAGTGGTTGATCTTATGGGCCCCGGTATGGTTCAGGTCCTCTCTCTTGAGGTAGATCTGTGCCCCTCCTACGCTCTCGGTAAGGCGTTTGGCAAAGTAGACAGGGGAAGGTCGTCCAATGTAGTGTATCTGCAGGTAGCTCAATTCCTCGAGGAATGCAGGGTCAGTTACGATCTCTTCATACGCCTTGGTGACGTCATCCATTACCTTCTGGAGCTGTGGGGGGATGAACGAACCTCCGAACTCTCCGAAGTTGCCATCCTTGTCAGGAAGATTGGTAGTGTTGATCTCTTTGGTAATTGCGTTTTGCATGATAGGCTCCTTATGGTTGGCTATGTTACTGTATATAGAAACACTATGTCAAGCAAAACCTCATAAAATTATATATTTTTTTTTCTGGTTGTGTAGCTTTTTATATTGTAAGATTTTAAAAAACAGGAGCCTGCAATGGTCTCCCATAGCAGGCTCTTTGCACTTGATCGTTGGACAGATTAGATCCCGAGTGCTTTCTTCAGGGCATCAGCATCACGGACGCCGACAGCCTTGTTTACTACCTTGCCGTCCTTGTAGAAAAGGAGGGTAGGGATGGACTGGACGCCGAATGTTGCGGCGAGTTCGCCCTCTTCGTCAACGTTGACCTTGCAAATCTTGGCCTGGGTCTCGGAAATTTCCTTGTCGAGCTTCTCGAGGATGGTACCCTGCATCTTGCAAGGACCACACCAGCTTGCCCAGAAATCCACTACTACGGGAACGGTGCTCTTCAGGACCTCTGCTTCATATGTCTTCTGTGTTACGTGTTTAATCATTTTCATCTCCTACTATCTATACTATACAAACAATTTCTCATGTCGTACAGTAAAAGTAATACTTTTATTTGATAATGGCAACTACTTTCAGGGCAAAATAGCTATTCCAACTCCCGCCTCTTTTTGTGGCATCCCCTTATGGCTTGCAAAAAGAATCCCAGACTGGAACCCTTTATGGGTTTGCTAGGCTAAGGAAGGGCTGTCCTGTGCTATCTTTGATGCATCGGTTGGGCCGTCGGTGTGCCAAACTCCTGAAGCTGGGGAGGCTCAGCGCATGGAGCGCAACACTGCCTTGTCCCCGTCGCTGACCCTAAAGGACTCGATGCTTTTCTGTATAGCCTTTTTTCTCACCTCTTCAGGGAGTATCCCCTTCTTGAGGTACCCTAGGGTAAGGTCCCTCTGCTTTGCCATGGCGGTTGCAAACACCCAGGCAATACCCATGTTGACATAGTAGTGGTCGCTCTTGATGGCTGAAAGCAGGCTCAATACCTTCGGGGTATATAGGTCGGTGAGGTAGCAGCACATCAGGGTGATGGTTGCAAACCGGATGTCCCAGGGGTTTGGGGAGTCCAGATACCGGATGATGGAGGGCCAGTAGCCATCCAGATCCTTTTTGGGTGCGACAAAACTGGAGCTGAGTGCGTCATTGGTGGCCCAGCTGTCGTTGTAGGGCAGCAGTTTTTCCAGATACGCCAGGGTAGTAGATCTGTCGAGCTTCAGGAGGCCAAACACCTTGAAGGCAAGGATGACCTCCTCATAGCAGACGGAAGGGTAGAGAAGAAAATCATCAAGGAAAGCCAGGTCCTCCTGCTTGGCAAACTCCTTTGCCAGGCGGGTGAGGTGAGGGGTCCTGACGCCCAGGATCTCCCGTTCGCTGATCTTCAGCTTGAGGGAGAACCGGGCATTGGAAGGCTCCTCCAGCGGGGCAAGCCTTCCAAGCAGGATCGCTTGGTTCATAGTCCCATGCGCTTGAGAAAGCGCATCAGGTTGTCTACGGTCTTCTCCATATCCTGGTGGGCACGGGTCTTGGCAATCTTGAAGTCCACCGCGAGGCGGTTGATGGAGAAGATGGCACTGACACCCTCTTCGTAGGCTCCCTCGACGTCGTCGGAGATATCCCCAACTACGGCTACAACGGGAACATTGGCCTTCTTTGCCCTTCTTGCGACACCGATGACAACCTTGCCACGAAGGGACTGGCTGTCGATCTTTCCCTCGCCGGTAAGTACCAGGTCAGCGCTCTTGAGAAGGTTGGCGAAATTCACGGTATCGAGGACTGTCTCGATGCCCATCTGCAGATGGGAACCGAAGAAGGCGGCCATGCCTCCTCCCATACCACCGGCGGCACCGGAACCTGCTATAGCCTGCACGTCGATCTTGCAGTCGCGCTTGATAACTTTGGCTAGGCTTTCCAGGTTTGCGTTGAGGATTTGGACCATCTCGGGGTTTGCTCCCTTCTGGGGCCCGAAAATATAGGCAGCGCCGGTTTTCCCGTAGAAGGGGTTGTCGATGTCACACATGGTGGTGATTGAGACATGCTCCAGGGCCTTGTCGAGGCCAGAGCAGTCGATCGAGGCAACGGCATTCAGGGTTCCCCCTGTTGGGATGAAGGACTTTCCTGTCTCGTCCCTGAAGATGACACCACAAGCGGCGGCGGCTCCACAGCCCCCGTCGTTGGTTGCACTTCCTCCGAGCCCTACGATGATCTCCTTGCAGCCACTTCTTGCCGCGTCGAGGATCAATTCGCCTACACCATAGGTGGTTGTCTTGTCAGGGTAGAGCTCATCTCCTACCAGGGGAAGCCCTGCGCAGGCTGCCATCTCGATGACGGCGGTAGTTTTTTTCACCACCCCATAGAAGCCTTCCATGTTCTTGCCAAAAGGACCTTGCACGGTCAGGTATTTTTTCTCGCCACCGAGGGCTTGGAGGAATGCGTCGACACTTCCCTCCCCACCATCTGCGACGGGAATCTGCTTTACCATTGCATCGGGATAGTGGATCTTGATGGCTCTGTCCATGATGCTACAGATCTCTTCGGAACTCATGGTTCCCTTGAATGAATCGGGGATCAAGAGGATGTTTTTCATCTTCGGCTCCTATAAAATATCAGCAGCCCTGTATCAGGAGCTGCCAATGTAGTGCATTGTAAAAAAATCCAGATACGTTTCTGGAAAGGTGCCGGAAATTTGCACTTCCGGCACTTCTGTCAATCTTACAGCAAAAATAGGGAAAGAATCCAGATGAAAATCATAGAAGCAATACCCATTAACAGGGTTACCATGGTCTGTGTCTTGTATCCATCCTCAGGTTTCATCCCTCCAAAGTTGGTTACCACCCAGAAATAGCTGTCATTGGCATGGGAGACAGTCATGGCTCCGGCGCCAATTGCCATAACGGTGAGTACTGCTGCCAAAGGAGTGCTCAGGCCAAGGGCCGCCATCATGGAACCACCTTCCAGGAAGCTTCCCATGATGCCTGCCGTTGTCGTGATGGCAACAGTTGAGGAACCTTGGGCTGACTTGAGGATTGCTGAGATAAGGAAGGGGAAGAAGATTCCCACCATGCTCAACGCTGCAGCATGTTCATTCATGTATCCCACAAACCCTGCACTTGCGATTACCTTTCCCAGGACACCACCGGCTGCGGTGATGAAGAGGATCGGGCCGACCACTTTCATGGTATCGGTTGTCATCGAATTGAAGTCACGGATCTTGCCGCTATGCATAAGCAGGATGACGCCGAAAAGCAATCCGACGGTCAGTGCTATGATGGGGCTGCCGATGAACTTGCTCAGGGCAGCGACGTTTCCTGTCCAGCCGAGGGCGGCAGCAAGGGAGCCAAGAGCCATGCAGAGGATAGGGATAAGGATCGGGGCAAGGGCCAAAAATCCATTGGGGAGCTTGCCAAAGCTTTTCAGCAATGAATCATAGTCCTGTCCATCCAGGTCTTGGGTCTCATCTTCGGCGCTACGGACACGCTTGCCAATGTAGTTTGCATAGAAGTAGGCGATGATCAGGGAGGGAATTGAGACAACTGCACCAAGGACGATTACCATGAATAGGTTATCCCCTATGCCAAGGGTGCCAGCAGCTGCAATGGGCCCTGGGGTAGGAGGTATGAATACATGGGAGGTGTACAGGCCGGCGGAGAGGGCAACTGTCATGGCGACAGAAGAAAACTGGGTTTTCTTTCTCAAAGCCTTTCTGATTGGGTCCAGAATGACAAAGCCACTGTCACAGAACACGGGGATGGATACTACCCAACCCATGATTTCCATGGCAAGCTGAGGTCGTTTCTGCCCGACGAGCCGGACAACCATCTCGGCGAGCTTCAGGGCGGCCCCTGTCTTCTCCAGGATGGTCCCGATGAGGGCCCCGAGGATGATGACAATACCGATGCTGCTGAAGATGCCACTAAAACCAGAGCCAATGGTAGTGGGGATATCCTTAAGCGGGATACCTACTACAATGGCCAGAACGAGTGAGACCCCCATCAGAGCCAGGAAGGGGTTCACATTCCACTTGGAAATTGCCACGATCATGATTGCGATTGCAATGATGAACGTAATGATCAATGCTATTCCAGACATACATTCCTCCTAATGAATTTTTGAGTAGTATATCACGGGGAAAGCAGCATTGGGGGTAAAGTTATAACCAGTTAGCGTCTCCAGAACGCTTTGGTGAAGAGTGCGTAGACAGTAAACAGCTCCAGCCTTCCTACCAGCATCAAAAAGGAACAGACCCATTGAATGGAGGAGGGGAAGATGCTGAAGTTTCCTGTGGGTCCGACCTGCCCAAACCCGATGCCGATGTTTCCCAGGCAGAGGAATGAGGCGGCAAAGCTGGTGAGCATATCGACACCGCTGAGGGAAATGAGTACTGACCCCAGGACACCGGTAGCAATGTAGACACCGAAGAAGGTGGAGATCGAGAGCAGGAGCTCCGGCCTCATCGTGTCCAAGCCAACCCTGATCTGGAAAATACCCTTGGGATGGATCCTCTGGCTGATGTTTGCCTTTGCCATCTTGAACAGGGTTGCAACGCGTACCACCTTGATGCCTCCTCCGGCCGAGCCTGCACACCCCCCTACAAAGAAGAGCAGCAGCAATAGCATCTGGGAGAATGCGGGCCAGTTGACATAGTTTGCCGTAGCGAACCCGGTGGTGGTGATGATCGAGGCGCTCTGGAAAGCGCTGAAGCGCAGGGATTGCCAGAATCCCCCGTAGGTGTTTGCCCTGCTGAGGGTGATGGCCGACAGCAGTGAGACCCCTGTCCATATCCCCAGGTAGACCCGTAGCTCCCCATCCTTCCAGACCGATTTGAGCTTTCCGGCGAATGCCTTGTAGTAGAGGGCGAAGTTGGCCCCTGCGATCATCATGAAAACTGTCACCACGATGTCGACATATGCACTGCTGAAGGTTCCTATGGAGGAGTTCTTTACACAAAATCCTGCCGCTGCCATAGTGGAGAAGGTGACGGTGATCGCATCATAGAGGGTGAGTCCCCCAAAGAGGAGCAACACGGTCTCCAGCAGGGAGAACAGCAGGTAGATCAGCCAAAGGATGGCTGCTGTGGTCTTGATCTTCGGAGTGAGCTTGTCCTTGGTCGGTCCTACTGACTCGGCCCCTACCAGCAGGGTTCCGCTCACCCCAAGGGCAGGAAGCAAGGCCACGAAGAGCACCACGATGCCCATCCCTCCCAGCCAGTTGGTTTCAGAACGCCAGAAAAGGATCGATTTGGGCAGGCCCTCGATCTCGGTAAGCACAGTTGCCCCCGTGGTGGTGAATCCACTCATGATCTCAAAGTAGGCACTGCTGTAGTTTATGTAGGCTCCACTTGCTACCAGAGGGATGGCACAGATGGCAGTTCCAAGTATCCAGGTGAAGGTTACAAACAGATACCCGTCCCGTGCAGCAAGCTTGTGGGAATCGATGTTCCTGGTAAGGAAAAGGATTGAGCCGCAGAAGATGGCCATCACCGCATATGCGACAAGGAAGCCCTGCAGGGCAGCCGTCTCATGGAGGTAGAGGGCAATGATGGTGGGAAAAGCCATGAAGAATCCGAGAACCAGCTGTATGACGGCAAGAAGCCTGAAGTCTTGTTTCCAGTTTATCATAGCGGCTAACCAAAAAGCTTCTGTATGAAGTCTGTAGAGTCGCGCGTCCCAGCAACGATTACCGTGTCGCCTTCGTGAAGGACTGAGTGGCCTGTCGGGATAACACTTTTGCCGTTCTTGTCGGTAAGGCCGGCCACAATGGCTTTTTTCTTCATGTTTATCTCACTCAACTTCTTTTTGCACACTGCACAGGTACCGTTTATGGAGAATTCAAAGATTTCCAGCTGGCCGTTGAACAGGCTATGCAGGCTTGCCACATTGGTACCCCGCAAAAAGCGTAGCAACGATTCAACGGTCGTATCGGTTATGGAGATGACCACATCGATATCCAGGTAGGATGCGAGGCGGGTATAGTTGTTGTTTTGCCTGATCAAGGCCATCGAACGGGAGATGCCGATCCGTTTTGCATAGGAGGCTGTGATGATGTTCAGCTCGTCATTGTCTGTGAGCGCAATGAGCAGGTCATAGCTGCCCAGCTGCTCTTCCTGCATGATGTCCTCATCGGTGATGTCGGCCTTGATCACCAGCAGTTCAGGAAATCGTTCGGAAAACTGGTTGCAGGTATCTTCGTTCTGGTCGACCACGGTTACCTTCGACCTCATCGCCACCGTCATGCGGTTGAGCAGGGCGCGGGTTATGTTGCTAGCCCCCACCAATACGATCTTAGTAGGTTTCTTCTGGAGCTTGCCTACCGTCTTGAGTATGTCGGTGACCTCCTCCGAGTCCGCTACGATGGAGAGGGTATCCTTGGGTTCGATGGAGGTGGAGCCGGAAGGGACAAGGACTTTCCCGCCGCGGTTGATCGCAGCAATGACGAAGTCTGCCTTGAGCTTGTTTCGCATGTCCATCACCGAGGCCCCGATATAGGGGGAGAAGGGCTCGACATAGAAGTTGTAGAGCAACAACTTGGTATTGCTGAAGCCCAGGACGTTGCTGTATACCCCTTGCTCGATGGTGTTGAATATGTAGCGGGCGGCCTCTGCATTGGGATTGACGATGTAGTCGATGCCCAGCAAGCCCTCCTTGAGTCCGTCGGCCCCGGTATAGATGAGGCTTCTGATGGCTGCAACTGTCTTGGTGTTCTTGAAGGTGGAGGAGACAATCCCGCAGGAGACCAGGTTGATCTCATCGCTATTGGTCACTGCTATGAAAGCCTCTGCATTCTCGCAACCGGCCTCGATAAGCTTTGCGATGTCCGTCCCGTTTCCCATGATGCCCAGGCAATCGAGTTTTGCCACTGCGGTGGCTACACGCTCGTGGGAACTGTCTATGATGACTACGTCCTTTTGCTCTTCTATAAGAAGTTTGGCTAGGCTAAGGCCTCGCCTACCTGCACCAAGGATGACAATTTTCCTGCTCGTATACTGCTCCTCACATCCCGTGCCTTGCCCTCAGACGGGAGAAATCCCATTTCCCAAACCCTGAGGCAAATGCGCGTGTTTTCACAAATACCAAGCATACCAGAAAGAAAAGGTTTGCGAAAGTGGGAGGGCTTTGCTGCATGCATTGCAACATATTTGTCCTACTGACAATATATTAGGCTAATTGCACCTAATTTTTTCAACCCTGTTGACAAGAGTTTGGTATTGCCCTATTCTTGGTAAGAAATTCGACGCAGGGTGGAGCAGTTGGCAGCTCGTCGGGCTCATAACCCGAAGGTCGTAGGTCCGAGTCCTACCCCTGCTAAACAGTTGGTCTGATGAATGGACTATCGATTGTACAAAGGTACACGATAGGACGGCGATTCCTGATTCTACCAAGTTCTGGCAACTTGTTGAGGCGACAATGGTCGCACGGCGGGTTGCCTTTCTCTTTTGTATGGGGCAATCGTTCAATTTTCAACATACGGCCTGGCATGGAAAGCCTTCCTGATGCCATGGTTCGCCCCCTCCTTCTTCCAGAAGAACTGGGCCCCAAACCGAAACAAAGCTGAGGGATACTGTGGCTTGGCCAGCAATTCGACAGCCTGTTGGGGGATTGCCTGCCCGTGGCTCAATGCTTCAGAAGCAAGGTCCAATGCCGCCCTGATGGCCAGGGTGGAGCTTCCCCACTTTGCAAGTGGTTTGTCCCCCAACCCATGCCTTCCCCCAAGAGCCATCCCACCGCCCCACACAAAGCCCGCCTCCTTGCAGAATTGGGAAAGGAGTGCCAACACATTGTCCATCTGTGAGGCCTCGGGGAACCCGCAATTGACCAGGGCCACCAGGTGGGGAGCCTTGGTGTCTGGATGCGTTTTTCGATGGCTGGAAAGCCTCTCTAGAAAATCTATGACCGGGGCTGGAAGGGTATCGATATAGAGAGGGAAGGCCAGGACCACGAGATCGACCTCAGCGATGGTCGAGAACAGCAGCCTCTCTGCCTCCTCACCCTTTGGCCTTCCATAGAGTTGGACCGTTTTAGTCCGTATGGCTTCTTGGTTCAGCCTTGAGCAGAGATAGGTTCCCAGGCAAAAGGAGGTGCTTTGGCTCTTCCTTGGGCTGCCTACCAGGAGCAGGGTCTTTGCAGGGGTTTCCGCTCCTGTGGAAGCATCGAAGGATTTCCGTCTCTCTAGGTGGTTTGGCAGGGGTTCTGCTCTCGATCCCCCCAATGCCCGATCGATCGAGTTGCCGATCTCCTCGTCACTCTGGGTAGGATAGAACAGGTAACAACATGCCCTCCTTGCATTGAAGTTGATCGCATTCCTTCCAACCAGATGCCTGAAGATTTGCTCGGCCTGTGGGTCTTCTTTTTCTGCCCACCCAAATACGCAGAGGTTGGGATAGCTCTTGTACCGCCTCTTGTGGTGCGTCTCCCCCTGGACTTTGCAAAAGAAGGGGGAGAAGTCCTGGATCAGATGGTCCAGCCCCTGCTTGAGGTGGGAAGAGTAGCCGCCAAAGGTGAGAGGGGTCAGCAGTACCAGCAGGTCGCTTTGGACCATTGCCCTGGCAAGAAGCAGGTTGTCATCGTTGTTCTTGCAGATGCCTGGGGTTCTGGTCCAGCAACGGAACTCCCCTGCACAGGGAGCTATCGCCATCTTGCTGAGGACAAAGTGTTCTGCCTGACGGGTGGAGAGCAGTTGTAGGATCCGAGAGGCCATAGGATCGTTTGGTGACGAGCCATCGAACAGGGAAATCTTCATCTCCATTCTCCCACATCTCCTGCCTGCAATACAGGAGGAGCCTTTCCTTTTATGGTTTTCCTATTCCTATCCAATTCTTGAATCTCGTAAAGAGTGGGATCTTGGTGATGGGGAGAGTAGCTTCTGCCCTACACTGGGGATACCCATCCCAATGGCAGCTGACCTGTAGGGATGTTGCACTCTCCCTCGCAGGGATGGCCAACTCCAGGATCTCGGGCTGTCCTGGACGGAGGGTCACGGTCTTTGCATACCTCTCTTCTCCCTTGTTGTCCCGGACATTGCAAATGACAGGGATCTGTGTCTGCACGCCTTGGGAATTGGAAACAGAGAGGGAGAGGATGGCACTCTGCCCTTCCTCGATCGATTTGGGGCCCGTCAAGGTTAGCCTGACCGAGCTCACAATGTCGTTCTTGAGGGATTGGATGGATCCCTGGTGAGGGAAAAGAAGCTTTTCGACAGCCAACCCAAAGAACGAAGTGCCGATCAGGTCCTCGATTTTGTCAAGGACCTGTAATTGGTCAGTAACGGACGATTCAGGTTCGTAATACTCCACCAGGCTGTTCACCTGTTGGTAGAGCAGATCCATCTCTTGTTGGATCTCTGCCTCCCAAGCTGTTTTAGAAACTGCGAGCATGACATGGTAGGTTTCTGCTGTGGCTTCAGGGCTATCGAAATATTCCAGAAGGTTTTGATGTTGGGCCAGGAAAATCGGCACGTATCGAGAAATTTCAGCCCTGAGGGCGGATGAGGACATGGTGGAGGAGACCAGGACCCTGATAGGCTCATACTCCTTGAAGAGGTTGTCGGTCAGGAAAAGCTGGAATTGCTGCAGGGCTTGTTCCCTGGCCTGTTTCTGGTTGGTGGATGAAAGGCCTTCACTGATTTGGAAAAGGGTCGAATGGATGATTCTGGAGAACAGGAGGTCCCTTCTTGCCTTGACCATGGGTAGGAGAAATCCATAGGAACCATCAAATTTGCCCTCGACCATCGATCCCCACATGGTTGCTTGCAAGGAAGAGGTCGCCTCATTGAGGATGCTGATTTCCTGTATGGGTGACATGTCGGGGTAGCGTGGTGAAAGAAGGGATTCGACGATGATTTTTTCCTTGAGGATCTTTCTTGCCTTCTGGCCTTCCCATTCCGCCCTACTGAGGATTGCATAGGTGGTCTGCACTTTTTTTGAGGTGTAGGCTTCCTCTATGAAGATGATGTTTTCGAACTCCTGGTGGAGTGTCTCCTCAATGAGCTCCTCAAAGGTTGAAGCCTGCTTGTTGCCATCATCCATGGTTGAGGCCGATTTCTTGGAAAAGATTGTCGTCTGGATCTGGGAAGCCAGGTCGGAGATCGCAAGCATCTTGGCAGTTTGCCGTGCTGTTCCCCTGTCAGCACTCCTGCCCGTTCCGCTGCCGATATAGAAGTGTTCAGGTGGGTAGTGAGGCCTGTCGAACATTGGCTCTGGAGGGCTTATGCAGGAAGATGCCAAAAGAAGGATGAGGATACCTACTCCAAGCAAGCTGACATGGCCAACTTTGGCTTTCATGCTAGCATCATACCACGGGTGATAATTGTTTTGGAAATAAAAGATTATCTTTTCTGCTCTACTGCAGCCTGCACTTCTCCTAACCAAATGTCTCTTGCATTTTCGCCTCCATGCAGTATTATAGGAGGCCTAGGAGCCGACCCTCCTGGATTGGAGGCTGTATGCGCCATGCAAAAGACAGTTCTCACCCAATTCGACACGCAACCTATGCGGGCTCCTGGTATCCTGATGAGCCAGAACAGCTTCAGATTCTCATAGGGAAAGCCTTAGCACAAGCTTGCGAACCGCCGCAAACCCCGGCCCATCTGGCCGTCCTTCCCCATGCAGGGCTGTTCTTTTCGGCCCAGGGAATCGCCCCCTTCTTCTGCAATCTCCCTTCCCAGGCTGAACGGCTGTTGGTCCTGGCCCCTTCCCACACCACATACCTGAAACCTGACCGTCTGGTCGGAGGTGATTTCTCCTCCTATGAGACCCCGCTGGGCAAGCTTGAAGGATTCTCCTTGCCCTCCATTGCCAACGGCTTTGCCCAGGAGGTAGAGAGCGAGCATGCGGTGGAGATGGTGATGCCCTTTCTCTCCTACGTCAACAAGCAACGGAAGAGGCCCCTCTCCTTCAGCTCTGCCCTCATCTCCCAGATCACCGATGGAAAGGCCCTGGACCATCTCTGCAGTGCCTTGATGGCAGACCTTGGTGAGGAGTCGTTGCTGGATGGAAGGACGGTGGTGGTGGCGAGCAGTGACTTTACCCATTATGGGAGGCGGTTTTCCTATGCCCCCTACAGCCACCTAGCTTTGGATGAGCAACGTAGCCGGGTCAAGGAGGATGACCGCACCCTTTCACTCTTGTTTGCAGAAGGCAAAACGGAAGAGGCCCTGGCCTTTTTTGCTGGGAGAAAGCCAACGGTCTGTGGCTTTGCCCCCTCTCTCATAGTCTCGGCCCTGGCTCTTCGCCTCCACTATACAGGAAGGCTTGCCTCTTACTATACCTCATACGACATCGCCCCCTCAGGCGATGATGCGTTTGTCGCCTATTCGACCATATTGTGGAGTTGACCATGCGAAAACGAGAACACACCTTACTGTTGGCTTTGGCTAGAGAGTCCATCTCAAGCTCTCTTGGCCTGGTCTCAAACGATGCCTTTACCCTGATATCCCAGGATCCTGCACCTGTATTCATGGAAAAACGGGGGGTATTCGTGACTTTGAGAACCCTCGGAGGGGAAGATTCACACGCCCTGAGAGGCTGCATAGGAAACCTGTACGGACTCTCTCCCTTGCATAAGAGTATCATGGAACTTGCGCGTGAAGCCGCCTTCCACGATCCACGTTTTCCTGCTGTCCGACTTGATGAACTCTCCAACCTGTCCATTGAGATTTCCGTCCTTACCAAACCCAGGAAGATTGCCTCGTTTGAGGAGATCAAGGTGGGAAGCGATGGTGTTATCCTGACCCTGGGGTACAACCGGGCGGTATTCCTTCCCCAGGTAGCGACCGAGCAGGGGTGGGGTGTGGAGGAGATGTTGGAAAACCTCTGCATGAAGGCAGGCCTGCCCCCCAATGCATGGAAGGATCCTGGATGTGAGTTGGAAGTATTCCAGGCGGAGGTATTCTCGGAGGATACTCCATGACAGATCCCACCTACCTAGTCTGTGATTTTTGCTGGAGGCGGTGCCGCCTCGCTGAAGGACAGAGCGGGGTCTGCCGGGTGCGCAGGCACGAGCAGGGCAAGGTGGTGACGACGGTCTATGCCCATGTGGAGGCTATGGCAGTCGATCCCATCGAGAAGAAGCCTCTCTACCACTACTATCCTGGAAGCACTACCTTCTCCTTTGCCCTGATCGGATGCAACTATTTTTGCGATTTCTGCCAGAATTACTCCCTCAGCCAGGGAAAGGGCGATACGCATGCCGCCGGTGAACGGGTGGCCCCTGCCCAGATTGTCGCCCTTGCAAGAAAGAACGACTGCCACAGCATAAGCTATACCTACAGTGAACCTATGGTGTGGCAAGACTACATGCTGGATGTGGCAAGCCTGGCTAGGGAGGCCGGGATGCAGAACATCATGGTAACAAACGGCTCATTCTCCCAAGAGGCCCTGCTGAGGATCCTTCCCCTCATCGATGCCTTCAATGTGGACATCAAGGGAAACGAGAGTTTCTATCGGGATGTCTGCAAGGCTGATGAACAGGCTGTCCTGGATGGCATAGAAGCGATAGCACAAAGCGGTGCCCACCTGGAAGTGACCACCATGGTCATTGAGTCGATGCATACTGAGGAGGATATTGCAAATCTTGGCAAGCTCCTGCATGAACGGGGTGTCCAGGTATGGCATCTGAGCAGGTTTTTCCCACGATACAGGATGGCCCACCTGAAGCCTACCAGCGAGGCATACCTCAGCAAGATGGTTGTCCGTGCAGCCCTGTCCGGGATACCCTATATATACAGTGGCAACAGTGAGTCAGAGCGGTCTACCTATTGCCCCTCCTGTAACGAACATCTCATAGATGGGCAGAACAGGATACTCGCCATCGAGGGCGGGCGGTGCAAACGATGTGGGACCTCTGTCTACGGGGTGTTCGAGTAGATCTTGGCGACCCTTCCAACCTGGCCCGACTCAAGCCTGACCTTGATCCCATGGGGATGGGAAGGGGAGTTGGTGAGGATGTCCTTCACAATGCCATCGGTGAGCTTGCCGCTTCGCTGGTCCTCCTTGAGGATGACCGCCACCTTCAATCCTGAATATATCTCGCTACGTACCTTGCCTTCCATGCTTGCCTCCTGCAAGGAGTATAGGCTTTTTCCGTGAAGGGGGCCAGTCATGACAAACTGCCTCTATTCTGGTACACTCGGCTCCCTAGGAGTCTTTTGTGGTCAAATTAACGGCGGTCACGGTTGCCTACGGGCAACGTGTCCTTTTGGATAAGGCGGATGTGCTCATCCGTCCTGCAGACAGGATCGGTCTGGTCGGTCCCAACGGAGCAGGAAAATCAACGTTGCTGAAAGTGATAGCAGGCGAGGAAAAGCCTGATGAGGGTACGTTGAGTATCGATAGCGGTACCGTCATCGGCTACTTTTCCCAGAATGTAGGCGAAATGAGCGGGCGAACCGCCTTGGAAGAGGTGTTGCGTGGGGCAGGCTCGGTCTATGAGATCGGCGAGAAGCTCACCGAACTCGAGCACAAGATGGCCACAGGCCTCTCCGATGCCGAGATGAACCTCTATGGGGAGTTGCAGACTGAGTTTATCGCCCGTGATGGCTACGACCTTTCCAACCGTGCCGAGCAGGTGCTCACCGGCCTTGGCATAGGACCGGACAGGTTCCATGAACCGGTGGAGAACTTCTCCGGTGGTTGGAAGATGCGCATAGCCCTTGCCCAGATTCTCGTACTCAACCCCGATGTCCTGCTCATGGACGAACCGACCAACCACCTGGATGTGGAGTCCATCGTCTGGCTGGAAGCCTGGCTTAACTCCTACAAAGGGGACCTGGTCATGACAAGCCACGACAGGGAGTTCATGACCCGCCTCTGCACCCGCACCATCGAGGTAGCCAACGGAGCTGTCACCACCTACAGTGGCGACTATGACTTCTATCTGCGAGAGCGGGAGATCAGGCGCGAGCAGCTTTTGGCTACCTTCAACCGCCAGCAAGCCCGCTTTGCCAAGGACGAGGAGTTCATAGCCCGTTTTGCGGCAAGGGCCTCCCACGCCTCCCTGGTCCAGTCGAGGATCAAGGCATTGGAGAAGGTCGAGAGGATTACCATCCCTCCTGAAACGAAGATCATGCAGGTACAGTTCTCCCCCAGCCCCAGAAGTGGGGACCAGGTCGTGGTCATGAATAATCTCGCCAAAAGCTGGAAGAAGGCCAACGGGGAGGACCATCCCGTCTTCTCCGGCCTTACCGGGGCGATCATGCGGGGCAACAGGATAGCCCTTACCGGGGTAAACGGGGCGGGAAAATCGACCTTCCTGAAGGTGATAGCCGGCCTGACGGAACCGACAAGCGGGGAGGTCACCCTGGGCTCGAGTGTGAACCTAGGCTACTTCAGCCAGTACTCATCCGATGTACTCAATGCCGAGAGGACGATCTTTGAGGAGGTCTCCGAAAGGACACCCCTCTCCTCGATCGGAAGCATCAAGAGCCTGTTGGGAGCCTTCCAGTTTTCCGGCACCGATGCCGACAAGAAGATCTCCGTGCTCAGCGGAGGGGAGAAGAGCCGTGTCATGCTTGCCTGCATGCTCGCCCTTCCTGTCAACTTCCTCATCCTGGACGAACCGACAAACCACCTGGATATCCAGAGCAGGGAGGTGCTTCTTGATGCCCTTACCCGCTTTGAGGGGACCCTCATCGTGGTAAGCCACGACCGTTACTTCCTGAAGCATCTTGCCAACAGGGTCTTTGAGATCGACCACGGCCAGATGCAGGTCTTTGAAGGGGATTACCACTACTACCTGCAGAAGACAGGTAGGGAAGCGTAAGAGAAGGAGTATCTATGGAAAGCAAGTATGTACTGAATGCGAGGGCCTTGCGTGCAAAGGGCTACAACTGTGCACAGGCTGTTGCCTGTGCCTTCATTGACGAGGTACCCGTAGACGAAAAGACCCTCTTTGCCATCATGGAAGGCTTTGGTGGGGGCATGGGAGGAAAGGATGCCACCTGTGGGGCTGTAAGTGGTGCTGTTGCCATCGCCTCCCTACTTTCCAGCAAAGGTGATGTGGCTTCGGGAACCAAGGCTGCCACCTATGCCCTTGCCTCCTCGATGGTCTCCTCCTTCCTTGGACAGAACCAGAGCCTTGTATGCAAGACCCTGTTGGGAAAGGAGAACGGGGTGGTCCTGCGCGACTGCGAATTGTGCATTGAGGATGCGGTTCGCCTTGCTGAATCTGTCCTGAATCTCAAATAGCAACAAATCTGTTGTATTTTATATACAAGTAACCACTAGTATAGATTTATTGTTGCAGTAAAGATTGATTGGTTTTTTTTATGCAACAAATATGCACTTTGTTGCAATAAACTGTTGTATTTTATGGTTGTTTTCTGTACTGTTCCCCTGTGCAAACCACGCAAAAGGGGACTTTCTCATGAAACGAGTAGCCGTGCTGATGGGTAGCGAGCGTGACCTTCCCGTAATGGAGAAGGCCTGTACGGTTCTCGGTGAGTTGTCCATCCCATTCACCGTCCATGTGCTCTCAGCACATAGGACACCCACACAGACAGCCGATTTTGCCCGCAGTGCAGAGGCAAATGGGTACGGCGTGCTCATCGCAGGGGCGGGCATGGCTGCACATCTGGCGGGAGTCCTTGCCTCCCATACCCTGCTTCCCGTCATAGCAGTTCCCCTTTCCGCTTCCCTTGGGGGGATGGACGCACTTCTTGCCTCCGTCCAGATGCCCCCAGGCATCCCAGTTGCAACCGTTGCCATCGACGGAAGTGCCAATGCAGCCCTGCTTGCAGCCCAGATAGTTGCCCTAGGAGATGAAGGGCTCAGCCAGAGGCTTGCACAGAGGCGGCAGGAAGGCGAGAAACTTGCAATAGAGACCAATGAGAGAATCTACAGAAGCTTTACGTCGTAAGGCTTTTTTTATTGTACGGGAGGCACCATGGAAAAGAGGGTTCAGCTCTATGAGGGTAAGGCAAAAAAGGTCTATGCAACTGATGAGAAGGGGTTGTATATCGTCTCCTACAAAGATGACGCAACAGCCTTCAATGGCCTGAAAAAAGGTACCATCACCGGTAAGGGAGCCATAAACAACCGGGTAAGCAACCATTTGATGGGCCTGCTGGAGAAGGAGGGGCTCCCCACCCACCTGGTAGAAGAGCTCAATGATCGCGAGACTGTGGTTAAGGCTGTCCAGATTGTCCCCCTTGAGGTGATCGTGCGCAACATCGCTGCCGGTTCCCTCGCCAAACGCCTGGGCCTGGAGGAAGGATGGAAACTTCCATCCACCGTCCTGGAGTTCTGCTACAAACGGGATGACCTAGGCGACCCCCTGGTCAACGACTACCACATCAGGGCCCTAGGGCTCGCAAGCGACGAGGACCTGGCCCAGATCTCCGCCTATAGCCTGAAGATTAACGCCATCCTTGGATCGTACCTGCTTCCCCTGGGCATAGAGCTTGTGGACTTCAAGCTGGAGTTTGGCAAGACCCAGGAGGGAAATCTCATCCTCGCTGATGAGATCTCCCCCGATACCTGCAGGTTCTGGGATACCAAGACCAAGGAAAAGCTCGACAAGGACCGTTTCAGAAGGGACCTTGGAGGGGTGGAGGATGCCTACAAGGAGATCCTCTTTCGCCTGATGGGAGGCCTCTGATGGGTGGCCTCCATGAGGAGTGTGGCATCTTCGGCGTCTTCTCCCAGGAGGTGGAGGATGTTGCTTCCCTCTCCTACCTCGCCCTCTATGCCTTGCAGCATCGGGGCCAGCAGGGGTGCGGTATCGCGATGAATGAGAAGGGATGCATCACCTCTTTCAAGGACAAGGGTTTGGTCAGCGACGTATTCAAGCCCGAAACACTCCCTTCCCGAGATGCCTGTCGCATGGCCATTGCCCATGTCCGTTATGGGACTACAGGCCTGGATTCCCGGGCAAACATCCAGCCCTTGGTCATCACCCACCAGAAGGGCAGCATGGCCCTTGCCCACAACGGGAACCTCACCAATGATGCCGAGCTACGCCAGGATTTGGAGCTTTCCGGATCCATCTTCCATACCACCAGCGATACGGAGGTCATTGCCTACATCATCACCCACAACAGGCTCTGCTGTCCCAGCATCGAAAGTGCCATCGAAAAGACGATGGGGGAGATCAAGGGAGCCTACTCCCTTCTGGTCATGTCTCCTACCAAGCTCATAGCAGTGCGTGACCCCTGGGGTTTCAGGCCCCTGTGCATCGGCAAGATCGGCGATGGGTATGTGTTTGCCTCGGAAAGCTGTGCCCTCGACGCTGTCGGTGCCCAGTTTGTCAGGGATGTGGAACCTGGGGAGATTGTGGTTGTCGATTCCAAGAAGGAAGGGGAGCCATCACTGCTCAGCATCAGGACCTTCTGCAAGAGCCAGAGCCCAGCGCTCTGTGTGTTTGAGCTGATCTATTTTGCCCGGCCGGACAGTGTCATCGACACCATCTCGATCCACCAGGCCCGCCTGAGGGCAGGCTCGTTCCTTGCCCTGGAGCACCCCGCCCAGGCGGATGTGGTCATAGGGGTTCCCGATAGCGGCATTGATGCGGCCATCGGCTACTCCCGCCAGTCGGGCATCCCCTATGGCATCGGCTTCATCAAGAACAAATATATCGGCCGTACCTTCATCCAGCCAGGGCAGAGTTCCAGGGAGAACACCGTGCGCATCAAGCTCAACCCCATAGCCTCGACGGTGAAGGGCAAGCGGGTGGTCCTCATCGATGACTCCATCGTCAGGGGAACCACCAGCAAACGCATCGTGCACCTCTTGCGGGAGGCTGGGGCCAAGGAGGTCCATCTCCGCTCCGCAGCCCCCAAGTTCCTCTATCCCTGCTATTTCGGTACGGACATAGACTCCTCGGAGGACCTGTTTGCCTACAAGCACGATGATGCGGCCATGCTCAAGTTGCTGGATGTCGACTCCCTGGGGTTCCTCAGCAAGGAGAATGTCACAAAACTCTCCGACCACCCGAGCATCGGCTTCTGTACAGCCTGTTTTACCGGCTTGTATCCCAGTCCCGCACCTGCCTGTAAGGGCAAGGACAAGTATGCCCATCCCATATAAGGAGAACTTTGCAATGACAGAAGAGACCCAGAATGAGAGTTACCGGAGTAGCGGCGTCGATATAGAAAGTGGCTATCGCGCTGTTTCCCTGATGAAAAGCCATGTGGCCAGGACCTTCACCTCAGGTGTCCGGTCGGACATCGGCGGCTTCGGAGGGCTGTTCGAGCTCGATGTAACCAAGACACCCCATCCCATCCTGGTCTGTGGTACCGATGGGGTCGGTACCAAGCTCAAGCTTGCATTCCTGATGGACAGGCATGATACGGTGGGCATCGACTGTGTAGCCATGTGTGTCAATGATGTCATCTGCTGTGGTGCCGAACCCCAGGTATTCCTCGACTACATCGCCTTGGGAAAGCTGGTCCCTGAAAAGGTGGAGGCCATCGTCAAGGGTGTTGCTGCAGGGTGCATTGAGGCTGGCTGTGCCCTCATCGGAGGGGAGACAGCCGAGATGCCGGGCTTCTATCCCATTGATGAGTATGACCTCGCCGGTTTTACCGTCGGGGTGGTGGATAAGACAGGGTTGTTTGACAACACGGCCATCGTCGAAGGCGACCTGCTGGTGGCCCTCCCATCTTCCGGTGTCCACTCCAACGGGTTCTCCCTGGTCCGCAAGGTCTTTGGCCTCGACCATGACTTTTCGTGCCTCTTAAGATTCGAACCTTCACTGGGTCGGACCCTCGGTGAGGCCTTGCTTGAACCTACCACCATCTATGTCAGGCCCCTACTCGATCTTGCAAAGAAGGTCACGGTCAAGGCGGCTGCCCACATAACGGGGGGAGGGTTCTATGAGAACATTCCCCGCTGCCTGCCCAAGGACATGCATGCCAAGATCTACCTCGATGATGTGCGGGTTCTGCCCCTCTTCACCCTGATCCAGCAGAAGGGATCCATCCCCCTCCATGACATGTACAACACCTTCAACATGGGGGTGGGCATGGTGCTTGTCCTCGATGGGGATAGTGCCAGGGTTGCCCTCTCCGAGATCGAGGGCAGCTACGTGCTGGGCACGGTTGCCCAAGGCGAGGGGGGCGTGGTCCTGCTATGATCCGCATCGCCGTGCTGGTAAGTGGAGGGGGGACAAACCTGCAGGCCCTGCTGTATAGCCAGGCCAGGGGTGGGCGCATTGTCCTGGTAGTTTCTGACAGGAGGGGGGCCTATGCCCTCAGCCGTGCCGAGGCGGCAGGCATCCCGACCTCTGTCGTACCCCGTAGGAAGGGCGATGCCACCCTTTTTGAAGAGGAGCTGCAACAGCTTTTGCGTGCGAACGACATCGACCTGATCGTCCTGGCAGGCTTCCTCTCCCTCCTCTCGGCAGATTTTGTGAGGAAATACCCCAGCAGGATCCTCAATATCCATCCATCCCTTATACCCAGTTTCTGTGGCAAGGGGTACTATGGGTTGAAGATACATCAGGCAGCCCTCGAACGGGGGGTGACGATTAGCGGGGCAACGGTGCACTATGTCAACGAGGTACCCGATGGTGGGGAAATAGTTGCCCAGCAGGCTGTACCAGTGCTGCCAGGCGATACCCCACAGTCGCTACAGAAGCGAATCATGGAGGAGGCCGAGTGGGTACTGCTTCCACGCTGTACCGGAGAGGTCTGCCGAAGATTGGAGGAAGAGATGGAAATAGAACAGCTGTTGGGTACAAACCGGTACCCTGGTCGAGGCATCCTCATGGGGCTCTCGCCCGAGGGAGCCTCTGTGGTAGCCTACTTTCTCATGGGACGCAGCAACAACAGCCGCAACCGGGTCTTGGCCCTTGATGGGCAGTCGGTGAGGACCGAGGCCTTCGACGCCTCGGCAATGGAGGACCCCTCCCTCATCATCTACCACCCCCTGCGGCAGGTTGGCTCGACCCTGATAGTAACCAACGGGGACCAGAGCGATACCATTGCCTCCTTCCTCTCGGAGGGGAAAAGCTTTAAAGAGGCGCTCGAGACACGGCTCTACGAGCCTGATGGGCCAAACTATACGCCCAGGATCAGCGGCATCTTCGAGCAGGCCGATCCCCCCTCCTACACCCTCTCGATCCTCAAGAGGGAGGAGGGTGAGTGCAGGCGGTATTTCTTTCCCTATCCGAAGCCACGGAAGGGGCGGGGAAACCTGATCCATACCTACGCATCAGATGGAAACCCCCTGCCTTCCTTTGAGGGGGAACCCAAAGAAGTTACGATCGACCAGGATATCCAGACGTTCTCCCAGAGGATCTGGGAGAGCCTGGATGAGGAAAACAGGATCTCCCTCTATGTCAGGTATACCGACCTGGCCCAGGGCAAGATCGAAGAGCGACTCATCAACAAGCATACGAGGTAAGCATGGACAGTATTCAACTCAAGTATGGGTGCAATCCCAACCAGAGGCCTGCCAGAATTTTCACCGAGGAGGGCAAGCTTCCCATTACCATCCTCAATGGGAAAGCGGGGTACATCAACCTGTTGGATGCCCTCAACGGGTGGCAGCTCGTCTCCTCCCTGGACAAGGCCCTGGACCTGCCTGCAGCGGCATCCTTCAAGCATGTAAGCCCTGCTGGGGCAGCTGTGGGTCTTCCCCTCAACGAAGCGGAGCGGGCGATGTACTTTGTATCAGAGAATAGGGATCTCTCCCCCCTTGCAACTGCCTACACCCGGGCACGGGGCAGTGACCGCATGTCATCCTTTGGGGACTTTGTCAGCCTCAGCCGGGTGTGTGACCTGAGCACCGCCCGCTGCATCAAGGCCGAGGTCAGTGATGGCGTCATAGCCCCCGGATATACCGAGGAGGCCCTTGCCTTGTTGAAGGCAAAGCGAAACGGTACCTTCACGGTGATCGAGATCGATGCCTCCTATGAGCCGATGGAGCTGGAACAGCGGACGGTCTTTGGCATCCGGTTCGAGCAGGGAAGGAATGCCATCCAGCTTGACCAGAAGGTGCTTGAGCCTATCGTCACCGAAAAGTCCCAGCTCCCTGAAGAGGCCAAAATTGACCTGGTTGTCGCCCTCATCGCCCTGAAGTATACCCAGTCAAACTCGGTCTGCTATGCAAAGCGCGGGCAGACCATCGGGGTGGGAGCGGGCCAGCAGTCACGCATCCACTGTACCCGCCTGGCTGGGGACAAGGCCGACCTTTGGCATCTGAGGCAGAGCGAGAGGACCCTCTCGCTTCCATTCCTGCCAAATTTGAGCCGAAACGAGAAGGACAATGCCATCGAGCAGTTCCTTACCGATGAGCCCGAGCTCTCCCTGTCCGAAGGGGAGGGGTGGAGACGTTACTTTACCGAGTGCCCCCCACCCTATACGGCTGAGGAGAAACGCGCCTACCTGAAGACCCTTGGAGGGGTTTCACTGGCCAGTGATGCCTTCTTCCCCTTCAGGGACAATATCGATAGGGCCTCCCGCAGCGGGGTGGAGTATATCGTGCAGCCAGGTGGCTCGGTACGTGATGATTTGGTTGTCGAGGCCTGCAACCAATACGGCATCGTGATGGCGTGCAACTCCATCCGACTGTTCCACCACTAAGCCATGGATATTCTGGTAATAGGCTCAGGGGGCAGGGAACATGCCATTCTTGTCGGGCTCAGAAAGAGTCCCCGTGTAGGCAGGCTGTACGCACTTCCCGGCAATGGTGGGATGGCAGGCCTTGCCACCCTAGTCCCCATAGGGGTCAAGGAACTGGACAGGATCGTCCAGTTCGCCAAGCTGGTAAAGGTGGCGTTTGTGGTAGTTGGTCCTGACGACCCTCTGGTGCTTGGGTTGGTCGACATGCTCGAGGCAGAGGGAATCGCCTGCTTCGGGCCCAACAGGCGCGCTGCCATCATTGAGGGTAGCAAGATATTCTCCAAGGGCCTTATGAAACGCCATGGGATTCCCTCAGCTGCGTACGAGGCTTTCAGCGAGGTGGGCCAGGCCCTCTCCTATGCAGAGACCTGCCCCCTGCCTGCCGTGGTCAAGGCCGATGGCCTGGCCCTGGGCAAGGGCGTTGTCATCGCAACGACAAGGGAGGCTCTGGTAGGCGCCATCAGGTCGATGATGGTGGACAGGGTCTTTGGCACCAGCGGGGAGAGCATTGTCATCGAGGAGTTTCTCAGTGGCATAGAGGTCTCGGTTCTCTCCTTCACCGACGGCAAGACGCTGGTCCCCATGCTCTCGTCGATGGACCACAAGAGGGCCTTTGACGGAGATCTGGGGCCGAATACCGGGGGGATGGGTGTCATCGCCCCCAACCCCTACTACAGTCAGGAGATGGAGGGGCTCTGCATGCAGACAATCTTCCTGCCGACCCTGCGTGCGATGCAAGAGGAGGGAAGGCCCTTCAAGGGGTGCCTCTATTTCGGGCTTATGCTCACCTCCGGCGGGCCGAAGGTCATTGAGTACAACTGCAGGTTCGGCGACCCCGAACTGCAGGCGATCCTCCCCCTATTGGACAGTGACCTGCTCTCGACCATGCTGGCCGTCTCCCAGGGGCGGCTTGCAGACATCGATGTCACCTTCTCCCAGGGAGCAAGCTGTTGTGTGGTCCTGGCTAGCGGGGGGTATCCCGCAAGCTATGAGACCGGCAAGGCAGTAACCATCGGTGAGCTTGGGCAAGGGGTCACCTGCCTGCATGCGGGCACAAGGCTTGTCCCTGGGGGCCTGGTCACCAACGGCGGTCGTGTGCTGAACCTAGTCGCAACTGCCGATACCCTGGCCGAAGCCGTGGCCAAGGCCTACGGTGCGGTCGGTTCGGTCTCGTTTGCAGGGATGCACTATCGCAAGGACATTGGAAAACTCGCCCTTGAGGCGTAGGGGGGGGAGTATGGTCCATCGATTGTTTGTGGAGAAGAAAGAGGGTTTCAGGGTCTCTGAAGCGGCCCTGTTCGAGGATTTGCAGCTCTATCTCGGCATCAGTAGCCTGAAGGGTGTGCGCCTGGTCAACCGCTATGACATCCAGGGTATCGATACCTCGCTTCTGGAAAGGTGCAAGCATACGGTGTTTTCCGAAATCCAGGTTGATACCATCAGCGATACCCTCCCAGAGGTCGCTAGCCCGTGTTTCATCCTTGGTGTTGAGTATCTGCCTGGCCAATATGACCAGCGCTCTGATTCGGCTGCACAGTGCATACAGCTTATCAGCGGCTCTGAACGGCCCTTTGTCCGTAGTGCCAGGATCTATCTGCTGGAAGGCTCTTTCTCGGAAGAGGAGAAGCTGGCCATCAGGGGATACCTGATAAACCCTGTGGACTCTTGCGAATCAAGGATGGAACTGCCAGAGGAGCTCTCTCCCACCATAAGGGATGCTCCTCCTGTCGAGACCCTCACAGGTTTCACCCTCTTCGATGACGAGAGGCTTGGTAGGTTCTCCCGTGAGGAGGGGCTTGCCATGGATGAAGAGGACCTGAAGCTGGTGCGTTCCTATTTTGCCGAAACCGGACGGGATCCTACCCATACCGAGCTGAAGGTCCTCGATACCTACTGGTCCGACCATTGCCGCCATACGACCTTCCTTACCACCTTGGATAGGGTGCAGATTGAGGATGAGGAGATCTGCACGTGGTATGAACGCTACCGCTTTCACCGCAAGGCCTTGGGAGTCTGCAAGCCAGAATCCCTGATGGACCTTGCCACCATCGGAGCCAAGGCTCTCAAGAAGGCGGGAAAACTACCCAGGTTGGACGAGTCTGAGGAGATCAACGCCTGTTCGGTGAAGGTCGATGTCGACCGGGACGGCAAAGAGGAGCCCTGGTTGTTGCTGTTCAAGAATGAGACACACAACCACCCAACGGAGATAGAGCCTTTCGGTGGGGCAGCCACCTGCATAGGCGGGGCTATACGCGACCCCCTTTCGGGAAGGGCCTACGTATTCCAGGCGATGAGGATCAGTGGGGCTGCAAGCCCGTTGGGCCCTGTCGGGGAGACGCTTGCAGGAAAGATAGCCCAGAAGAAACTGGTGGTGACCGCGGCAAACGGAAACAGTTCCTATGGCAACCAGATTGGGCTGGCAACCGGCCTCGTCCAGGAGATCTACCACCCGGGTTTTGTCGCAAAGCATATGGAACTGGGTGCTGTTGTCGGCGCAGTCCCCGCAGGGCAGGTCGTGCGCGAGGTCCCCCAACCGGGGGATCTGGTGGTGCTGGTGGGGGGAAGGACCGGCCGTGATGGGTGTGGTGGGGCTACAGGGTCGTCCAAGAGCCACACCATGGACTCTCTTGCCAGCTGTGGCTCTGAGGTCCAGAAGGGAAACGCCCCTGAGGAGAGGAAGCTCCAACGCCTGATGAGGCGCCCTGAAGCTTCCAGGCTCATCAAGAGGTGCAATGACTTTGGGGCCGGCGGGGTATGCGTTGCCATAGGTGAGCTTGCCGATGGCCTGAGCATAGACCTTGATGCCGTGCTTACCAAGTATGAGGGGCTGGGAGGGACTGAGCTTGCCATCAGTGAATCCCAGGAGAGGATGGCGGTGGTCCTCCAGGCCGAGAATGTCGAAGCTTTTCAAAATTTTGCCAGGGAAGAGAACCTGGAAAGTTCGGTCGTAGCACGGGTCACCGAGGAACCTGCCTTGGTGATGTTCCACCAGGGAGAGAAGATTGTGGAGATCAGGCGATCCTTCCTTGATAGCCATGGGTCTGAGAAGCATGCCACGGTGGTGATCCCCAAAAGAGAGCCTTCCAGGAAGGTGGCGTCCGATCCTAATGTGGAGCAACGCCTGCTCGACCTGATGGGGGATTTGAATGTCTGTTCCCAGCAGGGCCTTGGAGAGCGTTTTGACTCCACCATAGGAAGTGGTTCCTTGTTTATGCCATACGGGGGCACCTATCAGGTGACGCCCTCCCAGGTGATGGCTGCCCTGTTTCCTGTGGGGAACAGCAGGACCAATACCGCCTCTGTCATGGCATGGGGCTATGATCCCTTCCTGATGGAGGAGGATCCTTTCGGTGGGGCGTTCTCTGCTGTGGTCCATTCGGTTGCAAAGCTGGTAGCCTCTGGGGCCGACCTGGGCCAGACCTACCTCTCCTTTCAGGAGTATTTCGGCAAGGTCGGGGATGATCCACTGCGGTGGGGTCTTCCCTTTGCAGCCTTGCTTGGGGCCTTCAAGGCCCAGATGTTGCTCGAAAAGGCGGCGATTGGGGGCAAGGATTCCATGAGCGGGTCCTTTGGATCGCTTGATGTTCCCCCGACATTGGTCAGCTTTGCGGTAAGCGCTTCTCCTGCCCAGGGCCTGATAAGCTGTGAGTTCAAGGGCGCAGGCCACCAGGTGGTCTTGCTTGAGGTAGAGCGGGAGGAAGATATACCCGCTCTCTTTGGCCAGGTCTCCTCCCTCATTGGGGAGGGGAAGGTGGCAGCCTGCTATGCTACCGGATTCGGGGGCATAGCCGAGGCATTGGTGAAGATGTGTTTGGGAAACCGGATTGGCTTCTCCCTGCAGGCCTCTCTCGACCTGTTCTCCAAGCGGTACGGCTCGTTTGTGTTGGAGCTGACCGAGCCTTTGGCCCTGGGTACCCTGCTTGGATACACGACAGAAGCCCAGGTATTCCTGGCAGAACGGTGCAGCCTCCCCTTGGCCACGCTTCAGGCTGCCTATGAGGAGCCCCTCGAACGGGTATACCCGAGGAAACGAGCGGAAACGGAGGAGATCGCAATTCCAAACCTAGCTTGGGATAGGAGGGGAAGGGTCAGGTCAAGCTATCCCAAAGCCTCTCCCAAAGTCCTTATACCTGTGTTTCCCGGTACCAATTGTGAGTATGACCTGGAGCATGCCCTCTATGATGCAGGCGCCTCTTGTGAGACCTTTGTCATCAACAACCTCTCACCCCAAGGGGTGCGGGAGAGTGTCGTCCGGTTTGCCAAGGCCCTCTCATCGGCCCAAATCCTCTTTCTACCAGGGGGTTTTTCTGGAGGGGATGAGCCTGATGGATCGGGCAAGTTCATCGCAGCCTTCCTCCGCAACCCCCTCATTGCCGAAGAGATAGAGCTCTTGCTGGGGCAAAGGGATGGCCTGGTCGGTGGCATCTGCAATGGATTCCAGGCTCTGGTAAAGCTGGGGTTGTTGCCGTATGGGAAGATGCTTCTCCCTACCGAAGATGACCCTACCTTGAGCTTCAACCTGCTAGCACGACACCAGTCGATGCTGGTACGCACCAGGGTCGCCTCGACCCTCTCCCCTTGGATGGGCAGCCATAGGGTGGGGGATATCTCCCTGGTCCCCATCTCCCATGGGGAGGGACGGTTCATCTGCAAGCCCGAGGTCATGGACCTGTTGGTGGCCAACGGCCAGGTAGCGAGCCAGTATGTGGACCTGGAGGGGAAGGCCACCATGGCCTTGCCGTTCAACCCCAACGGTTCGGCCTATGCCTTGGAAGCCCTATCCTCTGCCGACGGCAGGGTGTTCGGAAGGATGGCCCATAGCGAGAGGGCAACGGGCAATCTCTACAGGAACACCCCGTACAGGCCTGATGATGGGCTTTTTGTCGGTGCTGTGGCCTACTTCTCCTGATAGCTACGTCAACCGTTGCACAAAGGGGGTGAGAACTTTGGCTCCTCCTCTCCTCCACTATCTGTGGTATGATGGGGGCAAGCATCACAGAAGAAAGGATGGACTGTATGGACAAGTTTGTTATTTTCGCATTTCAGGGTAACCCCACCTGTTTCGTGCATGTCCTGTTGAATGCACTCGATATGCATGCCAAGGGTAAGGATGTGAAGGTTGTGCTGGAAGGTGAGGCAGTGAAGTTGGTGAAGGCCATGACCGAGGCAAAGAACCCTCTTTTCAGGAAGGTGGTGGAGCTCAAGCTCATCGACTCGGTCTGCAGGGCCTGCTCGGCTACCTTGGGAGTCCTCGAGTACAACGAGCAGTCGGGCCTGCCTGTCGGTGGTGATATGAGCAACCACCCTTCGTTCCTCTCCTACATCGAGAAGGGTTATCAGGTCATTACGCTCTAGGCATGAAGCAGACGAACATCGTTGCCTCCCAGGTGGGAGGCTTCGTTTTTGGTCGTTCTCCAACAAGATCTGGTTGGGCTTGTGCCAGTTTTGCTCGGTTTCTTCTCCCATTCTTACAGCTGTGTGTCAAAATGATCCAAAAATGAATCGTGCAATAGGAATGTGGGACCTTCTGTGCTAGAACAGGGTGCCAATGGGGTAGTGCAGTTGTTTGTCATGAGATTGCTCATTGGTGATGTTATTACGATAAATACATATAATACAAGGTATTACATGTATTGATTATATTCTTTCCTCTCTTGGAGTTCTCGCTCCGGTAAAGTTGGCATGCTCCTTGCATTACTGTTTGTACAAGCCTAGAGGCCTGCATATACCACAATGCACACATGGAGGTGTCAACATGAAATATTACGTAACATACAATCGCAACAATCCGGTATCGAGCTATCGCTCCCTGTTTGATGACCTATGGTCCGATCTGAGCGCTACTGCCAGCAAGATCCCCCCGGTTGATATTGTCGAGACTGACAAGGCGTATGTTATCGAGGCTGAGCTTGCCGGATATACCCAGGAAGAAGTGCAGG
Source organism: Sphaerochaeta sp. PS (assembly GCF_032144095.1). Classification (NCBI taxonomy): domain Bacteria; kingdom Pseudomonadati; phylum Spirochaetota; class Spirochaetia; order Spirochaetales; family Sphaerochaetaceae; genus Sphaerochaeta; species Sphaerochaeta sp. PS. The sequence continues at coordinate 469,537 of NZ_JAVSNJ010000001.1, forward strand.
TGAATGTCGACAAGCACGTTTTGAAGATCAGCTCCTCCAAGGAGAACCTGAAGGATGTTGACGAGAACAAGAAGTCCCTGGTTCGTGAGCGCTACTATAGGGCCTTTGAACGGTCCTTCAGTCTGCCTGAGGACATTGCCGAAGACCAGATCGAAGGGGAGTTCGCCAATGGGGTGTTGACCATCACCCTGCCCAAGAAGCCCGAGGTTCAGCCCAAGAGCATTGAAGTGAAGATCAAGGGAAACTGACAACCAACCGATTCGTACCGTTTGCAGCTTGCACACAGACAGCCTGGAGAGATCCAGGCTGTCTTGTAGTGTAGGGATCAGTCCAGGATGATGAGGGCCATGAGCTTCAAAGGCTCCTTCTCTTCATTGCGGATGGCATGGCTTGCCCCACCACCGGTAACGACGAGGTCCCCTTTGGTCACCAGCTTCTCGCCATCAGCTTCCGTTACGATGCCCTTTCCCTCTGTGATCCAGTAGTATTCGGTCTCGTTGACATGGTCATGCACCCCGATGGAGCATCCCTTTTCCAGGGTTATCTCACTGAACAGGCGGCAGTGCTGTACGCTTCCTTCCTCGGCAAGGGCCCTGAATTGGGTTGAACCCGTTCCACCGCGCAGGTGCTCTTTTGTCGTTATGGGCATCTCATTGAATTTTCTGATCATTTTTGACTCCTTCGTCACTAGTTTGCCTTAGAGGGACCTGTTTGGACAAGAGCCTTGCTCCGTTTGCAGATGATTGTTGACACAGCAGGTCAATGGGGAAATACTGCTCTCATTAGAACCAACACTGTTTTCGTGCATGCTGCCAATTCATGGGCTCCAAAACTCTTGGAAAGGTTTTCAATGCTACGATTATCGGCTATCATACGGTACGGTTATGCAGAGATTTGACCGAGGAGTTACGCATGAACAATATTCTATCGAAGCAGAGGCTCTCCCAGGAAGTTTTCAGAGTGAGCATTCATGCTCCAGAGATAGCGGAAGCAAGAAAACCTGGGCAGTTCATCATCTTGCAGATGGGTGGTGATTTTGGCGAGAGGATCCCTCTTACCATTGCCGATGCAAATGTGGAAGAGGGCTCCATAACCCTCATTTTCCAGGCTGTTGGAGAGACTACTCACCGCCTTGCAACCCTGGAAATCGGTGATTCAATAGAGAATTTGCTTGGTCCGTTGGGTAAGCCCACCGACATTAGGAAATATGGAAAGGTAGTCTGCGTAGGTGGAGGCATCGGGGTGGCCCCGCTTTTTCCCATCGTGCAAGCCATGAAGCAGGCCGGTAATGAAGTGAAGGTCATCATGGGTGCGCGTAACAAGAGTCTGCTCATCATGGAAGAGGAGATGAAGAATACCGCCGATGAGGTCATCGTCGTAACCGATGATGGCTCCTACGGCCGGAAAGCTCTGGTGACCGTTCCCCTAAAGGAGCTTTGTGAAGAGTGGAAACCCGATTGCGTTGTCATCATCGGTCCTCCCGTCATGATGAAGTTTTCTGCCCTTACCACCAAGCCCTACGGGATCCACACCATCGTTTCGCTGAACACCATCATGATAGACGGAACAGGTATGTGTGGGGGCTGCAGGGTCAACATTGGGGGTACGACCAAGTTCGTCTGTGTTGACGGGCCTGAGTTCGATGGCCACCTGGTTGACTGGGACAATATGCTTCTCCGTCTGGGAACCTATAGGAACAAGGAAGAGGAAGCTCATCATCGCTGCCATATCGGCCTGGAAATCAAAGAGGGAGAGGCGTAGACCATGCATGTTTCACTAGAAGAACTCGATAAGAAGGCCAAGGCTGTCCTAGAGACCTATGAAGGGGCAACGCTCACCCCCAAGGAGAGGGCTCAGATTCCCCTCCAGGAGATGCCAACCCAGGACCCTGGGGTCCGTGTCAAGAATATGCAGGAGGTTTCCATCGGATATACCGAGAACCAGGTGAGAGCCGAGGCCCTGCGCTGCCTGCAGTGCAAGAACAAGCCCTGCATCAAGGGCTGCCCTGTCTCGATCGACATCCCGGCCTTCATTGCAGAGGCTGCAAAGGGTGAGCACGCAAAGGCCCTTTCCATCATCAAGGAGAGCAGTTCCCTGCCCGCCATCTGTGGAAGGGTCTGTCCCCAGGAGAGCCAGTGCCAGCTCTATTGTACGGTTGGCAAGGTCCTCAAGGATGTGGAGCAGTCGGTTTCCATCGGTAGGATCGAACGCTATGTCGCCGACTTTGCCCGCGAGCATGAGTGTGAGACCATCCCGACCGTAGCCCCTGAGACAGGCAAGAAGGTAGCTGTTGTCGGTACCGGACCTGCAAGCATCTCTGCTGCCATGGACCTCCGAAGGGAGGGCCATGAGGTGGTGATGTTCGAGGCCCTGCACAAGGCTGGTGGGGTACTGGTATATGGGATCCCTGAATTCCGTCTTCCCAAGAAGATTGTGGAACACGAACTGCAGAACCTCAAGGACATGGGGGTGACCATCAGACGGAACTACCTGGTCGGAAAGACCCGCAAGATCGCGGACCTTATGGGTAAGGACGGTTTTGATGCTGTCTTTGTCGGCTCAGGTGCAGGTCTACCCAAGTTCATGGGCATCGAGGGCGAAAACTATGTAGGGGTCTTCTCTGCAAACGAATACCTGACCCGTAGCAACCTCATGAAGGCCTATGCCGTCGGTGAAGCCCTTACCCCTCTCTTCGACTCGAAAAAGGTTGCTGTCTTTGGTGGTGGAAACGTCGCCATGGATGCTGCCAGGACGGCCAAGCGCCTGGGGTCAGAAGAGGTGAGCATCATCTATCGCCGTACCGAGGTCGAGATGCCTGCCCGTAGGGAAGAGGTGGCCCATGCCAAGGAAGAGGGAGTGAGGTTCCTCTACCTCCATGCCCCCCTGAAGATCACAGCCAACGAGAAGGGAAGGGTCAATGGTGTTGAGCTTATCCAGTGTGAGCTGGGTGAACCTGATGCCTCTGGCCGCCGTTCCCCCGTAGAGATCCCCGGCAGCGAAAAGATGTTTGATTTCGATACGGTCATCGTTGCCATCGGTAATGCCAGCAACCCACTCATCAAGGCAACCACAGACGAGATCGAAGTAAATCGTCGGGGAAATTTCATCGTCAATGAAGAAACCTGTGAAACCACCCTCAAGGGTGTCTATGCTGGGGGCGATATTGTCCTTGGTGCAGCGACGGTAATATTGGCCATGGGACAAGGTCGCAAAGCGGCCAAGGCCATGAACCAATATTTGTTGACAAAATAACAATTTAGTAGCTTAGGTATCTGCAGTTTCTGCTGCAGATACCGTGCCTTGAAACAGTTCTTTCCATTGTGTATAGTACAGCAGTGGATATACTCAATGATTGCCGATCGGTAATCTGTCAGCTCCAGGCGACCGAAAAAACGAAGGCGCTTCTTGAGGTGATAGATTCTTGCTCAATATTTGACACCTTACCTGATGTTGAACGCTTCAAACGAGGTGTGCTTCGTCGTGAACGCATACAAAGTACAGGAATTGGCCATGGGGTGGCTATCGCCCACGGCAAGATCCTGGGCCTGCATGAAGTGCATATTGCCTTGGGCCTCAGCCGGGATGGCATCGACTATGGTTCGGAAGATGGCATGCCTGTCCATCTGCTGTTTGTCATTGCCAGTTCTCCTTCCATCCAGCTGGAATACCTGCGTTCCCTCAGTGCGATCCTTCGTAGCGTTCGCAGTGAAGCGATGAGGGAGCACCTGCTCTCCTTGCAGGACCACCAGATCGATGATGCCTGCCATAGGTTCTTCTCCATGATGGAGAGTCAGCATTTTGTCTGGCTGGGAAAGAATCAGGTACGGTAAAAGAGCCCTGCACAAAGTACCTGTTTCACCTTACGGTCCCAGCTTTCGGTTGGGATGCTTTGTACCATCTGGTAGCCTCTGCATATCCCGATGGTAGCAATGGAGGGGAATTGCTGTAGGTATCTGTCGTAGAATCCCTTTCCCCTTCCCAGCCGCTCTCCTGAGGGTGTGTAGGCCATGGCAGGGACCAGGATGAGGGAGTGCTCGTCAATGGTGGCGATCTCTCCCCCTGTTGGCTCCATGATGCCCAGGCGGGAAGGTTCAAGGCCCTCTTCCCACCCTCCTTGAACCAGGTGGAATTGCAGGCCATCGGTGCCGTCTGGTTGTTGTATGCATCTTGGAAGGGCAAGCCTCTTATGCTGTAGGGCGTCTCTAAGGATAGGGGTTATATCCACTTCACTGGGCAGGGGCGAGAAGGCAAACAGGGTAGTGCAACCCATGTAGAGCGGGCTGTGCAACAAGGCTTCGACACTCTGCATATCCTCCACCACAAACCTGTTTGGAGGTATCTCCTTTGCCAGTTGTTTGAGCTTTGCCCTGAGCTGTTGTTTGCTTTCCATGCTGAACATTATAGCACAAATGGCAGGGTCAGGATGACAAGAGAGACTGTTCCAATGGTCAGCCAGAAATCTGGTGCTGAGTAGGGCAGGGCCCTTCTTGCCCTGCTGGGGTCAAAGCTCCTCGCATCCAGGGCCCAGGCAAGCTCTTCTGCGCGGTCGAGCAACAGGGTGAAGATGCTCTCTCCCAATGAGGTGAGGTTCCGTATGGGATGGCGGTTTCTCTCCATCCTCGCTTTTCTTGCTGTGGTCACCTGGTTGGTGACGTCAAATATGAGAGGGACCATGGAGATGGTCAGCTCGATGGAGCTGGCTATTGCCCAGCCATCAACAAAGGGAATCTTGCTTAGCACGCTCCCCAACGAGCGGGCAAGGTCGTCCGGGGCTGTGGAGTCGGCCAGCAGCATCCCGCAGAGGATGATGGCCAGGAACCGGAGGCAGGCAGCAAGGGTGCCCAGAGGGCTTCTTGTTGCCAGGTATTCGGTGATGGCAATGATGACTGCCATGAAGAAAAAGAAGGTGAGCTCCTTGCCGTATCTGCGTAGAGGAAGGCGTTGGGTTAAGGAGAGTACTACTAGAGGCAGAAGCAGAATGAGCGCTAATTTGTATGGTGCTCTGGCAAGGGGTATGAGAAGTATCAGGACAGAGGCAACCTTGGCAAGAGGATTGCATCTGTTGAGGAAGGCCCTCTGTTCTCGGTAGTGGAAGATTAGGGCTTCAGCCATGTCAAATCCTCAAGTGCACACTCTTCGGGTACGTAGACACCATGCTCCTTGAAGAGGGGCCGTAGGAGAGAGGGAGGGCCCTGGGCCGCTACTGTGCCGCCTTCCAGGATGATCACCTTGTCAATGTATGCAAGGATTTTTTCAACCTCATGGCTTACCAGGATGATGGTGTGTCCCTCGTTTCTCAGCCTGAGAAGGGTTTTCAGTACCTGCACCACCGAGGGGTAGTCGAGGTTGGCAAAGGGCTCGTCCATGATGAGCAGCTTGGGCTCCATGACGAGGACCCCGGCAATGGAGAGGCGTCTCTTCTCTCCTCCGCTGAGGGCCCTTGGCCGTTGTTTCAGTTGTTTGGTGAGGTCAAGAAGGGCTACAACATCATCAAGGCGTTGTCGTTGGACCGGTAGGGGAAGTTGCAGGTTCTCCAGGCCGAAGAGGATGTCCCTCTCTACTGTCTGTCCCACTATCTGGGTTTCGGAATCCTGGAATACCAGACCGATGGACCTGAGGCGGGCCTTGCCATGGTGGGTCAGGTCCTCTCCCTCCAACAATATGGTCCCTGCTGTGGGTTTGAGAAGGCCTTTGATGCATTTGAGCAAGAGGCTTTTTCCTGATCCATTCGGGCCTGTGATGAGGCTTAGGGACCCCCTCTCTATGGCAAAGGAGATCTCTTTGAGTATGGGTTTTGCTGTTTCGAAGCCGAAACTTAGCCCCTCAAGCTGTAGGATAGGTTCTTCTTCTCGTTTCATCTTTTTTTGACTGTACCAGATGGTTCTTCTTTGAGCAAGATTATCCACCTCCAGCGCGAAAGTCTCCAAAAGGTGTTGACAAGAATTCTGGAATTGGGGTATACAAGAGGAGGTCAAGCCGCTTTAGCTCAGTTGGTAGAGCAAAGGACTGAAAATCCTTGTGTCCTCGGTTCAATTCCGAGAGGCGGCAGACAACTTCCTGTTACAGAGATGTGGCAGGTTTTTTTATGCAAAAAATGTGCAATAGCTTGGTTCAACAACAGAACCCAAGTTCTTGAAGTCATTTTTCCTAACCTCCTTATTCCCCTCTCTCCATATCAGCCAATCTATGCTAGGATAGTACTATCTATCATCTTTGGAGGTACTGGCTGCGTATGAATGAACTACGAAAGAAATATGAAGAACTCCCAGAAGATGCTCCTGCCATGCAGATTGAACTGACGGCAGAGAGCCTTGAAAGGCGAGCCTACTCACCAATCCTTCTGTTGAAGGTCCCCCATTATAAGAGAATGAGAAAGGCCGATATGCTAGCAGAGTTCGATAGGGTAGTGGCTCTGGACCCTGGTTCCAAGGAACTCAAGGGTGTTGTTGCCATCAAAGACCCTGAGGAGATCAAGGAAAAGCACCTGTCCACCCTGTTGAACCAGTATCTGCTGCTGTGCAACCTCCGTAAGGGCCTTGCCTCAGCCTGGGATGTCATCAACGAACTGTATGAGGATGATTGATGGTAGCATGTTCTGGTTGTTCCAGTGGAACCTCCCTCTGCCTTTCCCATGTCCCCATCTTCCAGCATCTCGATGAGGGGCAGTTTGTCCGTGTTCAGCGCCTCATACGCCAACGCACCCTGGAAAATGGTGAGGTACTCTTCCGTGAAGGGGAGGTCTCCAACCGTCTGATCATCATACGGGAAGGATCGCTGAAGCTGCTTCGCTATGGCAGCGAAGGGGAACAGCTCCTCCTTGATACGCTCTTTGCTGGGGATTTCTATGGGGGTGATCAGCTTTTCAGTGAAAGCCACTGTCGCGAGACAGGAATAGCCTCTGAGAAGCTTGGCATATGCACCATAGCCAGCGAAGACATACGCACCCTCATGCTCAGCGATCCCCACATAGGCTTGAGTGTCATGACCTATCTCAACGGGAAGCTCGACCAATATCGACTCCAGCTGGAGATGCTCTCAACAAAAAATGTAGAGAAACGCATTGCCATGTTCCTTCTGGAGTGGGTTCGGCGTACAAAAGAGGAGGTGGTACCCCTCTCCCAGGAGGAGATCGGCAACTCGATCCACCTTACCAAGGAAACGGTCAACCGCAAGCTCTCCCAGATGCAGGAGAGAGGCCTTCTCTCCGTATCGGGGAAGAAACGCATCATTCTTTTGGATATTCCCACATTGCATCTTCTCTCCGAAGGAATCGTAGAGTAGAATAGGGTGTATGTTGATTTAAATCATAGTCGGGCTAGTTTTTTCAAAGTATGCTGTCCATACTAGGAGATACCGGATGAAAAACATGAAATTGTCACAGCTCGTAAAGGAGTATCCCTTTGCTACCATATTCCTCAACGAGAAGCAGATCGACTACTGCTGTGGTGGCGATCACATGCTCTATGAAGAGATAGCCAAGAAGAACTATGACCGCAAGACCTTCACCGATGAGCTTTCGGATTTCCTCAAGGATGCAGCGAGCAAATACCAGGCAACAGTTGACCCCTCCCTCTATGAACTGGGCATTGATGAACTCATCGACCACATTGAAGCCACCCACCATATTGCAGAAAGGCTCTTGATCGAGCAGGTCGATGAGAAACTCAATACCATATTGCGTGTCCACTACAAGGCCCATAAGGATGAGCTACGGCTGGTCCACTCCCTGTTCAGTGACCTTCGCAAAGAGTTGCTGGAGCACTTTGCAGAGGAAGAGGAAGAGGTATTTCCTCTGCTGAAGCTGAAGGCAACAGCAGAATCCCTTGCACTGGTGGAATCCCTGGAGGGTGACCACGAGGCTGCAGGAAACCTTATCAAGCAACTGCAAAAGGCTACTGGTGACTTTACTCCACCAAAAGACGGATGCCCCACCTATGTGGCAACCTATGCGTTGATGAAGTCACTGGTAGAGGATATATTTCTACATATATTTAAAGAGAACTCAATTCTCTTTCCCAAGTATGAAAAAGGAGCGAATCTATGAAACGAGCGATCAAGAACAATGTGTCCTGGGTTGGAAGAATTGACTGGGAACTCGAGACATTCCACGGGGATGACTACTCGGTAAACCATGGCTCTAGCCAAAATGCGTATCTTATCCAGGAAGAGAAGACCGTACTCATCGACACCATCTGGAAACCCTATGAAAGGGAGTTCAGGGAAAACCTTGAACGTGAGATTGACCTCTCCAAGATCGACTTCATTGTCATGAACCATGGTGAAGTTGACCACAGTGGGGCCCTTCCCTACCTTATGGAGAAGATTCCCCACACCCCGATCTACTGCACGGCAAACGCAGTGAAGTCCCTTGTAGGCCAATACCACCACCCCGAATGGAACTTCAAGGTGGTGAAGACCGGTGACAGCGTAGACATCGGAAACGGCAAAAGCCTCGTCTTTGTCGACATGAGAATGTTGCACTGGCCTGACAGCATGGCTACCTACATGACAGGGGACAACATCCTCTTCTCCAACGATGCATTTGGACAACACTTTGCCATTGAAGAGCTCTTCAATGACAAGGCAGACCAGTGCCTGCTCTGGGAAGAAGCCCTCAAGTATTATGCCAACATCCTTGCCCCCTTCTCGCCTTTGGTGAAGCGCAAGATCGAGGAGATCGTGAGCCTGAACCTGCCCATCGACATCATCGCCCCAAGCCATGGTGCCATCTGGAGAGACAATCCCCTGCAGATCGTACAGAAGTACGCCCAGTGGGCCGATGACTATCAGGAAGACCAGATCACCATAGTCTACGATACGATGTGGGATGGTACCAAGACACTTGCCCACGCTCTTGCCAAGGAGATCCAGGCCCTTGCCCCTGAGACCAGGGTCAAGATATTCAACATCTCCCAGACAGACAAGAACGATATCATGACCCAGGTCTTCATCTCCAAGGCGATAGCCGTAGGGTCCCCGACAGTAGGGCAGAGCATCCTCTCCTCCGTAGCCGGTTGGATGCACTTCCTCTTCGAGCTGAAGCTCAAGAAAAAGAAGGCAGCTGTCTTTGGCTGTTACGGCTGGAGCGGTGAAGGTGTGCAGGTATTGGATGAATTGCTGGTCAAGTCTGGCTTTGAGGTCGTAGGACCGAAAGTCAAGGTCAACTGGAATCCAAGGCCTGAGAACCTCAAGGAAATGAAGGGAATCGCTGAAGCACTCTGCAACTAGATTCCTTCTGTTCGCCGATGTGTATGGAGCTGTCCTCTCCTGGTGGAAGGGACAGCTCTTTCCGTAATGCCGATTGCAGAGCCCAAGGCCCTCGTGATAGAATTCGGACGGAGGACCTATGGATCGTACATGGCATCAGGCACTAAACTATGAGACGTTGGTCAAGGTAGCCAACAATTCCGAGGCCAAGGCTCTTGAAGCCTTTTCCAAGGCCCTCATCCTACTCGATACAACCGAGCCCTTTCTACTTCATCTTGGCGAGTATGCCTCCCTGCTCAACATCGACCAGGGCCTTCTCAGCAAGGCCTATTATGACTGTCTGCCCGCCTTTGAAGCCATGGACAGTTCTGTACAGGTGCTCACCTGGGAGCATCCCCTCTGGCCTAAGCAGGTCAATGACTTTGCCTACTGTCCCCGATTCCTCTATGTGCAAGGCAATGCTTCGCTGCTTTGCCAGCCCTCGATCGCAGTCATAGGTACCAGAAGTCCTTCCCTGGAAGGAAAGAAGCTTGCCTCACTCTCTGCCATGGCGATAGGAAACCGTTCGTATGTAGTTGCCAGCGGCCTCGCCCTTGGCATCGATGGCATAGCGCACAAGAGTGCCCTGGACAATGGGTTTCCCACCTTTGCAGTCCTCGGTACCCCCCTGAACAGTTGCTATCCTCCTGAGCATGCGCTCTTGCAGCAAGAGATCGCGAAGCGTGGTGCATTGGTGAGCAGGTTCGCCCCTTGCTCGGCAACACAGAAGTGGTTCTTCCTGCTTCGCAACCGCCTGATGAGTGCCCTTTCCATGGCCTCGGTTGTGGTTGAGGACCGTGATGGTGGAGGGGCTGTACGACAGGCATCCTTTGCCTTGGAACAGAAGAAGTACCTCTTCATCTACCAGAGCAGCGTGGACAACCATAGTTTCCTTTGGCCAAAGCAGTTCGCCAACAAACCCAGGGTCTTTGTAGTAAAACACGCCACCGATATCCCACGGGTCTTGGAGAAGGCTGTGAAGACCAAGGAGCAAGTTGGGAAAGTTACCCAAAAGAGCGTGCAACTCGACCTGTTCTCCCTCTAGTAACTCCAATCTGCCTTGACATGCATTCATTGGGGGTACTACTATCTCACATATGAAAAACCAACTAACCGCTAACCAACTACGACAGAAATATATTGATTTCTTTGTATCAAAGGACCACGTCCAGATCAGTGGTGCTTCCCTGATCCCTGAAAATGATCCGACTGTCCTGTTTACCACAGCCGGTATGCATCCGCTTGTACCCTACATCCTGGGCTCCGACCACCCTTCAGGCAAGCGTCTGACCAACTACCAGAAGTGCATCCGTACCGGTGACATCGAGGCGGTTGGTGATCCCCACCATCTCACATTCTTTGAGATGTTGGGCAACTGGTCCCTTGGGGACTACTTCAAAAAGGAAGCCATCGCGTTCAGCTATGAGTTTCTGACCAAGGTTTTGGAAATCGATCCAAGCCAGCTCTCCGTCACGGTCTTTGAGGGGGATGACCTGGTCCCTCGTGATGAGATTGCATCTTCAGCCTGGATGAGCCATGGCATTCCCCAGGAGAGGATCTACTTCCTTCCCCGAGAGGACAACTGGTGGGGTCCTGCTGGCGAGACCGGCCCCTGTGGACCGGACAGCGAGATGTTCATCGATACAGGACGAAAGGCCTGTGGCGATGATTGCCGCCCAGGGTGCTCCTGTGGCAAGTATTTTGAAATTTGGAATGATGTCTTCATGGGCTACAAGAAGAATGCCGACGGCACCTACTCCGAGATGGAGAGAAAGTGTGTCGATACCGGCATGGGCATCGAAAGAACCATCGCAATCCTCCAGGGAAAGAAGTCTGTCTACGAGACTGAGATCTTTACCCCGGTCATTGCCGGTATCGAGAAGCTCAGTGGAAAGACCTATGGAAATGATGAGGAGACTGACATCTCCATCCGCATCCTTGCTGACCATGTGCGCACCAGCGTCTTCATCCTTGGGGACCCCAAGGGGATGGCCCCTTCCAATGTTGGGCAGGGCTACATCCTCAGAAGGCTTATCAGGCGAGCTGTCCGCCATGGACACAAACTTGGCATCGAGGGCTCTTTCCTGGGCGAACTTGCCACCATCGTGCTTGGTCTCTATGCTCAGCCCTATCCTGAACTTGAGGAGAACAAGGAGTTCATCTTCAAGGAACTTGCCGCCGAAGAGACCAAATTCTCCGAAACCCTGCAGAAGGGCGAACGGGAGTTTGAGAAGATGCTTCCCAACCTGCTGAAGGGAACCTCCCGCCAGCTGAGCGGAAGGACCGCCTTCAAGTTGTATGATACCTACGGTTTCCCCGTGGAGCTGACACGCGAGCTTGCCAATGAGCATGGCTTTAGCGTTGACGAAGAGGGTTTCAAGGCAGCCTTTGAGAAACATCAGGAAATTAGCCGTAGCGGAGCCGAACACCAGTTCAAGGGCGGCTTGGCTGACCATAGCGACAAGACCACTGCCTTGCATACGGCAACCCACATGCTGCACAAGGCTTTGAGGACCGTGTTGGGCGAACATGTTGGACAGAAGGGCTCAAACATCACTGTTGACCGCCTTCGGTTTGACTTTACCCACCCCTCTCCGATGTCGAAGGAAGAGATCCAGCAGGTTGAGGATATGGTCAATGAGCAGATCGCACGAAACCTCCCCATTACTGTTGAGAGCATGACCCTCGAGCAAGCCAAGGAGGCCGGTGCCATTGCATTCTTTGAGAGCAAGTACGGCGAACAGGTGAAGGTCTACTCCATCGGAGACTACTCCAAGGAGGTGTGTGGCGGTCCCCATGTGGAGAATACCTCATCGATGGGCCACTTCAAGATTCTCAAGGAACAGTCCTCCTCGGCTGGAATCAGAAGGATCAAGGCCATTCTTGAGTAGGTGACCTAGAGCTTACTACTCATGGATATTCATATAGGAGGGCAGGGCTGCGGTCTTGCCCTTCAGCTTTTTTTGCCATACCTTAGGAGTATGCACGTACCCAGCTAACCAGATCGAAGAGTACCTTCTTCCCAGGCTTTCTGCTTGGGCTATCTTTGTCGGTCAAATAGTTGGAGCCTCCCATGCAAAATACAACCCATAAGGCTGTGGTTCTGATGAATCTCAGCGCCTTCTTCTCTGGCATGGTCTTCTATGCCCCTGTAGCAACACTCTACCGCCAAAGTAGAGGCATTTCCGTATGGCAGATGAGCCTCATCGAGGCCCTTAGCCTGGCCTTGATGATGGCTCTTGAGATCCCTTGGGGGTATGTTGCCGATAGGATAGGGTATAGACGTACCTTGGTCTTCTCCTTTCTGGTTTTGTTCATCTCCAAGATTGTCTTTTTTGCAGCCCATGGATTTTCACTCTTCCTGATGGAACGGATCCTGCTCGCCATCGCCTTCAGTGCCCTCAGTGGTGTCGATATTGCCTATCTTCATCGCTGCAATGCAGGGCAAAAGGAGTTTGGATACTACCAGGGCAGCAGCTTCCTGGGCCTGTTGGTGGTTGCCTTGATCTTTCCCCTCTTCTCGGAGATTTTCGTCCAGAGTGCCTTTCTTACCATAGTCAGCCATCTCATCGCCTTGCTCTTCATCCTTGCCCTTCCGAGGGAGCCTGTGGTGCAAAATATTCTTTCCTCTCATTACACAGGGGTTGTGGAAACCCTGGGACGTTTGGCCAGGGATAGGCTTTTGTTGCTCTATGTCAGCGGCAATACCCTGTTGTTTGGGGTAAACCAGGTGGTGACGGTGTTCCTTGTGCAATTGTGCTATACAAAAGTAGGACTTCCCCTCTCGGCGTTTGGGCTCCCTTTTCTGCTGCTGGTCATAACCTCATCAACTGTTTCCTACCTCTCCTCTCCTTTGACCTCATACTTTGGAAGAAGGGCATTGACGTTGTTCTCCTTCGTGCTTTCCCTCTCTGGCCTAGCACTTCTTTGGTCGATGCAAGGGGTAGTGGTTGTGGTCTTGGGAGCAGTCTTGGTCCGACTTGGGGCAACTCTGGTGCAGCCTGTCTATCTTGCCGTAACAGCGAAGGCTTGCGAAGGACCCGATCTTGCTACATCATTAAGCATGAACTCGCTCATTGGGTCGCTGATGGAGCTGTTCCTGACCTTGGGCCTGGGATTTCTGGCAGAAAGGAACCTCTCACTCGCATTGGGGGTTGCCTCCATTGCACTGGCCCTTGGCTTGGGCCTTCTGTTCTGCAGTCGCTCTCTGTTGAGCACTCCTAATCTAGTATAAAACCAAGTGATTCGCTATGATTTAGTTCAAGGATATCTGACCTGTAGCCAAGGAGCTCATCGTGGAAGAGTTTGCAACATTTCTTGAAGCCATTGAAGACCCGGAACATAGGAGGAGGAGTGTAGAGGTCCTCACCTGGGTTCAGAAAACATTTCCCACCCTTGTTCCCCGGTTTGCCTGGGGCCAGCCGATGTTTACCGATCATGGGACCTTCATCATAGGCTTCAGTGTGGCCAAGCCCCATCTTGCACTCGCTCCCGAAGGGGGGGGCATCCGCCACTTCTCCGAGGCGATCCTCAAGGCAGGGTACACCCATGGCGCAAAGTTCATGCGCATCAAATGGGAGCAGCCGGTCAACTATGGGTTGCTTGAAGAGATCATCCGGTTCAACTTGGAAGAGAAGAAGGCGTGCACCACGTTCTGGAGACAGAACGACTTTTGCAACTAGGCAGGCCAAAGGAGAGGACCATGGAAGTATTTGAACCATTTCTGGCAACGATAGAGGATCAACGGAGCAGGAATCGGACAGAGGAGGTCTTCTCCTGGGTCCATGCTACCTTCCCGTCCCTTGTGCCCAAGATTGCCTGGAACCAACCCATGTTCACCGACCATGGGACCTTCATCATAAGCTTCAGTGTCGCAAAGCATCATCTTTCTGTCAGTCCAGATGTGACAGGGATGAAGCTATTCTCAGAGGAGATCGAGAGAGCTGGGTACACGCAGACCATTAACCTGTTTCGCATCAAGTGGGTTGAGGCGGTCGACTATGCCCTTCTGCAAAGGATCATCCAGTTCAACATCGATGACAAGAAGGATTGCAAGACGTTCTGGAAGAAGTTGTAGCAGGACCATTTTCATGGGAATCGAGTAGCCTTGTTTCCACCAGATGTTGCCAACATAAGAAACCTTCTGCAAAAGCAGAAGGTTTCTGGGTATACGGTGCTCATGATGGTACGGCAGCGCGAGTTATTCCTCGTCATCCTCGTCATCAAGGAAATCGTACTCCATGCCCTTGTTGAGGGGCACTGCAAGCTGGCCACAGGCACCGTTGATCTCCCTGCCCCGTGATCGGCGGAGGGTATACTTGATGTGGAGCCGGTCAAGATAGTGGGTGAAGCGATCAACCTCTTCTTCGGAAGGGGTCTCCCAGGGCATGTCCTCTGCAGGGTTCCAGGGAATGAGGTTTACCACCACATCCAGGGTCCTGACATAGTCGGCGAGTTTCTGTGCAGAGACTTCGTCGGTGTTTATGTTGTGCAAAAGGCAGTACTCGATGGTGAACCGCTTGCCTATAAGGCGCTGGTAGTGCAAGAGGGCCTTCTTCAGTTCATTGAGATTCCATTTCTGGTTAACCGGCATGACCCTGTCACGGATCCTGTTTTCTGCACTTACCAAGGATACGGCCAGCCTGACCGGCAGTTTCTGTTCGGCAATCTTGAGAATGCCTGGGACTATGCCACAGGTGCTGATCGTTATCCTCCTGAAGCTGATGTTGAACCCTTGTTCCTCGTGGAAGTACCGTATCGACCGTGTGACGGGTGCAATGTTGGCAAGTGGCTCGCCCATGCCCATGTAGACTATGTGGGTGATGGGTTGGGTACTTGCCCTGGTAAGGTGGATGAACTGTTCGATGATCTCCTCGGTAGCAAGGTTTCTGAGCAGTCCCATCGTACCGGTCCTGCAGAAGGTACAACCCATCGCGCATCCAACCTGGCTTGAGAGGCAGGCGGTGTGGCGGCCCTTCTTGTCGATGAGCAATACGCACTCGACAACCAGTCCATCATGGAGGCGGATGCCCATCTTGGTGGCTCCGCTCTCGTCCGTCTCGCTGGTTTCAACCGTTGATGAGCAGAAGGAGGGCATTATCTCCTTCAGGCGGGCGCGCTCCTCTTTGGGGAGGTTGGTCATCTCATCAAAGGAGGTTGCTCCCTTGATGAGCCAAGCATACATCTGTCTTCCGTAGAAAGCCTTGGGTAGCTGTAGTAGTTCGCTGAGATTCTCTGCATTGAGGCCGTAGAGGGACAGCGGTAGTTTATTCTCTTGTTCCATGGTGTGAGTATACCTATTTGAGCATCGAAAGAATAGCGATGGCTACCCCTGTTATTCCTTCGCCACCAAGCAAACCGCTTGCAACGAGCCCAGATTCCTCACCAAGGCGCTCCTTGCTATATTTTTTGGCAAAGATTTTTTTGATAAGGGAGGAGAGGACTGCCCCAAGACCCATGATCGAGGAGATGTATATGGGAAGGTAGACCCCCAGGCCCAGGGTAGCAGATGGCAGGTTGCTCAAATAGAGTGCGAGCCCGATCGCGCATCCTGCGAGGAAGGCCGGGACATTGCTGAGCCCACCTACCATTGCAGCCACCGCTGCTGCCTGTGGGGCAGGGAGCTCCAGGGTGCCGAAGCCCCCGAAGGAAGCCTTCATTATCAAAAGGACAAAGACCGATAGCACAGCCCCGACGACGCCTCCGATCCCTTCCCCAAGCAACTGCTGCCTGGTATCGGTACCCAGGAGGTATCCGCTTTTCAGGTCGTTCATGACATCACCGGTAAGGCCGCAAGCGACTGCGGTGACCGCAGCGATGCTGAAGGATGCGACAAGGGAGGGGTGGCTAACCAGCTGAACCACCAACAGGACCAGGATGCCGAAGATCTCCATCGGGTTGATGCCCGTCTGGCCTGTGAGCATTCCTGAGAGATAGGTGGTAAGGTAGATGCCGACGATGACGATGATGGCCTCAAAGAAGCTGATGTCGGTTCCCAAGGAGAGTAGGATTATGGCAAGGACCAGGACAAGGAGAATCATACTCTGGGTCCTGCTATTCATCTTCTTGGAATCCTTGGTCTTCTTTGTCTCCTTGGCCTTGGAGATGACGGCCTTGATGAATACACCCAGACCAGTTCCTATCATAAGCCCGATGCCGAGGTTGGAACGGAAGATGTCAGCCTCTGCCATGGAGGAGAAGAGGCCGCTAGCCAAGCCGATGGGGATGAGCAGGTAGTAGCCAAGGATGGCTCCTCCGAACCACACCAGGGCAAAGAGGGGGCCGATGATGGCTCCGATGCCCATGGCCATCGGGGAGACCCAGATGGAGAAGGCTGGGAGGATGGCACTCCCCTTGAAGATGGTCAGCAGTGCCGGGATCTTTCCAAAGCCGTCACGAAGGGCTGTGAAGATCACCGAGCCCCCCATGGAGGCGAAGAGCGTCTTTGCCCCATGGCCGCCTTTTACGCTGGCCTGGAGGGTGTTGTAGGAAGCGCGTCCCATCGGAAAGGGAAGTTTCTCCTCTTCGATGAGCTTCTTCCTGAATATTGCAGAAAAGAGTGTGCCTAGGATTGCCCCTACCACAGTGAGCACAATGAGCTTGATGGTGGAGAAGGATGCATCGGGGGCGATCATCCAAAGACCGGGCAGGGTGAAGGCAAGGCCGCCTGCGACCATGGCGCCGCTGCTCATGATGGTATGGGTGACGTTGATCTCCTGCAGGGAGGAGTTCTTGGCTTTGCTCAGGGCGGCCATGCTGACTACTGTCACGAAGATGGTCGGCCAGGGGAGGGCTCCCATACGAAGGGCGACATACATGGAACTTGCGGTAATTACTACAAGGCCCAAAAGGCCAACGATCAGACCTCTGATGGTTAGGTGTTTGTTCATGGTTCTATACACTTCCTCTGATTTTGTATGGTACCGAGGATTGCCAAAAAAAGCCAGACCGTGTGGCTTTTCCGCTGGAAATTTTCAACGCTGATTTGGTGACTCTGCTTGGCGCTGTAGGAAAGATATTGTATATATGTTATATTTAAGAGAATTACTCGTAAAAATTTTTTCCATAGGAGAAATGTGAATGAAAAAAAATGTATTGATGGCAATGATTCTCATTGTTCTTGTTCTGGTCCCTGTCTCTGCAGCCTCGCTGAATACTTCCAGTGCTGCCCAGAGCAGATATGCAGTAGGCCTCAATCTTGGAACCAACTCAGGTCTTGGCTTCCAGTATAGGGCCAATAGGGATTTTGATATCATCGGAAACCTCGGGCTCAATAATTTTGGGACTTCCCACCTTTCCTTTGATGTGGCTGCAAACTACAAGATCAGTGAATTCAGCATTGAAAAGGCTGATTTTGATGTAACGATGGGCCTTGGTGCCTATGTTGGGATTCCTCTGAAGGATGGAGAAAAGGTGGATTTTGCTCTCCTCGTTCCGTTCGGGGTTGTCTACCATTTTGAGTCAGCACCCGTGGATATCTACCTCAGGATTGCTCCTGGCCTGAAGATCATTGAAGGTGGTACCGTCGGCCTTGGTTTGGGATTCAGTGGATATCTGGGAGCCCTGTGGCGCTTTAACTAAGCAACACTCTTCCCGCCTGAATTGCCGCTTGACCTATACTGGTTGGGCGGCATTTTTCGTGAAAAGGGTTCGATAGGAAAGTCCAGCCACCAAGGGTGTGACGCTCCTGCATTGTTCGTTGTTTCCCCCATTTTCCCTCTTGGTATCCCTTGTATTTTGTTTCTGGAAAACCAAAAGAACCTGTGGTATGCTTTTGGTATCATATATGGCTACTAAGCCAAAAAGAGGGAAAGAATGAAAAAACGCATGGCTCTTATCGGGATGCTTGTCGTACTGGTCCTTGCACCGGTCGTTGCAGCTCCCCTTTCAAACGGTTCTTGGTCTGTTGGGGTAAACTTGGGAACCTCAGCCCAAGCCGCCACCCAATATCGGGTCAACGATATGTTGGATATCGTTGCAGGTATAGGGTATGAATTCTATTGGGGTGCCCTCTATGGGGATGTGACGGCCAACTTCAAGGTCTGGGAATTTGCCATCAGTGATGTGCCGTTTGACCTGACTGTCGGCGGCGGTGCCTTAGTTGGGCTCTACAACAATGAGGTTGAACTCTCCCTTGTTGCCCCGGTTGGAATAACCTACAGCCTTGCTGATGATGTTTTCCCGGTAGATATCTATTTCCGTCTGGGACCTGCTTTCAGGATACTCAAGGGGTATCAGACAAATTTCCTTGGGGTCTACTCATATGTTGGAGCGATGTACCGCTTTTAGGTTCAGAAGATTGGTCTTTCTAGGAAAAAAGAGGTTGCCGTTGCTTTCGATGGCAACCTCTTTGGTTTGTCTTTGGTTGCTATGGAATTATTTAGTTTAAGAAAATGAAAGCCAAAAGACTCCTATCACATAGACCATGCTTAATAATGTCCCGCACAGATAGTATTCCGCGAAGTGTTTTTCTTCATTGATTTTGGAGTATCTGACTATAGATTTTGCAGTAAGGACCCATCCTATAGCCCCAAATTCCCCCATACTCAGGAATATGAGCATGAGGGTTCGTTCAAGCGTTCCAATCCATCCTCCAGCTCCTTGAATAGTATGATCTTCTTCATGCGGTTTAAAAACAATGAGAGCCTTTTTGATGAAGGTGTTGGCTGGTTTTGCAACAAGAGCAATCATTGATAACCAGCGTAATGGCTGGTAAGGGTCACTATTGATGACGCGAAGAAGACCAAGGATAGTAGGGCGAATAGCAATTGAATAGTTGACAAGGATAATACTTACAACACCTATTGAGAGTAAATGAAACGTTTGATCGACTATAAAAATCAGTCCTTCTGATTTGCTTTTCCTTTTCACTGTTAGGAAAAATTTGACGGTATCAATGGCAAAGTGCAAAAAGCTCATCAAAAGGGAAGCATACATGATAATTCTGCCAGAAAAAACTAAAGAGACAGCTACTGCTCCAAGCAAATATATAAAGCAATGAAGTAAGACCATACTATAGGCACTGATTTTTTTGGTGGCCAAAAATTCCGTTTGCAAATAGAAATCTCCTACTATATGTATGCTCAAAAAGAGGATGAATAGATTTTTAAACATTTGATTCCTCCATGAGTTTTGCAAGGGATTCTGAGATATGTTCCATTGCTTCAATGAAGGTATAATACTGGCTATTGGCAAGGCTTTTCTGCACACTTGATTGGACTATTCCTAAGGTTTTTGCAATGTCGGTTTGTGTTCCACCCGTTTTTTGTACCTCCGCGATAATTTCCCGCTGTCGATTGCTCCAAGTGCTTTGTATTGCCCAACTGAGCTTGAGAATTGTGTTCAGGTGCTTCGCGATTCTTTCATTCCCTTCAATTCCAATGAGGATATTAGTCTTTGGTTTCATTTTCTGTTTCTCTATATTTTTTACTTCAATAATCATTTTTCTTGCTTGATGGTAAGCTTTTCCATCTGCACCAAGAGAAAGTTTTGGATCAAGGGCCGTGCTTATGGTACCTAGGCCAATTCCAAAACGAAGAGCTATTGGATGCATTTCCTTTTGGATGGTTTCTAGGATAGTCATCACATCGGATCCTTTGTGTAAGACGCCTTGAAATTCATCACCTAATGTGATGGTGAAATTTGAGGCAATAGCATCTTTATATTTTTCATTAATATTATTGAGTATTTCTTTGAGATTGACCTGAACTTCGTTTCTTTTTTCGATACTTTTCGAGTCTATTATGTCTGCAATGATTGCTAGGTAAAGAGTTTTGTTCTCACTCATTTTTCTTTCCTTCCAAAAAATGAGTATAGTGTCTTTCCTGGTATTTGTCTAATAAAAATTCATTCTTAGGTGAATAAATAGAAAATATTCACTTATAGATGCATAAATAATAAAATTCACCTGTAGATGCATAAATAATAAAATTCACCTGTAGATGCATAAGTAAGAAATATTCACCTGTAGATGCTTAAGTAAGAGTTTCTCACTTGTATCTACTCGTCCTCTAGGCGGAAATTCACCAGGGGACTCTGGAACCGTTCAAGGATCCTTGCGCTGATCTTGATGCCCGCATCGAGGTACTCGATGGTAAGAATCTGCCCTGAACGCCTGATGTGTGCCACCAGATCGTAGCGGGAGTTAGGGATGAGGTAGAAGGAGACTGGACAGAGTTCATGCAGTGTCTTGCTGATCTGGTCCAACAGCACATCCAGGCCCTGGGCGTGTAGAACCGAGGTTTCGACCACTGTGCTATACATGCTTTTCAGCCTTGCAACCGCAAATTCATCATGCACGGCGTCCATCTTGTTGATCATCACGATGGCAGGTTTCCCTGTACACCCAAGTTCCTCCAGGACTGCAACCGTTGTGGCATAGCTGCCAAGCATGTCAGGGTGGGAAGCGTCGCAGACGATGATGAGAAAGTCAGCGAACTTTGCCTCCTCAAGGGTGCTCTTGAAGGATTCGATCAGGTCGTGGGGAAGGTCGCTGATGAAGCCTACCGTGTCGGAAAGGAGAATCTCCACACCTCCAGGAAGCTTTACCATCCTGGTGGTTGGGTCAAGGGTTGCGAAGAGCTTGTTCTCCACCAGTACCCCTGCTTGTGAAAGGGCGTTGAGCAGGGAGGACTTGCCGCTGTTGGTGTACCCGACGATGGCTCCAGTAGGGATGTTGCTGTTCTCCCGCTGTGAGCGTTGGACCGTGCGTTGCTGCTTGACCTTCTTCAGCTGGTCCTTGAGAAGTACAAGCTTCTCCTTGATCTGTCTTCGGTCTAGTTCAAGCTGCTGTTCGCCTTCACCCTTGTTTCCCTTCACTCCTCCCTGTTGGCGAGAGAGGCCTGTCCACATCCTGGTGAGTCGGGGCATCGAGTATTCGAGTCTGGCAAGCTCTACCTGGAGGACCGCTTCCTTGGTAGCTGCCCTATCGGCAAAGATCTGCAGGATAACCTCATCACGGTCGATGACACAGCACTCCAGCTCTTTTTCAAGGTTTCTCTGTACCCGTGGGCTTATGGTCCGGTCGAAGACGATGAGGTCGCTCTCATGGGTGTCTATGAGGGTTTTTACCTCTGCAACCTTGCCGCTTCCGATGAGTGTGGCACTGTTTGGCTCGCGCAGGGGGATGACGAGGGTGAATACCGGTCGGGCACCCATGGTCTCAACCAGGGCCTCAAGCTCTTCGCCCCGGCTTTTTCCATGAACCCTATCCTCTGTTGAGGGAACAAGAACAAGCAGGATAGCTCTCTGCCGTTCTGTATCGATGTCATGTATCTGTTTTCCCTTGATGGTGGGATCGTCATTTCCAGAAATCTGTTCAATATCCATTGCGCTTAACTATAGATATGGTTAACGCTCTAGTCAATATATGATACACTGGCCCCTAGAGCTCCACTGAGCGTAAATGAGGTTAACATATGGGTTTGAATTGCGGTATTGTTGGGTTGCCCAACGTCGGTAAATCGACAATTTTCTCCGCTTTGACGGCAGCCCCTGCCGAAGTCGCGAACTATCCGTTTTGCACGATCGATCCTAACGTAGGAATCGTCAGTGTTCCCGATAAGCGGTTGGACAAGATAGTCCAACTTATCCCAACCGAAAGGGTCGTTCCTGCAACGTTCGAGTTTGTCGACATTGCAGGCCTGGTAGCCGGAGCCTCCAAAGGTGAAGGGCTGGGAAACAGGTTCCTTGCATCCATTCGTGAGGTGGGTGTCATAGCACACGTGGTACGTTGCTTCGAGGATACAGACATAGTGCATGTGAACAACAAGATCGACCCAGCAAGCGACATCGAGACCATCAACATCGAGCTTGCCCTTGCTGACCTCGATACGGTAAGCACCCGCTATGCCAAGCAGGCAAAGCTCAACAGGTTGAGCAAGGAAGCCCAGAAGGAGAACGAGAAGGTTCTTCCCGTCCTGGAAAAGGTGAAGACCTGCCTTGAGGTGGGCAAGCCTGCCAGGAGCCTCAACCTCAATGAGGATGAGTTGGCTGTGGTCTACGACCTGCACCTCATAACCCTCAAGCCTGTCATCTATGTGTGTAACGTCGACGAGGATGGCATCACCGAGGAAAATGGTTTTGTGAAGGTAGTGCGCAAGATCGCAGAGGAGGAAAACTCAGACGTCATCGTCATCTGCGGCAAGATTGAATCGGAGATCTCTGCCTTGGAGACCGAAGCGGACAAACGGGATTTCCTGGAGGCTATCGGCCTGGAGGAGTCCTCCCTGAACGGCCTTGTCCGCCTGGCTTACCACACCTTGGGGATGCGTACCTTCTTTACCGCTGGCTCCGATGAAAACCGAGCCTGGACCTTCCGCTCAGGCTTCAAGGCTCCCCAGGCTGCAGGTGTCATCCATTCTGACTTCGAGAAAGGGTTCATCAAGGCTGAAGTGTTCAACTGCGAGGACCTCTTCTTCTACAAGACCGAACAGAAGGTCAAGGAAGCAGGGAAGCTGCGCATCGAGGGCAAGGAGTATGTGGTCAAGGATGGGGACATCATGCACTTCCGCTTCAACGTATAGGGGTTTGCCCCGTATCTGAACTTGTAGCAACCAATACAAAAAACTGACACCTCTGGAGATCCTTATGGTGTCAGTTTTTTTGCTATGCATGGATGCTTGCATCCATGATTGAGTAATGGGCAGGCTAAGCTCTGGGTATCCCCTGTCTGTGGCTAGGTCCAGCTGACCGAGAAGGTGATGGGTTTTGCCAGGAGCAGGAAGTCGATGAGGGGGAAGCTGAACTCATAGAGGTTAGGGCCGACCTTCTTGCCATTGGTGAAGGTTGTGATGGGTCCGGGTGTCGCTATCCTCAGGGTTATGGTCGACTTCTCTATGGCCGGTGGCCCCTCTTCGCCAAGCATGAAACCGATCATCTCAAGGTAGTCGCTCTTACTCAGGCCCTGGTTGTAGACAGGCCCGAAAGCCTCGAAGTTCTCGTCTGCAAGGAAGGGTATGACTGGAACAAGCTGGTTGTAGTTGTCCATCGAGAGGAAGAAGGTCAGGGTATTGTCCTTCTGTTTCAGAAGACTCTGGTCATTCCCTGCCCCAAGATCGTAGAAGAGCTTGTCCAGGTTCATGAAATTGAAGTATCCGTTGTAGGCATTGTCATTGAGCTTCTTGATCGCAACACTATTGGTCGTCGTGCTGTACCTCAGGGCCTTCTCAAAATCACCGATGGCGGCATCCATGAGGGAGGTGTTCTTGTTGTCAGGGATGAATTCGCTGAAATCCTCAAGGACCGCAATGAAAAAGTCCTCGACGGTAAAATCGAATGCGGAGCTGCTGTATCCACTCTTTTTGAAGGTAAGCTCATCGGTGACCACGCAAGAGGTTGGTAGCACAAGCAGGACAAGAATAAAGAGCCCGAGTAGAATGTTTCTATAGAGGTGTTTCACCAACTGTATATCCTTATTGCCTTAATGTATGTGATTTTTCTGTGGCAAGCAAGTGCCATTGCTACTATTTTTGCTCGACAAACGAGAGTGAGCCATCCTCATTCTCCACAATTGCCAGGGTCTGTGGTGATCGTCTTGGATGTTTTTCGAGGAACTTCTCGATGTGCATGGTATCAAGCAGGGCCAGTTCGTCTAGCTCATAGTCGATGGTTATGACAGGATTCTCCCCTGTCTCACGGAGAAATGCCACACCCTGATGGAGCTCCATGAAAGAGAGTAGTGGTGGCAGATACTTCTCCCGTTTGAGTTTTTTCAGCAGTGAGCGGGCAAACTGTTCCTGCAGGTCATAGATTTCCATCCCCAACTGCCCGGAGCCCTGCTTCTCCTTGATGAAGTCGGTATAGGATGCAACATGGGTAAACAGGGCGCTTGGCGTGCATTGGGCTGCCTCACAGAGGGTGTGTAGCCACATGCTTGCTTCACCCTTGGTATAGAAGAGGTCGCAGGCATCCTTGAGCCTCAGGGCCTTTGCGATCTCCTCGCTCGTGTAGGTGGGTGTCGATATGACGGTATAGGGAGCCTCGGCCTGATGGAGGGTTCCCAGCTCTTGGGCATCATCGGCTAGCTGGGTCCCCGGCAGCAGCGACAGGGCAAAGATGTCGATGTTGCTTGGCTTGCACCCGACGGCGTAGTCGAGGCTTTTGCAGAAGAGGGTGTAGGAGTCATGGGGAAGTCCGATGATGAGGTCCAGCCCAAAGACGATTCCCCGTTGGTTGAGCAGGTCTATCTTCTGCTTGAAGAGGACGGGATCGAATCGTCGGTTGATGGCTTTGAGTACCTGGACATCCGAGCTTTGCAACCCTATCTGCAGTGAGCACTTGAGACGGGAAAACAGGTCGGCCAGCTGCTTGTCCAGCAGTTCAGCCCTGAGCTCAAAGATGAAATGGATCGCCTGGGCTTTCTCGGCCAAGAGGGAGAGCATCTGTACTGTCCGTTTCTTGTCCATATTGAAGGTAGGGTCGAGGATGAACACCTCTTCGACCTGGTTTTCCAGGAGGTAGTCCAGCTCCTCACTGACCCGTTCATACTTGAACTGGCGTACCGACCGTATCCCTTTTGATTCAAAGCAGAAGGCACAGCTGAACGGGCAGCCGCGGGTCATCTCCCACAAGAGGGAAGAACCGGGCTTTGCAAAGGAGTTTGCCGAGCCTGAGAGCAGCACGGAGTCTAGGGTCGAAAGGTCAAGGGGGTAGGCATAGGTGACCTCCCCTCCCTGGGTAAGGATGCCCTGTCCTTCCGGCTTCTTGCCTGCTAGAAGCTGGGAGAGGGCAAGGGTGGTTGTCTCCTCTCCTTCCCCTAGGGTGAGGAATGAATAGAGGGAAAAATCGAAGCTCAGGGGGTTCGCGGTAACTTCCGTGCCGCCTGCAAAGAGGATTGCCTCTGGCCTTGCCCTCTTGAGCGTTTGTGCAAACTGGTCAAACCAGGACCGGTTCCAGAGATAGATTGAGCATCCCACATGGGTAAAACCACTTCTTGCACTCTCCAAGGCGGAGGCGATAGGGTCATCGTCCAAGGAGTAGGACCCAAGGGAGCAAGGGCTCTCTTTGAGTTGTATATGGTGTTGTATTGCTGTCTGGATGGTGAGCGCCCCTAGGGGGAAACTGAGGTTTCCCTCTTCGAGACAGCATGATACGATCTGAATTTTCATGAGACGATAGTAGCGGCTACGCCTCTCTCTTGCAAGCACATAGCAACGGTGATAGAGTTTGTCAGGAGTGTTTATGAAACGCCTGGTGCTCATCATGCTCTCTCTTATAGCCTTTTTGTCTCCTCTTTCTTCCATGGAAGCTAGAATCCTTGGGAGTTTTCCCAATCAGGTGGAGGTAGGCTGGGACAGTGTCAAGGGTGCTGTGTGGTATGACCTCTATCTCGATAGCAAGCCAATGAAGCGGGTAAAGGCATCGCAGCACAGCCAGAGGCTTGGGTCAAATGAGGAGAGTCTGCAGTCCAATAGGGAGTACAAGCTCCTCGTGGCTGCGCGGGATGCAAAGAATGTGACCCTGGCAGCTACCGAGATTACGGCTAGGACAACTAGTTGGGCAGGGGACTATTATTGGGTAAACCTCACTGAGGATGACAACGACGGAAAATGCAGGCTTCTGCATCTGGAGGTTCGGGATAGCGAGGGTTCGCTTGAGTTGTACGGGCATTTTCCAAAGGAACCTGATAGACCCTTGTTGATATTCCCCCTGGTTCCCTTTTCCTCTGAATATCCTGAGTACTCCTATGATGGGCAAGGGCCGGTGGAACTCGCCTATAGGACCAATGCCGAGGTGTTCAATTCCACCAATATCCAGCCACGGAGTTGGAGGATTCTGGAACTTGAGGAAAAAAATTCAAGCCTGCGGACAAAAATTTCTACCAAGGTGGGAATCTTCTCCTTCAAGACAGAATCGTTGTTGTCCTTTATGGTTTCTGAAACGGGAGAAAAAAAGGTATTATTTCATAATACGGGTGACGGATTGGCTTCCAGTGGAATTTTCCGCTCCCCCAATCCTGGAGAGGATGGGGTCTTTGTTTTTGTGGAAAAGGGGAGTTTGGCAGACATTCCCAAAAAATAATGCGTTGACAAAACCATTCTGCGGCATTATATAGTTGTAAGCTACAAGGTTTCGAGGCATTGAGGAGTGAACTGCATGGATGATTCTAAAGTTCTCATCATCGTAGAATCGCCGACAAAGGCGAAGACGATAACAAAATTTCTTCCTTCGACATATACAGTCGTAGCAAGCAAGGGCCATATCCGCGATCTTCCGGAGAATCATATGGCAATTGATGTTGCTAATGGCTTTGCGTGTGAATATCAGGTGGTTGAAGGCAAGGAGTCTTTGATCAGGGAACTCAAAAAAAGCCTCAAGGGTGCTGACAAGCTGCTACTGGCAACTGATGAGGACCGCGAGGGGGAGAGTATCTCCTGGCATCTGGCTGAGGTTCTCAAGCCAAAAATTCCCTACCAGAGAATGGTGTTTCATGAAATTACCAAGAGTGCCATCCAGAAGGCCCTTACCAGCGGTAGGGACATCGATGAAAATCTGGTGCATGCCCAGGAAGGACGTAGGGTGGTTGACCGCCTCTTTGGCTATACCCTCTCTCCTACCTTGTGGAAGAAGCTTGCTAACAAGAAGCTCTCTGCAGGAAGGGTGCAGTCTGTGGGGTTGCGCCTGACAGTTGAGCGTGAAAGGCAGAGGATCGACTTTTCCCAGAGCACCTATTTCGATGCCAAGGCTGACCTGCTATCCTCCTCGAAGCAGGGCTTTGAGGCAAGGCTTACCTCCTACGAGGGGATGAGCCTAGCAGGGGGAAAGGACTTCGATTCCATTACCGGTGCCTATAAGGGCAATGGGAAGAAATTGCTGCTGGACAGGGAGAAGGTTGATGCCATTGTGGCAGAGCTGAAGGGTGCAAGCTACGAGATCGCCGACATCCAGAGAAAACCGTTTGTCACCAGGCCCAGCATCCCCTTTACCACCAGTACCTTGCAGCAGGATGCCATCAAGAAACTGCGCATCAGTGCTTCTGATACCATGCGTATCGCCCAGAAGCTCTATGAAAGCGGCTATATCACCTACATGCGTACCGACAGCCCCACCCTCAGCCAGGAAGGGACCCAGGCAGCACGAGCCCTGGTGAAGAGGCTGTATGGGGATGACTATCTCTCCCCTTCAGCGAGGTACTTTGCCGCGAAGAAGAATTCAGGGGCACAGGAGGCCCACGAGGCCATCCGTCCCTCTGGTGATAGCTTTGCCATCCCATCGGAGACAAACCTCTCAGGCAAGGACCTTGCCCTCTATGAGCTAATCTGGAAGCGTACCCTCGCTTCCCAGATGGCTGATGCAAAGAAGGCCACCACCAGCGTCTCCATCAAGGCCAAGGATGCCCTGTTTACCGCAACGGGGACCGAGATCGTGTTCCCGGGCTTCCTGAGGGCCTATGTGGAAGGTTCTGATGATCCTGATGCGGCTTTGGAGGATAAGGAAACCCTGCTCCCTCCTCTCTCTGTCGGGGAAATTTGTCCCCTGGCCTCTTTGACAAGCCTCGAGCACCAGACAAAACCTCCTGCCAGATACACTGAGGCTTCTCTTGTGCAGGAACTTGAGAATAGGGGCATCGGTAGGCCATCAACCTATGCTACAATACTCAAGACACTCATGGACCGTAAGTATGTGGTCAAGGAAGGGTCTGCCTTGGCTCCAACCTTCATCGGGTTTGGTGTTTGCCAGTTTCTTGAGATGCATTTCAAGCAGTTCATCGACTATGATTTTACCTCCAACATGGAGAATGCCCTGGACCAGATTGCTGAAGGAGAGCTGGATAAAGTAGCCTTCCTCAAGGATTTCTTCCTGGGCGACCAAGGGTTGGAGAACCAGAACAAGGTGCAGATGGAGAAGGACAACAAGGTGGCTTCGAAGACGTTGAGCCTTAGCCATATCAGTGAGGAGAATCCGGTCATGATCGGCCCCTACGGCCCCTATGTGCAGGGTCCTGAGGTCGATGGCAAGGGCCAGTACATCTCGTTGCCCAACACATGGTTGCCGGGTTCCATCACTGATGAGGATGTAAAGGCCCTTATCGCCAAGGGGAAGGTGAAGGCCGAACCTGATGAACTGGGTATTGGAGTGGTGAAAGGGGAGGCTGTACAGCTGATGGATGGCCGGTTTGGCCCATACTGGCAGGAAGGCAGTGGAAAGGATGCCAAGAGGGCCAGTGTTCCCAAGTGGGTTGCGGATAGCAGCCGGGAGCATGAGCTTGAGATAGCCAACAGGTATCTCTCCTTGCCCAGGATTTTGGGTAAGGATGCACTTGGTAATGATGTGGTGGCTGCCAAAGGAAAGTTTGGCCCTTTCATTGAGTGTAACGGTGAGTATAGGAACCTGAACAAGAGAGATCATGATGCACAACTGTTTTCCATTACCTTGGAGGAGGCACTCGCGCTATTGGCGGAGGAAAAGCCGAAACCGGGGAAAAAGGGAAGTGCACGGTCCAAGAGCTCTGCTTCTGTTGTACGAGAGGTTGGAGCGTTTGAAAAAGAGACCGTCTCTGTGGCTGACGGTCGGTATGGCTTCTATCTGAAGGTTGGCAAGAGCAACATTCCCCTTCCTGCCAAGTATAAGAAGGATCAGACCCTGATAGATGCCCTTACCCTGGATGAAGCCATAGAAATAATTCGCGCCAAGCGTGAAAAGGATAAGTGATAGACATGGCTAGACTTTTGAGAAAGGGCCCTCCCAAGCCAAAGGTAGAGAGCATGACAGCTGAGAATGCTGTGGATGTGCTCGCTACCGAGTTCCGCATGGGCAAGGAGAAGGTGCTCAGTACTCTCAGGAGCGTAGGAATCAATCTGACGTCTTCCAGTTCAGCAGATGAGATGAACCTCTATCGTGAGGTCATTGCCTGCAAGGTAGGAGACTTTTCCAGATTCAAGAGTGATGACGAGGCCTATTTGGCTACGTTGGATGAGCAGCTACGCGCCTTTGATGAAATTTACGTGGACACTGCGCCCATTATCCAGGAGGATTGGTTTTTGCACCTTGTTTCCAATGCAGAACCCATCCTCAAACGGCGCAAGAAGAAGTTGATCGTCCTTGAGAAGACGATGGAGGAACTCCATGGTCTGAAGGACAATCCGGAGAAGGACAAGGAGGTCCGGGTTCGCTCGACCATTCGTCCTGACCTTCTACGGTACCTTGCTCGCAAGGGTATCGTCCGCATCGGTGATACTGGAAGCACCGGTATAGCGGACGACCATCTGGTGGAACTGTTTGAGAGCATCGGCAAGAACAACAACCTGATGCTTATCACCCAGGACCGTGGCCTGAGCGAACGTGTGGTGGCACTTGCACAAAAACTGGAAAGTGAGCCAAGCAACCCTCCCAAGCTTCCCTGGTGGAAAAAACTGTTTGGCGGTGCCGAGGCAAACGCTCCCATTGCCCATCGTATGGTGGCCTGCAAGCTCATTGAGGATGGGAAGCTCAAACGCTGCTACATCTGCCCAGAGTGTATCGAAAGCTACTACGATGACCTGATCGATTGCGAGGGGTACGTGCTTTGTAGCCGCTGTTACATGGACCTGAAGGAAAAGGAAGCCAAGCAGGTTGCAGCCACCCAGGTGCGGCAGGAGCTTGAGCTGAAGAAGGAAGAGGCGAGACAGAAACGTCTTCGTGAAGAGGCTTCGGCAAAAGAACAGGAGAAGCCAGTCTTTACCGTTGCCCAGGCACTTGAGCGCAGGAGAAAGAAATTCTTCTTGGTCTCAGGCCTTCTGGTGGTTATAGCCATCCTGATCACCATTGAGGTTTTTATCCTCACAGGGCCCTGATCCAAGCTTCGTTTACCCCTGAAAGCTTAGGACTTTTTTGTGCGATGGGTGTGAGAACGTACGAATGGAATGCATGAAACATCTAGTGGCCGCTACCTACAGAAAAGGGTGGCGGCCACTGTTTCTATACAACCATTCCTGCAATATTTCAGAACAGGGGAAATGCAGTGGGGAAGCGAATGCTCTGGTAGAAATCATGGATATGCCTTTTGCTAAGGCTCAATTGAAGGATCAGCTTTAATTTCGATAATTAAATACCTTCACCCTAAATACTATGGTAGCATACTCACGAAATGAAGAATCATAGCTATAAGAATCTAAAACTCTATCTCGTCCTTCTTGCGATCATCCTCCTCCTTTTGGGATGCTCAACTACCGATGGTGCGATCCTGCAGCAAGATCAGCCAAATTATGTCACGGCAACGGAAATTCAAGAACCAGCAAGAGAGATTCCAGACACTGGGCCAGAGCAGGGTAGTGGGGAAATAGCCAATACACCCCTTCCACTCCCCGTTGCAGAAGAGAAACCATCGGATGAGAACAACCCTGTTGGGGGTGATTTGGAAGTTCAGAACCTAGTCAGCACTTCTGTATCCTTTGAGGATGAAGGTGATCTGGCCAGTGGTCAGTTGGTCTCCCCTGAAAACCCTACAGATTTCGGACTTCCTGAGCCTTACGCAACTCAAGGTGGTGTATCCAATGACAATGCACAGCAAGTTGTCGAAGAAGAGCCTTTGCTTGTTGAGGCCCCTGTTTCAGAGAATCAGTTCAACCCTATACCAATAGAAATGGGTGAAGAAATCCCAGAAACGGTAGAGCTTCCCTTCCAAAGCATAGACCTTACGACCGAGCCACCGGTAACGGTTGGATATAGAGCTTTTTCATACCTTCCCTTAATCAAGAGGTTTCCAATGTATAGTGCACTTCTCATTTTGATCCTGTTTTTCGTTCCTCTCGTCCTCTCTATTGTTTTTGTCAGGAAGGTAGGGCAGGCAAAAAAGCGTATCAGGGACCTGCAGGTACCTGACATTGAATCGGCACTACGCAAGCTCAAAGACCTGCACCAGGATATTTTGGAGGTAGAAGAGGAAATAGAAGATCTGAAATCATCCAAAAGTGCATTAACGGGTGATGAATGGAGGCTTAGGCAAGAAAACCAAAAGCTGGATACCAAGCTTGAGAACCAGAAGCAGAAACTTGCTAGGACGAAGGAGCTCTATGTTGCCATCCAGCATGCTGTTGACCGGTTCCATACCACCGATATTCCCCCAGCATATTATCGGCCTTTGACAGAGGAAGAGATTGTTGATCTCGATTCCATAGCCCCCTCAGTGATGCTTAGCCTGAACCTCATGAATTACCAAGATTTGAGGAAGGAGTTCAGGGCCAACCAAAAGCAGATTGATCAACTTCTTGAAGGGTATGCTGAACGGTACACTACCAAAGCGAATCAAGCCATCTACAAGCTCATGGTCATTTCCCTTCGTTCGGAATTGCAGAACATCCTATATAACCTAAAATTCGAAAAACTCGATGCGGCTCTGTTCCAGGTAAGGACCCTGATAGCCAAATACCTGGTCATTGTCTCTGATGGCAACCAGCAAATCGCCGGAACCATGCGAAAGTTCATTGGGGAGCTTGAGCATCTGTTCGAGAACTCTGTCAAGATCGAGTACGAATACTATATCAAGAGAGAACAGGCAAGAGAGGAACAGCTGGCCTTGAGGCAGCAGATGCGAGAGGAAGCTGAAGAACGAAAGAGACTGAAAGAGCAAGAAAAGCAGATTGCGCTGGAAGAATCAAAGTATCAGGCAGAGATTGAGAAGGTCCAGCAAGCCCTTGCCCAAGAACCTCTCGATTCTCCTAGAAGAGTCGAGCTGGAGACAAGGGTTGATGCATTGCATGGCCAACTCGCCCTTGTTGAGGAAAAGAAGGATGAAATCACCCGGCTCCAGAATGGCAAGGCCGGAAATGTCTACATCATCAGTAACCTCGGTTCCTTTGGTGACAATGTATTCAAGATTGGAATGACACGGCGCCTGGAGCCTCAAGAAAGGGTTGATGAGCTTGGTAGTGCAAGTGTCCCCTTCAAGTTTGACGTGCATAGCTTTATTTTTTCTGAGGATGCTGTGGGACTGGAAAATGCAATCCACACCCGCCTGCATAGCAAGAGACTGAACAAGGTAAACCTCAGAAAGGAGTTTTTCTCGGTTTCCTTGGATGAGCTGGAACAATTGGTACTTGAAATCAACCCAACAGCTGAATTCAACAGAACAATGCTTGCTGAAGACTATAAGCAATCACTCTCACTGGTGGATACCGTGATCCCTATGAAAGAAGAGGGTGAGGACGAAGATGGTGATACTGAGGAGAACGAGCAAGAAGAGGAGTTGGCCTGATGCATTTTGCATTCAGCAAACAAAAAAAATCTCCTGCAAGATTTCCTTGCAAGAGATTCTTAGTGCCCCGAGGGCGATTCGAACGCCCGACCCCTTCCTTAGGAGGGAAGTGCTCTATCCAGCTGAGCTATCAGAGCGGATGCGTTCTCGATAATAGCGGAAATGGGTAGGGTGTTCAAGGGGAAGAGAAAAGATTACTGCTTACGCTTTCTGTTTCTTCAAGAGATCCCTGATTTCAGTAAGAAGAACCACATCTGCCGGTACCACGGGAGCTGGTGCTGGTGTAGCTGGTTTCTTGGGTTCTTCTGCCTTTTTCTTGGCATCAAGCTTGTCTCTCATCGTGTTGATTCCCTTGACGATTAAGAAAACCACAAGAGCAATGACCAGGAAATCAATGATCTTCTGGATGAACATGCCGTAGTTAATCGCAACTTCAGCGGTTTGCTCGGTAGCTGCGGCTATGACAATCTTCAGATCAACAAAGCTGACGCCACCCATGATCAGGCCAATGATCGGCATCAGAACATCTTTGACCAGAGAGCCAACGATTGCGGTGAATGCGGTACCAATGATGATACCTACAGCCAGATCCATCACATTTCCACGAGTAATAAATGCTTTAAACTCTCCAAGAATTTTCCGTTCCTTTGCCATTAGAATCCTCCATAATAGATATTGAGATAGTATATCACTAATATTTAGTGGGTCAATATGGACGCAAATCTAGCGATTTTTTTTATTGTTAGGTTTTGGTGTGGTTAAATGTTGAATAAATATACCCTTTATTGTATAAAGTAATTTATACTCAGAAGTGATGTTTAGCATCCTTGCCCTTGTAAATTTTGGAGGTACCCAAGTATGAAAAAAAGCTTGTATGTTTTTGTAGCCCTGGTTGCTCTGTTTGCGCTAGTTGCTGCACCTGTGTTTGCTCAAGGCGGTGGAGAAGCTTCCAGCCCAAAAATCGGTTTTATCGGTCCTATGACTGGTGATAACGCTAACTACGGTGTGTTGAGCAACAACTCTGTCATGCTTGCAGTTGAACAATTCAATGCCAAGGGCGGATTCAACGGGAAACTTCCTGTAGTACTCGTTACCGAAGACTCTGAAGGAAACGTTGAGAAAGGCCTTTCTGCAATTGAGAAGCTCTCCTCAGCAGATAAGATCACCGGCCTTGTAGGCCCTGTATTCACCGGTGTATCCTTCGCAGTTGGCGAGCGCGTACAGAATGAGGGAATCGTCATGATCTCCCCCTCTGCAACCCACAAGGACATCACAGCAATCGGAGACTATGTATTCCGCACAGTCGTATCAGATGGTCTTCAGGGTGAAGTTGCCGGCCATTATTTCTACGAGCAGCTTGGACTTCGCACCATTGGTGTCCTCTATGCAAAGAATGACTATAGCCAGGGCCTGTATGAAGGCATGAGCGCAAGCTTTATTGCTGCTGGTGGTAAGGTAACCATCGCTGAGGCATGTCAGGTTGGTGACAAGGATTTCAAAACCCAGCTGACCAAGATCAGGACAGCCAATCCCGATGCTATCTACATCCCTAACTACACTGCAGAGATGGCCCAGATGCTCGAGCAGGCAAAACAGCTTGGAATCAACATTCCTTTCGTTTCCTGTGACGGTTTCTCCAACCCTGACATCTACAAGCTCGCCGGTGGATTCACCGATGGCGTAGTATATGTCGGTCCTGCAAAGGTCAAGGAAAGCGTAGCTTACACCAAGTTTGTAGCTGACTATACCAAGAAATATGGTGTTGGACCCGACTCTTTCGCAACCAACGCCTTTGATGGTGCTAACATCCTGCTCAACGCCATGGACTCCGTCTACAAGAAGACCGGTAAGTTCGACAGAAAGGCAGTACGTGATGCAGTTGCAGCTACCAAGGATTACGCTGGTGTAAGCGGGACTGTAAACTTTGCCGAAAACGGGGACCTTGTCGCCTATCAGGGCGTATACAAGGTCAACAAGACCACACCCGAATATCTCGGGACCTTTACCGTGGTAGATGGCAAGCTGATCAAGATCGACTAATGCTCTATTCCCGGTCGAAGGGAATTTGTAAAGACCGGTGTTGTTTACACCGGTCTTTTCATGTTATTGTTCTATCCAGTTATCGTAGATAAGGAGAGCCGCATCGTGGGAATAGCTGAATTTTTCCAACATTTGATGAATGGCCTGACATTAGGGGGCATCTACGCCCTTATTGCCCTTGGGTACACTATGGTGTATGGCATTCTCAAATTCATTAACTTCGCCCATGGTGATATTCTCATGATTGGCGCTTACATTGGACTCTTTGTATTCGATATGCTACGAGGGGACTCCCCTCTGGGTACTTGGACGTTTATCTCATTCTTCATCGCCATGCTCGTCAGCATGGTAAGCTGTGGCTTGCTGGGGATGGGCATCGAACGCATCGCCTATAAGCCCTTGCGAAGGGCAACCCGCCTGGCTCCTCTTTTGAGCGCCATCGGAGTATCTTTCATCCTCTCCAATAGTGCTGCCTGGATGTTTGGAACCCAGTCGAGGAAGTTCAACTATCCGTTCGACAATACATCCATCAACATCGGGGGCGTGGTTATTACCCCTCACCAGATCCTCATCCTTGTGGTCTCCCTGGTCATGATGATAAGTCTGAAGATCTTTGTCGATAAGACCAGGATGGGGAAGGCCATGCGTGCCACCAGCCTGGACCAGGATACAGCCATGCTGATGGGAATCAATGTAAACAGGGTCATAAGCATGACCTTTGCCATTGGCAGTGCCCTTGCTGCAGTAGGTGGCATCCTCATCGCCCTTGATTTCAAGGTATATTCGAGCATGGGAACCATGATAGGCCTCAAGGCCTTTGTCGCGGCGGTTGTCGGAGGTATCGGAAACATCTCTGGGGCTATGTTCGGAGGGATCCTGCTTGGCTTGCTAGAGACATTCGGGGTCGCCGTACTGGGAATCCCTACCGGGCTGAAGGACACCATTGCCTTCGGTGTCCTCATCATCATCCTGCTGGTCAAGCCTGAAGGCTTGTTTGGCAAGGTCGAAAAGGAGAAGGTGTAATATGATTAACTTTTTTCTTTTGATACTCATCTATTCAGGAATATATGCCCTGATGGCTATCGGGCAGAACATCATCACCGGCTACGGTGGTATGCTCTCCCTCTGTCAGGCAGGGTTCTTTGCCATAGGAAGCTACACCACGGCAATCCTGGCCACCAAGCTTGGGTGGTCCTTCTGGGCGACACTTCCAGCGGCTGCCATCCTCAGTGCCCTATTTGGCCTGCTTATCGGGCTTCCTACCCTCAGGCTCAAGGGCGACTACCTTGCGATTGCAACCCTGGGCTTCGGGGAGATCGTAAGGAACGTACTGAACAACTGGGACTCCCTGACCAATGGTCCGATGGGAATCCAGAAGATCCCGATGCCAGACCTGTTTGGCTTTGTCATCAATCCCTACCGTAAGTATGCGTTCCTGGTCATGGTTATCCTATTTGTGGTCATAGCCTATCTGCTCTTCCAGCGGCTTGCCCGCTCCCGGATGGGCAGGGCCCTTGCAGCAGTCCGTGAAGATGAGATCGCAGCCCAGTCGATGGGGATCAACATCACCAAGTACAAGGTCTATGCCTTCGTCCTTGGCGCATCCGTTGCAGGTATCGCCGGCTCCTTGCAGGCAGTATTCTCCCTCTCTGTCACCCCAGGAACCTACACCTTCATGGTGTCGGTCATGGTCCTTTGCATGGTCGTACTCGGTGGGATGGGAAACTTCAAGGCAGCAATCCTTGGAACCTTCATCATCCAGCTCATCAGCTACTTCCCGCAACTTACCGGTCTGAGCAGTGTCATCCCCCCACAGTTCAAGCAGATCCTGTTTGGACTCATCCTGGTTGTGATGATGATCTGGAGACCCCAGGGGTTGCTTGGTCGCGAAGAAAGAACCTATGGCGGGAGCACGGAACGTAAGGGAGGCAAGCGATGATCCTTTTGGAAACCGAAGCCCTTACCAGGGCATATGGCGGCGTCGTAGCCGTCAACAAAGTGGATTTTCAGGTTGAGTCAGGACTCATCACCGGCCTCATTGGCCCTAACGGTGCAGGAAAGACAACCCTGTTCAACAACATTACAGGCCTGGACACCCCCTCCAAAGGGCGTGTCTTCTTCAATAACAAGGATATAACCGGGTTTCCAGCCCACAAGATCTGCCGCATGGGCATTGCCCGTACCTTCCAGAACATTCGCCTCTTCAAGGATTTGTCCGTGGTGGAGAACGTCATGATAGGCCGTCACTTCAAGACAGGCAGGGACGAAACGAAAGGTCGGTTCGTCAATGCGCTGAAAAGCTATGTCTATCTGAAGCGTGAGGAACAGGAGATCTACGAGAAGGCCGACAGCTGGTTGGATTTCTTTGAGATGGGCCAGTTCAAGAATGAGCTTGCAAAGAACCTTCCCTATGGGAAACAGCGGGAACTGGAGATTGCAAGGGCCCTTGCCACGGAGCCGCAACTGTTGTTCCTGGATGAACCTGCTGCCGGCATGAACCCCCAGGAGACTGAACACCTCATGGCCATCATCCGGAAGATTCGTGACCTTGGGATAACGGTTGTCCTTATCGAGCATGACATGAAGCTGGTCATGAACATCTGCGATACCATCACAGTCCTGAACTACGGACAGAAGCTGGCACAGGGAACTCCCAGGGAGATCAAGCACAATTCGAGTGTTATCGAGGCCTATCTCGGAAAGGAAGAAGAATGAGTGAATTGCTTACCATTGACGATATCTCCGTTACCTATGGAAACATCAAGGCGCTTCGGAATGTAAGCATGCACGTGAACCAGGGCGACATTGTCTGTCTCATCGGGGCCAACGGGAGCGGGAAAAGCACCCTCCTGAAAGCCATTGTGGGGCAGGAACCTCTGGTAAATGGAAGCATCACGTTTGATGGCGAGGAGATCTGCCAAACCCGTGGCGCGAATGGGAAGGGAAAGAAACACAAGATCCTGACCACCGACATCATCGCCTCAAGGGGCATCGCCCTGGTTCCTGAAGGCCGGAGGGTATTCTCCCAGATGACCGTTGAGGAGAACCTTGACATGGGAGCCTTCATGGTACGGGACAAGGCCCTCATCAACGAACGCAAGGAAGCGATGTATGATTTCTTCCCCATCCTGGGTGCCCGTAGGCGTCAGAAGACCCGTTCTCTCTCCGGAGGCGAACAGCAGATGATGGCGATCGCCCGGGCCTTGATGAGCGGTCCTCGCATGATCTTGCTCGATGAGCCTGGCTTGGGCCTTGCCCCGCTGGTAATTGCCGACATCTTTGAGAAGATTGACCTCATCAACAAGCAGGACAATGTAACGGTCTTCCTCGTTGAACAGAACGCAAGGATGGCCCTCAAGGCATCAACAGAGGGGTATGTCATGGAGAACGGAAAGATTGTCCTGCATGATGCCTCTGCATCCCTTCTGGAAAATGAAAAGGTCAGGGCGGCATATCTCGGTGAATAATGACTGGATATTACCTTTGTCTTGAATTATAGTAATGGTAGATGGTAGGTAGGAGAATCATATGATTATCGAACGAAGAATGACTCGCAACCCTGTTACAGCTACTCCTGACATGTCAATTGCAGAAGCCTCTGCTCTTATGAAGCAGGAGAAGGTCCATAGGCTTCCTGTATTGGATCGGGATAAGAAGCTTGTGGGACTCATCACTGAAAAGGATATCCTCTACGCCTCTCCCTCCCCGGCAAGCAGTCTTTCCATCCATGAGATGGCATACCTGCTCAGCAAGCTGACCGTCAAGAAACTGATGAGCAAGAATGTGGTTACCATCACCAAGGATACCACCGTTGAGGAAGCAGCCCGCATGATGGTCGACCAGGACCTCTCCTGTCTCCCTGTGCTGGAAGGTGATAAGCTCATCGGTATCGTCAGCAAGAGTGATATGTTCAAGATCCTGCTGGAACTGTTTGGTGCCCGTCAT
Source organism: Sphaerochaeta sp. PS (assembly GCF_032144095.1). NCBI lineage: Bacteria > Pseudomonadati > Spirochaetota > Spirochaetia > Spirochaetales > Sphaerochaetaceae > Sphaerochaeta > Sphaerochaeta sp. PS. The sequence continues at coordinate 507,938 of NZ_JAVSNJ010000001.1, forward strand.
TTTGGCATCAGAGTCTCCTTTGTGGTGGAGGACAAGCCTGGCACCATTGCCAAGATATCCCAAGCCCTCAGCGAACAGGGTATCGATATCATCACCTTCGGGACCTTCATGGGAACCGATCCGACAAATGCCATCTGTACCATCAAGGTACAAGGCGCCCCCATCAGTAAGGTAGTGGAGATCATTAAGCCGTTCGTCTCACAGTTGTTGGACGTTCGAGAGGTATAAATGGCCAAGAAGAAACGTGTGGTTATACAGAAAGAGACGGCTGGTGACAGCCGTCTTCCTATTGAAGATGATTCGTATCGACCCTTTGAGGCTATCAAGAAGGTCGTTCCGAAAAACATAGAGAAGAAAACAAAACCCGTTGCCGTAGTTGCGACTGAGCGTAAGGAGCCCCTGATCAAAGGGTACGACCCCAATGCGAACTTTGGGGACATCCTCAGGGCATGGGAGACAACGGGGGAGATGGACGGCGTCACCGCCCGCATGAAGAGCCATAGCAAGGTGACGGTTCAGAAGTCCTTTGCTGAAATCCTTGCCCAGTGGGATGGTGAGAAGGTCAAGGAACAGACCAAGAAAGCCGAACCCATCAAGAAGAGTCAGCAGTACCTCCCTAAAAAGGATTTTGGCGCTCTGCTTGATGAGTACGATGGAGTGACACCCAAGAAGGACCGCCGTGTGGCCTCCTCCCAGCCCGTTCCCGCCCCAAGTCAGGAGAAGATCCTCCCTCCTACCAAGGAGATGGCACAGGCGTTGGAAGACAAGGCTGACCAGGATACCCAGACCAGAGGTGATGTCGCCTGGTCGTTTGCCGATACCTACCGCAAATGGAATGAGCTCTCCGACGAAGAGGCTGCCCTCGAGAAGGCCCTGAAGGAGAAACGGGAATCCAAGCCAGCTATCACCAGCATATCGGCCTTGCGTGCTATGGAGCCCCAGGCTACCTTGGACCTGCATGGCATGAAGGTCCTGGAAGCGGAAGCTGCGTCTGCCTCGTTTCTCAAGGAGTGTGCGGAAAAGGGTTTGAGGAAGGTCTGCATCATTCCTGGAAAAGGCTTGCATAATGAGAAGGGGTATTCACTCTTGAAGGAAGCTGCGCTCTCTCAGATCCGTCTTAGTGGCCTTGTAAGCGAGGCCTTTAGTCCCAAGGCTGTCCATGGTGGCAGTGGTGCTATCTGGATAATACTGAAAGAGAAATAGAAGGGACTTGACGAACAGCAGGATACACAAAAATGGCCGACTCTCTTGGAGAATCGGCCTTTTTGTTTGCTATTACCGTTCGCGATAGATGATCCGACCCTTGGTAAGATCATATGGTGAGAGTGCTACACGCACCGTATCACCAGGAACAATCCTGATATAGTGCTTTCGCATCTTGCCCGAAAGGTGGGCGAGGATAACATGCTGGTTCTGTAGTTCCACACGGAACATCGTATTGGGAAGTGCTTCGCGTACGACGCCTTCCACTTCAATCGCTTCTTCTTTGGCCACAAAGCCCTCCAAATATCTGCTTAAAAGCTAAACAATTATAGGCGTAACAGCATTTTCTGTCAACAGAAGCCTATTTAAAGAAGATATCCCAGTACCCTTTTAGGAACAAAACAAGAACAATTGCTGGGAGAATCCACTGGAAATAGAATTTGAGGGCCTTGGGAAATTTCAAACCCTTTCCCGTATCAGCCTCACCAATGAACTTGTTCCATCCCCAGCCATATCTGGAAGTACAGAAAAGGGTTATGAGCAGGGACCCGAAAGGAAGCAACGTCGAACTGACGATGAAATCCTCGAGGTCGAGAATGCCTGAACCGGGACCCATAGGCTGGATGTGCGAAAGAACGTTGAAGCCGAGCAGGCAGGGCAGGGAGAGGACGATAATGACAAGGCAGTTAATGACAGTTGCCTTTATCCTGCTGACCTGGTGCACATCTATCCAGTAGCTGACGATGTTCTCAAACACGGCGATGAGGGTGCTCAGGGCTGCAAAGCTCATGAACAGGAAGAACAGGGTTCCCCAGATTCTTCCTCCGCCCATCTGGTTGAAGATGTTCGGCAGCGTGATGAACAGCAGGGAGGGACCTGCATCGGGCTTGACTCCGAAGGCAAAGGCCGCTGGGAAGATGATCAGGCCGCTGGATAGGGCAATGAAGGTGTCCAGACCGATGATCCTCACCGCTTCCCCTGTAAGGGCATGTTCCTTGCCGATGTAGGATCCGAAGATGGAGATGCTTCCGATACCCAGGCTCAGGGTAAAGAAAGCCTGACCCATGGCAGCATAGATGGCCTCGAACATGCCGATCTCCCGCATTCTTGCGAAATCAGGAAGGAGGTAGAACTTCAGCCCTTCGCTGCCACCCTTGAGGGTGAGGCTATTGGCGGCCAGGACGATGATGAGGGCAAAGAGTCCCATCATCATGAATTTGGTGATTTTCTCTACGCCGTTCTGCAAGCCTCTTCCGACAGGGATAAAGCCCAGGATTGTGGCGATTACCATCCAGATTATCATCATGAGGGGGGAGTTCAGCATGTTGCCGAAGAAACCTCCGACCCCTGCCGCATCGAGACCCGCCAGGTCGCCTTTGGCAGTATGGAAGAAATAGGCCAGCAGCCAGCCGGAGATGGTGGTGTAGAAGAACATCAGCACATAGTTTCCCAGTATGGCAATGGGACCGAAGATGTTCCATTTTGTGCCCCTGGGTTGCAGGGTCTTGAAGGTAACGCCTATGTTCTGCTTGCTGGCCCGTCCGATGGAGAGTTCCATCACCATGACAGGAAGGCCGAGGATGACCAGGAACAGGATATAGAATAGCACAAAGGCCGCTCCACCATATCGTCCGGTTATGTAGGGAAATCGCCAGACATTTCCCAAGCCGATAGCGCACCCTGCTGAGAGGAAGATGAAGCCAAGGCGGCTTCCAAGTTTTTCTCGTGAGTTCGTCTTTTCCATTTGTTGTATCCTGTTTTTTTGACTACCAGGTAGCCTGTGGTATGATATGCCCTTTCTGCAATAAGAAGAACTTGTTGCAAGAATATGGGACAACCGATGTAGTTTACGGTCCCCCTGCGCAAAAATCAACTGTAAAGTTGCATTTCCCCGCCGTGATTTGTTCCCGAGCGTTGACAGAGCTCAAGTTGAAAGGCAAGATAGCAGTATTGATAACCACAGCATGAGGTAAAAAATGGCCGAAAAAAAAGCATTGGAAGCGTATTTGGCAAGGACTAGAAACATTAATACCGCCATGGTAGCGTATGTAGCGTCCTTGGAGAAAGTTGCAGATGTGGCTCCTGAGGTTGCTGGAAGAATCGTTGGGGAACTCAATGACCAGAGAACCCACCTGAAGCTGATTGCAAGTGAGAACTTCTCCTCCTTGAACTCACAACTGGCAATGGGAAACCTCCTTACCGACAAGTATAGCGAAGGGTTCGCCTACCATCGTTTCTATGCAGGCTGCGACAATGTGGATGCGATAGAGGCCTATGCTTCCCAGAAGGCCTGTGAGCTGTTTGGCGCAGAGCATGCCTATGTACAACCCCACAGTGGTGCAGATGCAAACCTCGTTGCCTACTGGGCAATTCTTCATGCAAAACTCCAAATACCCATGCTGGAAGAGCTTGGCATCACCAACCCAAGCGACCTGAGCCGCGAGCAGTGGGATGCTGTCCGTGCAAGACTGGGCAACCAGAAGATCCTCGGCCTTGACTACTACAGTGGTGGACACCTTACCCATGGCTATCGCCAGAACGTGTCAGCCCAGATGTTCGATGCCCACAGCTACTCAGTGGACGAAAAGACAGGCTTGCTCGATTACGACAGCATTGAGAGACAGGCAAAGGAGATCAGGCCCCTGATCTTGCTTGCTGGCTATAGTGCCTATCCGAGGAAGATCAACTTCAAGCGCATGGCTGAGATTGCCCATGGTGTTGGTGCTGTCTTCATGGTAGACATGGCACACTTTGCCGGCCTTGTCGCCGGAAAGGTCTTTACCGGGGAGTTCGATCCCGTCCCTTGGGCTGATGTGGTCACCACCACCACCCACAAGACCCTCCGTGGCCCACGCGGTGGCATGATCCTCTGCAAGAGTGAGTTTGCCGATAGCGTCGACAAAGGCTGCCCACTGGTGATAGGGGGACCTCTTCCTCACGTCATGGCTGCCAAGGCCGTAGCCTTCAAGGAAGCTCTTGACCCATCCTTCCTCCAGTACGCACAGAAGATTGTGGAAAACTCCAAAGCCCTTGCCCAGGCATGCATGGATGAGGGCATCACCGTTGCCACCGGTGGAAGCGACAACCACCTCATGCTCCTGGATGTCCGTGCCTTCGACCTCAATGGCCGGCAGGCGGAGACAGCCCTTCGCGAGTGTGGCCTGACGCTCAACCGCAATGCCCTTCCCTTTGACCCCAACGGCCCTTGGTACACCAGCGGACTGAGAATTGGCACCCCTGCAGTTACAACCCTTGGCATGGGAGAGAAGGAGATGCAGGAGATAGCCTCCATCATAGCCTTGGTCCTGAAAAACACCCATCCTTCAATCATTACCAAGGGTGCCAAGACTGGTGAAGTCAGCAAGGCAAAATCTGTTACAAGCGAGGATGCTGCCAACGAGGCCAGAAAGCGGGTTGCGACCTTGCTTTCCCGATTCAAACTCTATCCAGAGCTTGACTTGGCATTTCTCCAGGAATTCTTTCCCCTCGACATTGGTTGAGAGTGGTGGTAGCATTACTGATGTTTGGAGGTAAGGAATGAGCAGTATCCCTGAAGTTTTGAAGTATAGCAAGGACCACGAATGGGTCCGTCTTGATGGCGATAAGGCCTATGTGGGCATTACCGATCATGCGCAGGAGGAACTTGGAGAGATCGTGTTTGTGGAGCTTCCCCCTGTTGGCGAGCGGTTCGGCAAGGACGAGGAGATTGCAACCGTCGAGAGTGTCAAAGCTGCATCGGCAATCTACAACCCGATCGAAGGGGAGGTGGTTGCAGTCAATGAAGACCTTGACGATTCCCCAGACCTGGTGAATACCGACTGCTATAAGCATCACCTGTATGTGCTTGGATCCTTTTCCCAAAGTGATTTCGAGTCGCTGCTGGATGCAAATGCATATGGTGCGTTTCTCGAGAGCCTGTAAGAAGTTTCAATAAGCCGCCAGGAATTGGCGGCGTTGTTTTGCCCAGACAGAGAGGAGGCGAGTATGGTCTATCCCTACATTCCTCATACTGATGAAGACCGGCGAAGGATGCTGGAAGCCATTGGTGTGAGTTCGATTGAAGAGTTGTATTCCTCGTTGACTGAGGACCTGTTGCTCAGCGATTCGGTGCCCATCAGCCATGGGAGAACTGAGGATGAGGTGCTGAGGATGATCACCGCTATCGCCCAGCGAAACAGCACTGGCATCCCCTTTTTGGGTTGTGGCTGCTACGACCACCTGGTCCCCTCCACGGTGCAGACCTTGGCCAGTCTTCCCTCCTTCGTTACCGCATACACCCCCTACCAGGCTGAGATGAGCCAAGGTCTGTTGCAGGTGATCTATGAGTTCCAGAGCATGATCTGTGAGATCACCGGGATGGATATCTCCAACGCTTCCCTCTACGATGGCGCCAATGCTGCTGCCGAAGCCGCAACCATCATGATAAGCCACAAGCGCAAATCCTCTGCCGTCCTTGTCTCCTCCACCATCCACCCCTTTACCTTGCAGGTGCTCAATACCTGGGCCCTTGGTACCGGACACGAGATCCGTCTCATCCCTGAGAGGCAGGGTGTCACCGACCTGAAGAAATTGGATGATCTGCTCCAGGAAGAGGTTGCCGGCCTCATCGTACAGACCCCCAACCGGTACGGCCTGCTGGAAGATTTCAGCGGCATCGCCGATACCCTCCATGCCAAGGGCTGTCTTTTGGCCATCAGCAGCGACCTGCTTTCGCTTGCCATGCAGAAAAGCCCAGCCGAATGGGGAGCCGACATAGCTGTCGGTGATACCCAGGCCCTTGGGTTGCCCCTGGCCTTCGGAGGCCCTTCCTGTGGATATATGGCAGTTTCCACTGCCCTGATGCGCAAGATTCCCGGCCGCATTGTAGGCGCTACGGTCGACAAGCAGGGGCGAAGGGGCTACACCCTGACCCTGCAGGCCCGTGAGCAGCATATCAAGCGGGAGAAGGCCAGCAGCAATGTCTGCTCAAACCAGGCCCTTGCTGCCCTGATGACCACCATACACCTCTCATCCCTCGGATGGGGCGGGATGGTGGAGGCTGCAAAGCAGAGCTATGTGAAGGCTCACTACCTTGCCTACCATCTTGCCCAGCTGCCTGGGATGACCCTGGTATGGGATGTCCCCTTCTGGTGTGAGTTCCCCCTGGTGTTCTCGGATGCCAAGAAGATGCGCAAGTTCCTCCAGGAGCTTCGCAATGAGGGGATCTTTGCCGGTGTCAGGCTTTCGGGCCTCACCCGACAGGTAAAGGACGAGTTGGTCCTGTTGGTGGCCGTTACGGAAAAACGTAGCCGCGAGGAGCTTGAGCTCTATCTTGCTGCTGCCAGGAGGGTGATGAAATGAGTGAACCGCTCTTGATCGACAAGTCGAAGAAAGGACGCAAGGCATACTGTTTCCCGGCCCTGGACCTTCCCAGAGGGTTTGAGCAGGCCCTTCCTGATATCCCAGCCTCCATGTTGCGCGTCAAGGCCGCAAGGCTTCCTGAGGTGGCTGAACTGGATGTGGTCCGCCACTTTACCAAGCTCTCCACCCAATCCTTCGGAGTGGACAATGGGTGCTACCCGTTGGGTTCCTGCACCATGAAGTACAACCCCAAGCTTGGGGAACTGATCGCCCAGCTGCCAGCTTTCACCACCATCCATCCGTTGCAGGACCTCTCCACCGCCCAGGGGAGCCTCTCCATCATGTACAACCTCCTGGAGGACCTCTCCTCCATCACCGGCATGAGCTGGGGTAGCCTCCAGCCTTGTGCAGGAGCCCACGGCGAGTATACCGGGCTGAAGATGATCCGGGCCTACTTCATGAAGAAGGGTGAGACAAAACGCACCAAGGTGCTCGTTCCCATCAGTGCCCATGGTACCAACCCTGCAAGCGCTGCGATGAACGGCTTTGATGTGGTAACCATAGCAAGTGACAGGGAAGGCCTGGTCGACATGGATGACCTAGCCTCCAAGCTGGACGATTCGGTTGCGGCCCTGATGCTGACCAATCCCAACACCCTGGGCTTGTTTGAGAAGAACATCCTCAAGATCTCCTCGATGGTACACGCCTCTGGTGGGCTTCTCTACTATGATGGGGCGAACCTGAACGCGATCATGGGAATGGCAACGCCAGGGGATATGGGCTTTGATGTGCTGCACCTCAATTTGCACAAGACATTCTCCACTCCCCATGGCGGTGGTGGACCCGGCAGTGGTCCTGTCATGGTCAACGATATCCTCAGGCCCTTCCTGCCCAAGCCGGATATCGAACTGACCGACGGTGGATATGCCTACTCCTGGGACAGGCCCGACTCGATAGGGAAGGTAAGCATGTTCTGGGGCAACTTCCTGGTGTTGCTTCGGGCGTATGTCTATGTCCTGAGGATGGGCAGTGAGGGCATCAGGGCAGCATCATCGCATGCCGTGCTGAATGCCAACTACCTGAAGAGCAGGCTGGAAAAGCACTTCGACATCCCCTATGGGACGAAGGTCATGCATGAGTTTGTCATCAGCTGCGAATCCTTGAAGAAAGAGTATGGCATCACGGCCCAGGATATTGCCAAGGGGCTCATCGATGAGGGGTACCACCCCCCGACGATGTACTTCCCCTCCCTGGTCCCAGAGGCCCTGATGCTCGAACCTACGGAAAGTGAAAGCATCGAGACGCTCGACGCCTTTGCCGATACCCTCATCGCCATCCTTGAGAGGGCTAAGGAGGATCCCCTCTACCTGAAGGGGGCCCCTTACACCACTCCAGTTGGGCGTTTGGATGAGGTGAAGGCCGTCAAGGAGCCTGACCTGCGCTACTGATCGGCTCACATTTTACTTTGCATAGCTTGGAAAACTGAGGTATCCTGTAGGTATGAAGAGAATACTTATACAAAATGGACTTCTAGTGGACACCGAGTGGACCAGGCATGCAGATATCTTGGTTGAAGGCTCAAAGATAGTGCATATCGCAAACAAGATAGAGGCTCATGATGTTCCTGAAGGGACAGAGATTGTGCATGCCGAGGGCATGTGCATTCTTCCTGGCCTCATAGATGCACATACCCATTACCATCTGGTAAGCCGGGGGACCGTGACTGCTGATTCGTTTGCAGAGGGAAGCAAGTGTGCCGCCTACGGAGGAGTGACCTGCGTGGTGGATTTTGCTGACGACGACAAGAAGGGCAATCTCCTGGGCTGTACCGAGGCTCGCATCTCCGCCATGCAAGAGGGTATGGCGATAGATTTCTCCCTCCACCAGGGAGTCTACTCCTATCGCGAGGGCATCGGAGGCGAATTGGAAAAGCTCAAGAAGGGTGGGGTCAGGGTCATCAAGATCTTTACCACCTACCGCAATGTTGGCTATCTGGTCGAGAAGCGCGATGAGCTCAAGGAAATCTTCGCCCAGTGCAAGCGCCTGGATATGCTGGTAAGTGTCCATTGTGAAGATGATGGCCTGATCGAGAAGATCAACAAGGAGTATACGGGACCCTATACCCCCTCTGCCCACGCCGACCTTCGCCCAAGCGAGGCCGAGGCTGAGGGCATCCGTTTTGTGGGGGAGATCGCAGGGGAGCTGAAGATGCCCCTCTATGTAGTCCACCTCTCAAGCAAGGCGGGTCTTGAACAGGTACGGGAGCTTAGGGGAAAGGGTGTCCGTATCATTGTGGAGACGACACCCCACTACCTCTTTCTCAATCGTTCCAAACTTGAGGGAGTCCAGGGTAGCCTCTATGTCATGACCCCTCCGCTTCGCACTACCGAGGACAATGAGGCGCTGCAGGAAGCCCTGCTCAATGGCGAGATCCAGGTGGTGGCGACCGACCATTGCTCATTTACCAAGGAGCAGAAGCTTGCTAGCTCCGACTGCCGGACCATCTATCCTGGCATACCCGGATCTGAGGAGATGTTGCCTCTCCTCAATACCTTTGCCATGAACAGCGGAAGGATCGGTCTTCAGCAGGTGGTGAACCTGCTCAGCACCGGACCTGCCAAAGCATTTGGCCTCTATCCGAAGAAAGGGGCCCTGCGAGTCGGCTCTGATGCAGATCTTGTCATTTTTGACTCTGATGAGGCATGGACCCTCTCTTCCGAGACCACCCATTCGGCAAGTGGCTACACCCCCTATGAAGGCTTTGCTGTGGTTGGCAAGGCTGTCATGACCTACCTGCGGGGCAGGCTCATCATGGGCGATGGTATCTATCTGGGTATTGAGGGCAATGGAGAGTTTGTCAAGCAAGGCTCTCCCGGTAGGGGCAAGACTGTCATGCATTGACCCCTCCTTGGACAGTGGCTTATGATGTATTGGAAAGGATCACGGACGGCAACAGGAATGTTGCCGTTCTGTGCCTAATTGGCTTCTTGTTTGTTTTTTCTTAGAAATGGTTGGACAATTTGCCTATTGTGACTTCTCTCTGACTATATTTCTTGCCAGAGAGAGATTTTTTCTGTACAGTTGACCGGTAAGGAGTTTGCATGATTAATGGAATTCTCTTTGACATGGATGGTGTGCTCATTGATTCTGAACCCATCATTTTGCATGCTGCTATCTCATATTTTGCCTCATTGGGCCTTTCTGTGAGGAAAGAGGACTTTACCCCGTTCATCGGGGCTGGAGACCGGGCCTTTCTCTGCGGAGTTGCTGAGAAGTATGGCCTGGCCATTGACTTTGAGCAGGCCAGGGATGAGCTCTTTTCCCTGTACGAGGAGTATGCCATGGAAGTGGGGCCCCTGCATGGGGTTCACCGCTTCATTGCCAATGCCAAAAAGGCCGGGCTCAAGATTGCAGTTGCTACCAGCGGGGCCCCCAGGAAGGTTGAGATCAACCTCAAGAGCATAGGCCTCAGCCCATCCGACTTTGACCTTGTCGTGACCGGTAGCATGATCAAGCGCAACAAGCCCGCACCGGACATCTATCAGCTGGCAGCCCTGTCGATGGGCCTTCCTACCCAGGAGTGTCTGGTCATGGAGGATGCCATCAATGGTATCCATGCAGGGAAGAAGGCCGGTTGTACGGTTTGTGCCCTCACGACGACCTTCATACCCACAGAGCTTTTTGAGGCTGGTGCCGACCTTGCCGTAACCTCGTTGGACAGTTTTGAGGATTTCTCCTCTGTCGGGATGTTCAACCAACAGCTCGAGAGCATGATAGGCGAGGATGATGGCAAGATTACCTACGGGGCCGGGCGGATCCTGCCGGCATCGGGGGTCATGCAGACCAGGGAGCAACTGCTTAGGCTGGCTATCGGCGAAGCATATGCCAAACGGAAGAATGCCTATGCCCCCTATTCCCAGTTCAAGGTAGGGGCCGCTCTGCTCAGCGCTGCAACCAGTCGGGTCTACAGCGGATGCAATGTCGAGAATTCCAGCTATGGGGCAACCATCTGTGCAGAGCGCAATGCCGTGCTCAATGCTGTTGCCACAGAAGGGAGCCTGGGCATTGAGCTTCTGGTGGTTGTCAGCAAGGACTCGCCACCGGCACCCCCTTGCGCAGAGTGCCTGCAGGTACTTGCAGAATTCAGCCGTCCTGAGACGGAGATACATCTTCTCGACACAGTTGCTGCCGAACAAGAGGGCAAAGGGACTCATCTGGTCTATACCTTTGGAGAACTGCTTCCCTATCCATTTATCTTTCCTTCGATGAGGCTCTGATGAAACGATTGGTACTGCTCGCTGTTGTGGGCATGGTTCTGCTCTTTTCCAGTGGGTGCAACTCGACAAAATACCTGGTGAAGGGACCCTCTGTGGATACCTCCATTCCTTTTGCTGAGAAAATGGAGCACTTCGACATACCAAAGGTTGAGGTAACCTATCCTACCATCTATTTTGATGGGCATCTGTGGCGTGACAGGGTGGCTGAACTGGTCGCTTCCGCCAAGGACTATGTCATTATCTCCTCGTTTCTCGCTTCAAGTTCCGAGGACCTGGAGTACCTCTACAATCTCATAGCCGAAAAGGCAAAGTCGGGTGTCCGCATCTACTTCGTTGTGGATGGGACTGGCGCCTTTGACATGACCGAGACGCGCTTCCACCTCATCCCCCTGAAATTCCTCAGGGACAGTGGTGTCCACCTTCTCGAGTACAACCCTCTCTCGGTTTCCAGGATGGTTGGGGTGACGAAGCTGATGTTCCGGGACCACCGAAAATTCCTTATCGTTGACGGGAAGAACCTGGCTTTGGGAGGGATGAACCTCAACTACATCTCCATCGGTGCGGATGGAGACGACCTTCAGCGTGATACCATGTACGAGTTCTCCTCCCCCCAGTTGTGCACGGTCATGTTGGATGGCTTTGTCTCCTGGTGGAATGAGCAGACCTGGGATACCGTCAAGCGGGAGGACTTCTCCGTCGACTATGATTTCGGCAAGGGTGAGGAGCACTACACCGCCTGGTTTGTTGACCAGTACCCGCTTTCCAACAAGCTGGCGGGCTTCTATGGATCCCTGCTTACTGAAGCGAAAAGTAGTGTGAAGACCCTCCCTTTCCTTCCCTTCTTCGACCAGAACCTGCTCTCTGTCTTCCGGCAGACAGGCAAACGAGGGGTGGATGTGCAGATGATGATTCCCTTTGATTCACGGGTGTCCAACCGAAAAGGCATCGAATACATGACAAAGGACCTCCTGTCCATGCAGATAGACCTGCGGATGGAACAGGAAAGCAAGACGTCTCAGCAGCTTCTGCACGAGAAACTGATGATCATTGATAGCCGGTATGTGGTGATCGGGTCGACAAACCTGAACTACCGCTCCTTTACCCTTGCCTTCGAGATGTCACTGGTCATCGACTGTCCAAGCTTCGCCATGGAGATGGAAAAGCATTTTGACAAGATCTTTGGTGATTCGCTACCCGTAACTGTGGAGCAAGCCGACAAGTGGAGGTCGTTTGAAAGCTGGCCCCGCTATGCATTTGGGATCATAGGAGGTTGAGATGAAACGGATAGTCCTTATGGTTGTTGCGTTCTCTCTCCTGGCATCCCCCCTAGTAGGGCGTAGCCTCGGCTATGGGGTGGGGTTCTATGGCCAGAGCATCATTGAGGAGGAAGCAGCCTCCTCAAGTGGAGTCGAGCTCTCCTTTGTCTACCAGCCATGGCTTTTGCCGGTTGGCAATCCTTCCCTGATAGCCAAGGCTGTCATGGGAACCGACATGACTGGAAAATTGGTTTTCCCCTATGTTGAATTTGGCCTTTCTGTAGACCTTTTCAGGACCATTCACCACCCCTTCAACCTGTTTGCCAACAATGTGGTGGCGTACGACCCTGCCGTCTCGGTTAGCTACCATCGTGATGCGGAGGCCCCTTCCCAGCTCCTTAGCATAAGCGTGAGCCCCTTCAAGCTCAGCCAAAAGGATTTTTGGTATGAGTTTTTCGTCCCCTCGGTCTCCATTGACATCCAGACCGGGAAAGTAGCCAGTTGGGGCATTGCCCTGATCCGTTACACCTATATCTTCAAGTAGGCCTGCATGAGAAAATTGATCTGTTGTCTGTTGCTTGTGGTATCTGTTTTTTCCCCACTCTCTGCGGGGACCTTTGACCTGGGACTAACCTTGGGTACGAACTCCCATTTTGGAGAAAAGGGGAGTGACGTGAGCAAGATGAAGCTTGCTTGGGGCGTGACCCTTGGCCTTACCGACCTTTGGGAACTTGAGTTGCAGGCAAACAGCTCCCTCATCCCCCGGTTCTTCGGTGATACCTCCTTCGTGATCCTCGCCCAGAAAGCCATGCTAGGGCAACGTTCGACAGGGGGCAAGGTCGCAGGCTTGGGGATAAACTCGCTGCTCGGGGCAGGTATCATGGTTTCCAATGAGTGTTTTGACGGGGAATTCTTGCTTCCAACCCACCTCCTGTTGAGTGTGACACCCATGTCAGTGGGCAACCCGATATCGTGCAAGCGTGAACGGGCTCTTGCCGTTACGCTTGCCTACAATGTGTTCACTTCACAGGTGAGTGTGCTCTTCGACCTCATAAAATACGATTTCTATCTGGTTGGGACATACAAGGACTATCTTTAGCAGCTCTGCTCCAAGGCCATGATCTTGTCAACGCGCCGTTGGTGTCGGTCACCTTCGAAGGTTGCACTGGTAAAGGCATCGAGGATAGCACAGGGATCTTCACTGTAGTCGATCCTTCCTCCAAAGGCTATGAAGTTCACGTTGTTGTGCCTTCGTGCCATGGAGGCTGCATAGGAGTTCTGTGGGAGTGCACAACGGATCCCGTCAATCTTGTTTGCACTGATGGAGATGCCTATCCCTGTTCCGCAGAGCAGGATCCCGAACTCATATCCGCCTTTCTTGAACTCGTCACAGGCGAGTTTTGCCATATCTGGGTAATCGACCGAGTCGTTGCTGGTGACTCCAAGATGGTTGACCGTATATCCGTCCTTCGTGAGATGTTGCACAAACGACAGGGCCAATTCCACGGCTCCATGGTCATTTGCGATCACTACATTAGCCATAGGTTCCTCCTGGGCTTCGATGGTAGCGCATTTGATCATCTCTGCCTAGTTGCAATCTTGGTTGCCCAACAGGTCCAACTGCTGTAGAATGGCTTACACAAAGGAAGAAAACAGTGGCTGACATCTACATTAGCGGTCATCGGAACCCGGATATGGACAGCGTATGTGCTGCCTATAGCTATGCATATCTGAAAAACAAGCTGGACCCTACCAATACATACATACCCGTGCGGTGTGGCAACCTCAACGAAACAACCAAGGCACAGTTTGAGCGCATTGCCGTCACCCCCCCTGCCTTCATCAAGGATGTACGCTCGCGTGTATCCAGTGTGACCAGGACCCCCAAGACCGTCCTGCAGACGACGGACCCTGTCTACAACCTGGTCTCCTTCTATGGCAAGGCCACCCAAAGTTCGGTAATACCGATCCTTGAGGGAGCTGAATACCGGGGCCTGCTCAGTGTTGATGAGGTAAGCAGTTTTGTGCTCCTCGAAAACAATGGGACAAGGCCCATCTACCACTTTGTCCCCGATAATTTTCCCAAGGTCCTCAGGGGCAAGTTTCTCAGGAAAGGGGAGCTTGATTCGTTTGATGCGCCGATCATGGTAGGGGCTATGCGCTATACGGTTTTCTGCAAGCACATGGAGGCCTTGGTCGACCAGAAACCCATATTGGTGGTAGGGGATAGGGAAGACCACATAAGAAAAGCTGTTGAGATGCAGATTCCGGCTATCGTCCTAACGGGATTGGAACATGGGCTCACCTCCCAGGTAGACTTCTCTTCCTACAAGGGTACGGTCTTCGTCAGTGAGGGTGATACTGCAGAGACCCTTCGGCTTCTTCGGCTTACCATCCCGGTTACCCAGCTCATTAGTACCAATCCACCAAAAATCCAGGATGATACGCTTTTTGATGAGGCCAAGGCAATTCTTGCAGAGAGCGAGTTCCGTGGCTTGCCCGTCTTCTCGGGAGAGACATGGAAAGGGTTCATCACCAGAAGATGTTTTCTGGAAAGGCCAAGGACAAAGCTGATCATGGTCGACCACAACGAGCCGGAGCAGAGCGTCCCAGGCATTGAGGAGGCTGAGGTGGTCGAGATCATAGACCACCACCGTCTGGGGGCTGCCAAGACCCGCCAGCCCATCTACATCCGATGTGAGCCTCTTGGCTCGACATGTACGATCATCTACAACCTGTTCACCCGCAGCAATGTGGCGATCCCCGAAAGCCTGGCCAAGGTGATGCTCAGCGGCATTGTCAGCGATACCATCATGCTCAAGAGCCCCACCACAACCTTTGAGGACTTTACTGCGGTCCAGGATCTCTGTGCCTTGGCCAATATTCCTGACATGGTCCGCTTTGGCGAGCGGATGTTCTCCAGCGGTGCCTCCCTTGCCAAGGAAGACCCCCGCAAGATGCTGGAAGCGGATTTCAAGCAGTATGAGGAGTTTGGCGTACGGTTTGGTATTGGCCAGTGTGAAGTCACGACCCTTTCCGACCTTGAGGACTACCGGGAGGCATATCTCAAGGAGCTTGAGCAGCTGAAGCGAGCCTATGGCCTTAGCTGGGCAATGTTCCTCATCACCGATGTGGTCAGGGAGCATAGCGTACTGCTGATGACTCCCATGCAGGGATTTGAAAGAAAACTGGTCTACATAAAGCAGGCTGACGAGACATTCAGCCTGCCCAAGGTCCTTTCCCGCAAGAAACAGCTGTTGCCGGAAATCCTCAGAGTCCTTGGGGAGTGATCACTTGATCTCACTGATGGAGTTCACCGATGGGATGGTCTTGAGGTTCTTGATGATCTTCTTGAAGTCATCCTCATGCTGGACCTCCATGGTGAAGGTCCCCATGAGCTTGCCTTCGTCGTCATCATGCAGCCGTCCCTCAATGAGATGGCCCTTGAATTTCCTGAGCGTCCCCTCGATCTCCCCGAAGAGGTCGTAGGTGCGCTTGCTGGAGATGCTGAACCGTTTGGTGAGTTTCGGCGACTCCGTTTCCCACTCCACTTCAATGGACCGGTCTACTATCTCGCTCATGTTCTTGAGGTTGGGACAGTCACGTTTATGGACGATGATGCCTCTGCCCCTGCTGATGTAGCCGACAATCTCATCCCCACGGACAGGGGAGCAGCACTGGGCGATGTTGATCATCATGTTCTTTTCGTCGCCAACGCGGAACTTCATCTTGGTGGGGTCGAACACCTGGCGGACTATCTCGTCTCCCTCAAGGATCGGGGGAGCCTGGACAGGCTGTTCAACCTTCGCCTGGGTCTCGATGCTCTTGCGCTTGGCAATGATGTCCTTGTCGATGAGGATGTTCTCATCGTACTTGTTCAGCCACGCCTTGATCTTCTTCCTTGCACTGCTGGTCTGCACATAGCGCAGCCACTGCAGGCGGGGCCTTGCGTTGGGTGATGTCAGGATCTCGATGACCTGGGTATTCTTCAGCGGGGTGTTGAGGGCTATGATCGAGCCATCGGCCTTTGCCCCTGTGGTATGGTTGCCCACCTCGGTATGGATCTGGTAGGCAAAGTCCAGGGCAGTGGAGTTTGTGGGCAGTTCCACGATATGGCCTTGGGGGGTGAATACGTAGATCGTATCCTTCAGCAGTTCACCCTTGATATCATCCATGTAGGATTCGCTGGTCTCTATCTCATTGGACCAGGTCTTCAGCTTGCTGATGATCTTGGAGAACTGGTCGTTGTCCATCTTTGACCAGGTGCCGCTTTCGCTGCCCGTCTCCGCCTTGTAGGTCCAGTGGGCGGCAACGCCGTACTCGGCTGTGAAATGCATCTCCTTGGTGCGGATCTGTATCTCCATGAGCTTGCCGTCGAGGGCCATGACGGTGGTGTGGAGGCTCTGGTAGTTGTTGGCCTTGGGCATGGCGATGTAGTCTTTGAAACGCCCCTCGATGGGTGGCCAGAGGCGGTGGATGACACCCAGGATGGTATAGCATTCGGTGATGGTGTTGCACAGGATCCTTACCCCAAGGATGTCGAAGATCTCATCGATCTCCTTTTTGCGCTTTTTCATCTTCATGTAGACCGAATAGGTATGCTTGGCTCTGCTGGTCACGATGACATCGCTGAGGTTCGCATCGCCGCATGCACGGTAGATGCTCTTCTCTATCCGGTTGAGGTATGCAGTCTGCTCACCCTTCTTGCTCAACAGGTAGTCCTGGATATACTGGTAGGTATCGGGCTTGAGGATCTTCAGCGAGAGGTCCTCAAGCTCATCCTTCAGCCAGGAGATGCCGAGCCTGTCCGCTAGGGGGGCGAAGATGTCCAGCGTCTCGCCAGCAATCTCCTTCGCCCTCTCAGGCTTGAGATGCTGCAGCGTGCGCATGTTGTGCAGCTTGTCAGCCAGCTTGATGATGACCCGGATGTCCTTGCTCATGGCGAAGAACATCTTCCTGATGGTCTCGGCTTCCTGCACACTGCGGCTCATCGCCTTGAGGTTGCTGATCTTGGTCTCGCTCTCGACCATGTCTGCAACCGGCTGGCCAAACAGCTCGGCAAGTTCCTCGTATGTTGTGTCGGTATCCTCGATGGTGTCGTGCAACAGGCCGGCGATGATGGTATCGGCATCCATCTTCAGCTGTATGAGGATTTCCCCTACTGCAAGGGGGTGGATGATGTATGGCTCCCCACTGGCCCTTTTCTGGTTGTTGTGCTTGGACGCAGAGTAGGTGGCGGCTGCAAGGATCTTCTCCTGGTCCGCCTTTGGATACTTGAAGGCTTTCTGTATGAAACGCTCTATCAGTTGTTCGTACAATTATATATCCCCCATACTACTCGTTCACGTTCAGTCAGGTCCTTTTCGCTCTTCACCGATGCAAACCCATGGCTTGCCATGATCTTTTTGACCTCATCGACCTGCCGATAATCACATTCGAGCATCAAGGAGCCATGGTCGTTCAGGCAGTGGGTGCTCTCCTCTACCAGAGTCCTGATAAGCTCAAGCCCATCATCGCCGAGGCCATCGAGGGCAAGACGTGGTTCGTGCTTTACATCGATGCTCACCTCCTCACACCACTGGGCGGTCAGGTATGGGGGGTTGCTGACGATGATATCATACTTATCGGTGAGAAGGGAGAGAAGATCCCCCTGGAGTTGCTCAAGTGGATGGCCTACTAGGGCCATTGCATTGCTCTTTGCCACCGCAAGGGCATCGGGCGAGATGTCCGAGAGGGTTACGTCGTAGCCAAGTTCACAGGCCAGGGTTATTCCTACACAGCCGCTACCGGTACAGACATCGATGATGGATAGCCTTCTGTTCTTGCTTTTTGCATGGTGGAGGGCAACTTCCACCAACGTCTCCGTATCGGGACGGGGTATGAGCACCCGTTCATCGACCAAGAACGATCTCCCATAGAAATCCTTGTAGCCGAGGATGTATGCCATGGGACGACCTTTCAGCCTCTCTTCGAGAAGGGCCTTCACCAAACAGATCTGGTCCTCCTCCAGCAGCCTGTCGGAATGGAGGATCTGCTGGATCTGGTCCAGGGCCGTTACCTTCTCAACCAGAAGTCGGGCCTCGAGGTCGGCACTCTCTGTCATGTCAGCTTGGCGTAGTGTCTGGGTACAGAAGGCCTTGAGTTCCTGAACAGAGGTGCCATCCATATCAGGCGTCCTGGATGGCTTGTTCACCTGCAGCAATCTTCAAGGCATCGATGACCTCTTCAAGTTGCCCGCCGAGGATCAGTTCAAGCTTGTAGAGGGTAAGGTTGATCCTGTGGTCGGTAAGGCGGTTCTGGGGAAAGCTGTAGGTGCGGATGCGCCCGCTTCTGTCCCCGGTCCCAACCTGGCTCTTCCTGGCTTCGGACCGTTCGCGGTTTTTCTTCTCTTCTTCCATGTCATAGAGGCGGGAACGGAGGACTCGTAGTGCCTTTGCCTTGTTCTTGATCTGGCTCTTCTCATCCTGGCAGATGACCACCATGCCTGTGGGTAGGTGGGTGAGGCGAACGGCACTGTCTGTGGTGTTGACGCTCTGTCCACCGGGACCGCCGGAGCGCATGACGTCTATCTTCAGGTCTTCGCTCCTGATCTCGATGTCGGTCTCCTCGGCTTCAGGCAGGACAGCAATGGTGACAGCAGAGGTGTGTATCCTTCCGCCGCTCTCCGTCTCTGGGACCCGCTGTACCCGGTGGGTACCGCTTTCCCAACGGAGGGAGCCATAGACATCCTTGCCGCTGACTCCGATGATCAGTTCCTTGTAGCCACCGATACCGGTCTCGTTGGAACTGAGGATCTCCATCTTCCAACCTTTCTGGTCGGCATAGTGGCTGTACATCTTGAAGAGGTCGGCAGCAAAGAGGGCAGCCTCGTCGCCGCCTGTACCTGCCCTGATCTCCATGATGATGTCCTTTCCTTGCATGGGATCGGGTGGGATGAGCAACATCTTGGTCTTGTTCTCTGCCTCTGCATAGGCCTTCTTCAGACCTGAGAGTTCTTCCCGTGTCATCTCCAGCATCTCGTGGTCGCTCTCCATATGCAAGAGCTCCTCCGCATCGGAAATCTGGCTCAAGAGGCTTTTCATCCGGTTCAGTTCGTCAATGATCGGGGCAAGGTGAGAGCGTTCCTGGTTGAGGCTTTTGTACTTCTTCATGTCCTGCATGGTTTCAGGAAGGCTGAGCTTTGCGTCTATATCTTCAAGCTGCTTCTGGTATTCGGGCAGTTTCCTAAGCATGGGTATCTCCTACAATAACTCTTGCAAGTATACAAAACTAGGATGGGTTTGCATAGCATTGCTAGACATCCAGTTGTTTCAGTGCAAGATGGTTTTGGGCAACCATGGCAGGGGTAAGGCTGTTCATCCTGGCAAACAACAGGGCACCGGCGAGGAAGAAGAGCGCTGGTATTACTCCCATGTGCAGGCTGATGCCGAACTTTGCTGCCGGGGTCATCGCATCGGGGTCGAAGCCGGTGAGGGTATGGACGGAGAAGAATACTATGGCTTGGCTGGCATAGCTGAAGCGCATGAAGAATGCACGGATGCCGAGGATGACCCCGTCATCACGTCGTTTCTGCCGCACAACCATGTTGTCCAGCACATCGGCCATGGCAGGGCTCATGAAGGTCCAGAACCCACCGAAGCCCAGACCCCAGAGTGCCATGGTGATGATGAAGGCCATCTGGGAGGTGACAAAGGTCAGCGGGATAGCGAACAGGGCCATGAAGAGGGAGCAGATGATCAGCAGCCTCTGGTTGTTTTTCAGTCGCTTGGCGACCTGGGTCCAGAGGAGGATGGAGAGAAGGGCCCCTACCAGCATCCCTGCAAAGATCGGGGTTGCCTGGCTGCTCTCCTTTTCCATCACATATTTGACCACATAGTTGATGCTGCTGGTCATGCACATGCATCCGCTCTGGTAGAGGAAGAGGAACAACACGAATGCAAGGAGGTTCTTGTCCTTCAGGGCCTGCTTCATCTGGGTGAAGAAGGAAGGGGCATCCTCTTGCTGCTGCTGTTTGGCAAACCTGGCTACCATCTCCTTGGTCTCAAATACCCCGTAGCCCACCAGCAGCGAGGTTGCCAGGCTGATGGCGGCGATGACCAGAGCACAGACCAGATAGCTGGGACGGTCCCCGTAGGAGAATACCAAGGGTGGGACGATGAAGCCTGCGGCGATGCCCAGGACCCCGATGCCGGTTCCTATGGCTGCGGTGGTGGCCCTCTCCTTCTGCTCCCTGAACTTGTCAGGATAGACACTCTGGTAGTTGACCTCCCACAGGGAGAAGGCCCCGTCGTAGAGGCAGATGGTAAGGACCATCCAGAAGAATACCGGAAGGGGGTTCTCCTTGGCATTCCAGTGGAGGGGAACTGCGAAGATAAGGAAGAAGGAGAGGCTGGACAAGACCAGGCCTATCATGATCCAGGGGAATCTTCTGCCGAGCTTCTTCGAAAAAGGGGCACCCTTGTTGGTTAT